>DATAML010000083.1:0-42931 GCA_036260545.1 Caproiciproducens sp.
CCCGCAACAGAAAAGGCTCCTGATTTTTCAATCAGAAGCCTAGATCTTTTTATAATCCCGCCTGGCCGTAATGTGCTGAAATAACCTGCTACGAAAGCAGGTGGGTGCCTGCCCAATGGTTTCATACTCCCTTCGTCCGGCAAAGCCGGGAGGTCTGAAGTCCGCCACCGGAGCGAAGCTCCCGATTATAAAATGTAGGGTTATTCATGCAACGGTCCGCGCACCAGGCAGGGTGTGAACCGGATTTATTCGTCGTCGCCTTCGTCCGAGTCCTCTTCGGAATCGTACATTTCTTCAAAGCGGCTTTCAAAAAGATCGGCTAATTTGTCAAGCAGCACTTCGTCTTCCACTTCTGCAAGCTGCTGTTCGCCGTTTTCCTCAATCGCTTCAAAAATATAGTAGGTGCCTTCTGCGTCAACTTTATCCTGCGGCGTTTCAAATGTGGGCAGCAGTGCGTAAAAGCAGCCGTCTTCATTATCGATAACATCTAGGATTTCAAATTCATGTTCTTCGCCCTCGTCGTCTACCAGGGTAATTAAATCCGCGCCGAATTCGTCGTTCATTGGGATCAGCTCCTCACGCTTAATTTGTCTGTTTCTCATTTTACCCTGACAGCCGCGTTAAGTCAACAGGAAAATTCAGATATTAAATATTATATAAAATTTTTAAACCAATATTACAAAAAGTATTGACATTTAACAAAATATTGCATATAATAAAGACAGAAAAAAGGACAAGGATGATTATAAAGAAGGCGCCTTAAGATTCCGGATACGGTAGTATCACAAAAATGATACTATAAAAACGGAACAGAAGAGGTAAGGCGCAGATCAAAACAAACTGACGACTGAGAAAGAGGTGAGTCCAGTGGGCACAGATCCGATCCATTCGGCAGGCAGTTGCCGGTCTATTGGACTGCAGCTGCCGAACAACGGGAACCTTGGATGTTTAGTCCGGTAAACAGGGTTCGGTGCAGAACATGAAGTAGGCGAAGTTTCATCAGGCAGTTCCCCTGAAAGAACAGCGCAGAAAAATGGGACTTTGTTTGCAAAGGCTTGAGCATGGTTAGGAAGATCAATCCCATCAAAAAACATTAACCGGTAAAGGAATGAGTCCAACGAACAGGTAATTGAAACCGGCCATTTTATCAGAAAGGGTTAGGTATTCATCTGAGTTGAACAGTTCGCAAATCTGTAAAACATTTGATCCTGTTGCTTTGGCGTGATCTGTATTTTAAGCCTGATTTCTGCTTTTATGAAAAAGCGTTTCGACAAAAGATTATGGGCAGTTAAAAATATAGTTTCAAACACGCGGAAAAAGCGAACCGGAAGAATAAAATGATATGGTGATTCCGATGTACATTTAACTTTACGGGAGGCCGGCAGATTCCCGGCAGGGAGTTCGCCGACGGTTCACAAAAGAATTTATAGTAGGAGATTGTAAAATAAATCGATCGGGCTCCGGCAAATTCATTTTGCCGGAGCCTTTTTGCGTCCCTCTGCAATGGGGTACCCAAGGACGCAGCCTTTTTACTCACCCGTATGCTCTTTAAGAGGAAATTACTATAAAATATGCGCGAAGATCCGTTTTGTGAATCATTCGCGCAAATTTATTTTCAGCTTATTCTTCGCGTACGATTTCCGCCCGCTTTTTCTTTGAAAATGTTTTAACTACCTGCCGGTAGGATTCGTCGATCATATGAAAAACTTCCTCATCGGAAACTGCTTTGTTCAGATATACGGTATACCAGTAGGGCTGCATGACCGCGGGGCAGTGGTAGCCCTTTACCGCGGTGCCCGGGAAGCTCTGCCGGTAAAAATCCACCGTCATGGGTTCGCCCTTCAGCGTAATTTTATAATTGTCTTCACGAAGATAGACATCCGCAAAGATTTTTCCTTCTACTTTCGCGCATACCGGCTCGTCGCCGAACGGATAATCCAGATAAGCTTTTTTATGCGTTAAACAATACTGAACCAAATCTTCCTGCTTCGTTTTGCTCACTCCGGTTTCAGTCAATGATTTCCGTCTGTCGCGGTTTATTCGTCAGAGATCAGAATATGCTCCAGAAAAAAGTGGTCGAACATGGACTGCGGAATCGGTTTGTTCACCCGGATGATTGCGGAACGAACGTACTGACCATCCTTTTCATAGGAAAAAATCACGCCGTTCACGGACTCCCGGAAAAAATCATAGCACCACAACTGGGAGAATTTCTCTTTTGCCCAAACTTTATATAACACGCCCGTACACCATCCGATCAATTCAGTAAACTTTGAAAACCGCCGATACGTTTCTATTAGACTATTCCGCCGAATTGTGTTATGATTCTAACATGGACTGCTTTCATCCGGGATGAAACAAAGCTCCCCGCGGAACAGCCTCTATATGGAACAGAATAATAGGAGAAAAAATGGACTTTAAAGATTTACACATTATTCCAAGAATTTTAGACGCACTTGCAAAAGAAAACTATCAATCGCCTACGCCGATTCAGGAACAGGCTATCCCGCCGATTCTGCAGGGAAGGGACTTGCTGGGCTGCGCGCAGACGGGAACCGGGAAAACGGCGGCTTTCGCAGTGCCAATTCTGCAGATTTTATGCACGCAGGCCGCGGACCAGGCCGAACCGCGCAGAATCCGTTCCCTCATACTGACCCCAACCAGAGAACTCGCTCTGCAGATTTATGAAAGCTTCCGGGCTTACGGGCGGTACACGAGGCTGCACGCCTGCGTGGTGTTCGGCGGCGTTTCGCAGAAAATGCAGGTGGAAAAGCTGCACCGCGGGGTCGATATCCTGGTGGCCACGCCGGGCAGGCTTAACGATTTAATCAATCAGGGCTATATCGATTTACAATATGTAAAGATATTTGTTCTTGATGAAGCGGACCGCATGCTCGATATGGGCTTTATTGCGGATGTGAAAAAGATCATTGCAAAAATGCCGAAGGAGAAGCAGACGCTTCTTTTTTCCGCGACCATGCCGTCAGAAATTCAGGAACTGGTAAATTCCATTCTGGTAGACCCCGTAAACATTATGGTTACGCCCCCTGCCACTACGGTGGAGGCAATCGATCAGACGGTATATTTCGTGGATAAATCAAACAAGGCAAAACTGCTGATCCATATTTTAAGCAATCCGGACATCCGCAGCGCCCTGGTATTTACCAGAACCAAGCACGGAGCGGACCGTGTGGTAAGGGAACTGGAAAGGGCCAAAATCAGCGCGCAGTCCATTCACGGGGATAAATCACAAAATGCCCGCCAGACCGCCCTCAGCAGCTTTAAAAACGGCAGCATCCGCGTACTGGTCGCAACAGACATCGCGGCGCGGGGAATTGATATTGAGGAACTGTCCTGCGTGTTCAATTATGATCTGCCCGAAGTGCCGGAAACCTATGTACACCGTATCGGGCGTACCGGACGCGCCGGTCTGAGCGGTACCGCGATCTCGTTCTGCTGCATCGATGAGATGAACGATTTCAGAAATATTCAGAAGCTGACCGGGAAACCGGTTCCCGTGGTAGAAGATCATCCGTATCCCATGATGATCACCACGCCTACGCCAAAATCCGAGCTCCACCGCCGCCGCCCTGAGGCGAATGCGGCCCAGCCAAAAAGAAGACCTTTCCGGGAAGGGCCGAAAAAGGAATCCGCTCTAAAAAAGCCGGAAAGCTTTTTCAAACAGGAAGCCCCGAAGAAGCACTTTTCCAACAACTCGAAAAAAAGAAAACCGTTCTCCCGCAAGGGTTAAACCGTTCTGTGCAGAACGCAGGCCGCCCAATAACGGGGGCTGTCAGGGGTTCTGCCCTTCTTCCAAATTGTGGCGGGGATGGTCTTTTACGGTTTCCGCTGCCAGGAACACGGCCTTCAGCAGGTCGGCCTCGTACTGAACCGAGAGGGTATCCAGCTTTGAGTAAACCTCGCCCTCATAAGTGGCAACGTATTTCGGAGGGAGCCGGTTCAGCGCGTAGGAAGCGATATCCATACGGCATTTAGGGCACTGGCAGCAGTCAAGCTTGTCGTTTACTTCGTCCATCTTTTCCAGAACCAGGGTCTCCATCATATTTTTCAGAACTACTTCCATCCGGAAATACCTGCCTTTCCTATGTTCTTGATATGTATACCTCAACAATTTATAATATAACATTATGTCTATTTAAAGTAAATCCATTTATTGAAAATCATTCTTAAAATATGTCTCTTTTTTCCAGAATCGGGTCCTGCGTTGAAGAACGCACACATTCCTGCCGGCGGATTGGTGCACTTGACAAACGCCGTGTTTGGACGTAAATTAGTAACAAGTGGTTTGTTCGATTCGGGAAATTTTTACATGCAGAAAGGAAGAAATAGTATGAGTAAAAAGCAGATAGTGGGAATTCTGGCCGCGGCGCTTGCCTTTGTATTTATATGCGGCTCAGACTATCTGATTAAAAACTATGTAAATAACGAGCAGCAGAAATCACAGCTTACCCAGAGCTTACTGGATTCCGTAGAGAACAGGGTTGATCTTCCCACGGCACCGTTTGTGGGCGTGGTAAAGGTGGACGGCACCATCGTCCGGTCGGCTTCCTCGTCACTGTTGGAATCGGAGAGCTATAACCACGACAAAACGCTCAATCTGATCGAGCAGTATCAGAATTCCGACCAGAACAAGGGAATCCTGCTCTATCTGAATACGCCCGGCGGCGGCGTTTACGAGTCCGATGAGCTGTATAATAAACTGCTGACGTATAAACAAAAGACCGGCAGACCGGTGTGGGCTTATATGGCTTCCGAGGCTTGCTCGGGCGGGTATTACGCCGCCATGGCCGCGGATAAAATCAACGCCAACCGGAACACCTTTACGGGCTCCATCGGCGTAATCATTTCCATGTCCAATTACAAAGGGCTTATGGATAAGCTGGGCGTTCAGACGGTGTTGTACACCAGCGGCCGCAATAAATCCATGGGAAATCCCGGCGTCAATATCACCGAGGAGCAGTCCCAAATCTTTCAGGGGCTGATCGACGAATCCTACGCGCAGTTCGTGGGAATCGTTGCAAAAGGCAGGAATATGAGCGTCGATACCGTGAAGCCAATCGCGGACGGCAGAATCTATTCGGCGCAGCAGGCGCTGAAGTTAAAGCTGATCGACGGAATTGCGGACTATGACAGCACCGTTGACCAGATGACCAAGGCGCTCGGCGGAAATGTGACCATCTTTACGCCGAAGAACAAAGCCAAATATCTGGAATCCCTGTTTTCCGCGGCGCAGAGCCTGACCCGCTCCGACGCAGACAAAGTAAAAGAACTGATCGATACACAGGAGAGCGGGGTGCCGATGTATGTTGCATTCACAGGAGAATGACAATACGGTTTACGCCGGATTTTTTGTGCGCCTTACCGCTTATCTGATCGATTCGCTTTTGATCGGGGCCGCGCTGCTTATTGTCCGGATACCGATGTTCTTTGTGCAGATGGGAAATCCGGAGCTTTTCTTTTTAAAACCGCTGCTGTTTCAGTTCAGCCTGTACGATATTGTTATGTACCTCGCCGCTTCGGCCTATTTTATCCTGCTGACGTATTATACCGGTTCAACCGTCGGAAAGCGCCTCATGAACCTGAAGGTGGTTTCCGGGGATGACGCCCCGCTCACCCTGCTGAATGTCCTTTACCGTGAAACCATCGGGCGTTACCTCAGTTCTATCCTATTTATCGGGTATATCATGATCAGCGCGAGCAGCGAAAAACGCGGCCTGCACGACTTCCTGTGCAATACGCGCGTGGTGTACACCTGCAAGTGCATTCCGGTTTCTTCGGGTGCCGCTTACCAACCGATTTCGGGTTATGGGGCGATGTACGGCTTCGGGCAGTACGCCCGTCCGGCAGAAACGCCCGCCGAACCACAAAACGATGTAATACCGGCGGAGAATCCTGCGGATACCGCACCGCAGGAGCAGAATCCCACAGATGCCCGGCCATCTGCGAATGATTCCGGTGAATCGGGACACGATCTGTAAACATAAAAGAGTATATAAAAATCAGGCCCGAAAAAGCGCAAAAGCGCTCTTTCGGGCCGTTCCTTTGGGCGGTCTCTATACTTAATCGTGTATGACCTCCCGGTCACGGAACAGCAGGGTGATGCACCAGACTGCTGCAAGTGCTACCAGAACAAAGACGATACGGCTGCCCATGGCGGTTTGTCCGCCGAAAATCCAGCCGACAATATCAAAATTAAAGATACCGATGGAGCCCCAGTTCAGTCCCCCGATAATCACCAGCAGCAAAGCAATTTTATCAATCATATTTTTCACTCCTTTTCTTTTATTTTCTCCCCGCCTCTTTCGGATATGCAATAAATCTTAAATTATGTAAGGGCGGGCGTTGTATAAGACAGCGGCAAAGCCGTGCAGTTTGCTCGCCCTTTGCGTCCGTGTATCTTCGACACTTGCTATTCGTCGTCTCTTAACAGGTTTTCCGCGTAATCACGCAGGCTGTTGAAAGAATTGATGTTCTGCGAGCGGTAGCTGATCGACTGCTTCACGTAATAGGGGAGCGCGGAAAAATAGGAATTTGCCTCGTGGTCCTGGTCGATCAGGCTGTATAAATCGCTGTATTTATCCGGCATTTCGATTCACCTCCGCTCATAGTTTTCGCAAAAATGACTAAAATAAAAGCGGACAAAAAATTTTATACGGTTTTACGCAGTTTTTGCTGGAAAACCTTTCATGAAATTCTTTGAGTAATTTGTAAATGTATGGTATAATAATTCCTGCTGTTTTGAGCGGTGCTTCCTTTGCGGTTGCGCCGCCCTGCACGGTTTCTTGTGTCTTGGATTTTACTTGGTTATAAATTGCTGAATAAATAAGCGCTCGCTTATAAAAAGGGTGATGGATTCGGTTCATGATAAACAAGCTTAAAGCATCAATCCGCAAAAATCTATTTGTCATCATTACGCTCGTCCTTACCGTGGGAGTGCTTCTTTATTTTTTATTTACCACGGAGGGAATTACGACCCTTGGAAGGCTCGTTACCCAGCTTAAACCCCAGTGGCTTTTTCTCTCGGTTGCCGCGGCGGTCGGGTGCTGGCTTCTGGAGGGGATTACCCTGCACCTCATCTGCATACGCCTTTACCCGCAGTGGCGCTTCGGCAGCTCCTTTTCCGTGGGTATGACCGGCTTTTTATACAGCGCGCTGACCCCATTTTCAACCGGCGGGCAGCCCATGCAGATTTATTCCATGCATAAAATGGGGATGGATACCGGAAAGGCCGGTTCGATCATTGCAGTAAAAACGCTGACCTATCAGGTGATTATGGTGGCCTACTCCCTGGTTGCGGTAGCGGCAAAGCTCCATTTCTTCCAGACCAGCGTCAGCAATTTCTCGTTTGTCACGATTATCGGTCTTCTCTGCAATTCCATTTTTATTCTGGCGGTATTATTATTTATGGTCAGCGAAACGCTGACTGACAAAATATTGACGGCGGTCATACAGTTTCTTCATAAAATAAGGCTTTGCAAGCACCCTGACGAGCGGTACGAAAAAATCCACAGCCAGCTTGCGGTTTTTCACGATGCTTCCAAGCTCATGGGCAATTCCGCAAAATTGTATGTGCTGGTTACGGTGTACACGGTGATCCAGATCACCCTGAACAGCCTGATTCCCTACTTTATCTACCGCAGCTTCGGCTTGAACGACGCGCCGGTCACCACGATGGTCGCGGCTCAGGTCTTTGTGGCCATGGTCTCCGCGTTCGTTCCGCTTCCGGGCGCTTCCGGCGGCGCGGAGGGCAGCTTCTATATTTTCTTCGGTATGTTTTTCCAGTCCGCGATCCTTCCCGCCATTCTGGTGTGGAGGTTCCTTACCTACTACTGCAATATCCTGTTCGGCGGAATCTTCTCCTACATCGGGGGCAGGCGTTACGGCGGCGGCTCTCTGGAAGAAGAATAAATATTGTTGTGATTAAAATGAACCCGCGCCCCGGAGCATTCCGTTACGAAATGCCCGGGGCGCGTTTTTTATCAGTTACACCGGTACAGGTTTACGCAGAATGCTTTTTCCAGTTCGACTACCAGAAGGGGAACGAGGGATATTGCAATGACCGTAAGCCACTGGATGGGATTCAGCACGGAGGTTTTAAAAACCGCGGCAAGCGGCTGGAAAACGATAACGACGGACTGCAGGGCTGTGCAGATGATCGCCGCGAGCACGAGCTTGGGATTGGATGCGATTCCCGCTTTGAAAATCGAGTGCGGGGAACGCATGTTAAAGGTATGTACGATCTGGGAAAGGCTCAGAACCGCAAAGGCCATGGTACGGCCGATGTATGGAGCGGAGGGGTCAAGGTCAAAATAAATACGTCCCACGCTGTAGGCCAGAAGGGCAAGGGAGCCGATCAGGCAGCCTTCGATCAGGATATTGTAGCCCATGCCGCCACTGAAAATGCTTTCGCTCGGCTTGACCGGTTTGCGTTCCATGATATCGTTGTCGATCGGCTCCACGCCGAGCGCCAGCGCGGGCAGGGAATCGGTGACAAGGTTCACCCACAGAAGCTGGATTGCTACCAGGGGCAGGGGCAGCCGCAGCAGAAAGCTGACAAAGACTGTAAGGATTTCACCGATATTGCAGCTCAGCAGAAAATGCACGGTCTTTTTAATGTTTTCATAGATGCCCCTGCCTTCGCGTACCGCCGCCACAATGGTGGCGAAGTTATCATCCGTCAGAATCATATCGGAAGCCGCCTTGGCCACATCCGTGCCCGATATGCCCATGGCGCAGCCGATATCCGCGGCGCGGAGCGCCGGGGCGTCGTTCACGCCGTCCCCCGTCATCGCAACGACCTCTCCGTGTGACTGGAATGCCTGCACGATGCGCACCTTGTGCTCGGGAGAAACGCGCGCGAAAACGGAGTAAGAGTAGATGTTCTTCTCCAGTTGCTGCTGGCTCATTTTATCCAGTTCTGCGCCGGTCACCACCCGGCTGGAGCCCTCCATAATGCCAAGCTGCCTGGCAATTGCCGCCGCGGTCGCCGCGTGGTCGCCGGTAATCATAATGGGGCGGATTCCTGCTTTTTTGCAGAGCGCCACCGCGCTCTTCGCCTGCGGCCGGGGCGGGTCGATCATCCCGATCAGCCCCATAAATATCAGATTATGTTCAATCTGTTCGCCTTTTTCCGGCAGGTGGTCGGTATCGCGGTAAGCAACGCCGATCACCCGCAGCGCCTGCGCGGCCATCTCCTCGTTTTGCCGCGGCGCGCCGCCCGTGCAGTGTGCGAACAGGATATCCGGAGCACCCTTTGTAATAATGCGGTATTTGCCGTTGCCGAGCCTGTGGACAGTCGTCATCATTTTGCGTTCTGAGGAGAAGGGAATTTCCATGACACGCGGGAACTGTGCGTCAAGCCTTGCCTTTTTCTCCGCGGAGGCGACAACAATGGCTGTTTCGGTCGGGTCGCCGAGCACGGTTTTACCGCTGACGGTACAGTTTGTGCAGAGAGACGCCATGCTCAGCAGCTTCTGGCCTTCGTTGGAGCGTATGGCGAGTTTTCCCACCGCGTTCCGCAGCTCCACTACGGTCATGCGGTTCTGGGTAAGTGTTCCGGTTTTATCGGAGCAGATGACGCTGGCGCTGCCGAGCGTTTCCACAGCGGGCATCCGGCGCACAATGCTCCGCTTCACCGCCATGCGGCGCACGCCCATGGCAAGCACAATCGTCACTACGGCGGGCAGCCCTTCCGGAATGGCCGCAACCGCAAGACTGATGGAAATCAGGAACATTTCCAGCGGCTGCACGTGCTGAAACAGGCCCATAATAAATATAATAAAGCAGATTACCAGCGCCCCGATTCCGAGCCAGCGCCCCGTCTGCGCCAGTCTGCGCTGCAGCGGGGTCTGCGGCGCATCTTGGGTGGAGATCATGTGTGCGATATGGCCCACCTGCGTGTCCATTCCGGTGGCGGTTACAATTCCCATGCCGTGGCCGGTTGTAACGGAGCTTGTGGAAAACAGCAGGTTGTGCCGGTCACCCAGCGGCGTGCCCGCAAAAAAGGTCACGTCGGCGCGCTTGTCGCTGGGCAGACTTTCGCCGGTCAGCGCACTTTCCTCGGCCTTCAGGTTTATCGCTTCGGTAAGCCGCAGATCGGCGGGAACCAGGTCGCCCGCTTTCAGGATTACAAGGTCTCCCGGCACCAGCTCGCTTGCAGGAACCACCAGCTCCGCGCCGCTGCGGACTACGTGTGCCTGCGGGCTGGAAAGCTTTTTCAGCGCCTCAATTGCCTTTTCCGCGCGGCTTTCCTGTATCAGCCCGATCACCGCGTTGATTACGACGATTGCTAGAATAATAATGGAGTCGATATAATCGTTATCTTGCTGCAAATACGACGTTACAAAGGATATTCCGGCCGCAATCAGCAGAATAATAATCATAAAGTCGGAAAACTGTGCCAGAAAGCGCAGCAGCAGGCTTTTCTTCTTCGGCGGCGCCAGCTCGTTTTTCCCGTACTCCTTTTTCCTTTCTTCCGCTTCACCGGAGGAAAGGCCGCTCTTCAGGTTCGTGCTGAGCTTTTTTGCGCAATCTTCTCTTGTAAGACTCTGCCATTCCAATTTTATCAGCCCCCAATTTATAAAAGAAGCACTGTTGCAAGACGCGGGATTTATTCAGTGCTTCCTAATTATATTCACGGAGTTGTACAAATATGGTAATGACATAACCGCCGCAGGAAAATTCGCACGGGTTCACCGCATCAGGCCGTGTGAATCCGGCATTGGAAGGAAGTATGATTTTTGGATATCCTGATTCTGAACTTTGTGCAATGCCGCTGTCATAACGGCTTTACCGATTTCCTGTTTCCGCTCATTACGGCGCTGGGCAACGGCGGTGCCGTATGGGTTGTGGCAGGGGTCTGCCTTGCCGCTTCAAAAAAATACCGCCGCTATGGGATAATGCTGCTTGTTTCGCTCGGGATGACCTTCCTGATCATCAACGTGATTCTTCAGCCGCTCGTCGCGCGTCCGCGCCCGTTTCAGCAGTTCCCGGGGCATATCCTCCTGATCGCCGCGCCGCACAGCTATTCCTTTCCATCGGGGCATGCGGGTTCCTCGTTCAGCTCCGCGATGATCCTTCTGCACATGGACCGCAGAATCGGGATTCTCTGCTTTGTTTTTGCCGCGCTTGTCGCGTTTTCGCGCGTATTTCTGTTCGTTCATTACCCCAGCGACATTCTGGCGGGCGCCTTCATCGGCGTGCTCTCCGCACTTCTGGTCATAAAATTATTAGAAATTTACAAAACAAATCATATGAAAAGAATTATGTGACTTACCGGTATCAATATATGCAAATTTTTAATAAATGAACATAATATGTTGCGATTTTTAATTTTTTCTTCAAATTTTTTTGTGCCATATTGAAATATAGTGTATTTTTTATTAAAATTATAAGTAAGTTAATGTGGCATAATTTCACATGAAAGGAGGTAAACAATGCGACAGTGTGTGGGGTATTTAGAATATCATGGCAAACGCTTAAAATACTATGTGTTTGGCAACCGAAATGAGGGCTTCGGGGTAGAAATAACAGAAACGCGTATTGAAAAAGCGGATCATGTTGTATCGAACAGTTTTGAAAAGGCATTGGACCTGGCTAAAAAACTGCGCAATGGTTCTGTTTTTCCGGCAAATCTCTGCGAAATACTTGAAGATTACCAGTTCGGGAACGGTACCGATTGACAAACGGATTTTGTTAATCTATACTGATGGCAAATGAACTTGAAAGGAGTGTAATGATGTCCAGATATATTTGCAACGTCTGCGGCTATGTTTATGACCCGGAACTCGGTGATCCGGACAGTGGAATTGCACCCGGCACAAAGTTTGAAGATCTTCCGGACAGCTGGACCTGCCCGCTCTGCGGTGCCGGCAAGGATATGTTTGCGGAAGAATAAAACGATGAAAAGTAAAGGAAGTTTGCTATTATTATGAGTGCAATAAAATTAAAGGAAAATGTCTATTCGGTAGGTGTTTTAAACCCGTCGCTGCGCGTATTTGATATCGTAATGGAGTCCCGTTACGGTACCAGCTACAATGCCTTTCTCATCACAGGCGAAAAAAATGTTCTGATTGATACGGTTCACGCGCCGTTTTTTGAGGAATACTTATCCAATATCCGGAGCATCGTTGATATTTCAAAAATTGATTACCTGATCATGAACCACACGGAGCCCGACCATTCCGGCAGTGTGGCAAAATTGCTGGAGATCAATCCGAATATCACGGTTTACTGTACCACGGCTGCTAAGATGTACCTTTCCGCTATCACGAATGAAAACTTCAAATGCATCGTTGTCAAGCAGGGCGATAAGCTTGACGTCGGCGGCCGGGAGCTGGAATTCATTGTGGCGCCGCTTCTGCACTGGCCGGACTCCATGTTTACCTGGATGCCGTCTGAGAAAACGCTGTTTACCTGCGATTTTCTGGGCGCCCATTTCTGTGAACCGACGATGCTTGACTCCGCTGTCCACTATGAAGACAAGTATCTGGGCGAATTCCGGTATTATTATGACGGCATCTTTTCCCCGTTTAAGCCGTATGTCTTGGCGGGTCTTGATAAAATCAAGGATTTGCCGGTTGAAATGGTTTGTCCGAGCCACGGCCCGTGTCTGACAGGCAGCATCCAAAAATGTGAAACGCTCTACCGCGAGTGGAGCCAGCCTGTTGTACACGAGAAGAAAATCGTTGGCATCCTGTACGCTTCCGCGTATGGGTGCACCACCAAACTGGCTCAGGCGGCTTATGACGCATTGAGCAAAAACGAAGCCCTCGACGTCCGCAAAACAGATATTGTCTTTACGCCGTTTACCGAGGTTGCGCAGCTTGCCAATGAGGCCGACGCTTTACTGGTTGGCTCCTGCACCATCAACCGTGATGCGCCGAAAATCGTCTGGGACATGCTGGCCTCGATCGATGCAATCAACACAAAGCAGAAGCCCGCGGGGGCCTTTGGTTCCTACGGCTGGAGCGGAGAAGCGGTGCCGATGATCAAATCGCGCCTGGAACACCTGAAATACCGGTTCGTCGGGGATGGGCTGAAGATAAACTTTATGCCCACTGATGCGGATTTAGCGGCTATGGCGTCCTATGCGGAAGAAATTATTAAAAACATAAAGTAAGATAAGTGAAGAAACGGGGGCGGCTGAATTTCAGCCGCCCCCGTTTTGGAAGAGATGGGATTTATCCTATTGTATTTGCGCTTGTCAGTTGTTTGGTCCAGCCGTATTTATCAATAAGCTTCAGGGTGTTTTCTGAACTGCCGGTCAGGTTAAAATAATTGCTTCCGCTGAGATACACCTTCCCGCTGAACCCGCCAAGGTAGTCTTTCAGCTTACCTTCTTTTACAGTAACCGGATTCCCGTAATCAATGGAGATTGCCGCAGAACTGTCTTGTTTGGCGTTCGGATCATTAATTGTTCCGTTCAGATAATCCTGCTTCATTGCCTCCAGCAACTCCTGTTTTGCGTTGGCGTCGGGAATGACGGGCAGTTCTTTTGTCTGGGCCTTGCCCGAGAAAATACTGAGACTGATACTCCCGATATATTCCGGATCCAGATAAAACAGGATGCTTGAGGTCTGGCGGTATTCTTTTATTTCCGCAATCCGGTTAGTCATGTCTTTCAGCCTGCTCTGGAATGCGTTTACATTTTTATCGGTTGAATCGTACAGGTACGACCTTTTTAGAACACTTCCGTTTTTCAAATGGTACGTAAGGGTAAGACGGGAATAATTAGTGGTGTTTATAGAGTATGGAAAAATTGTTTTGCGGTTTTCGTCGACAAAGTTTTTATGGAGTTCCCGTACGTTGTCAATGTTCGTCTGCTCTTTAATAACCGGGACAATTTTGGACAGTTCACGGTTGGTTTCCGCGTTATAAATGGTAACGTCGCCGGAGTAGGAATATTCGCCGGGCGCTTCGAGACGGATGCTCTGCACCTCACCGGCACTTGGAACGCGGGTGTCATAGCCAAAAAATCCGGTCGCCAGGACGCCGTAAAACAGAACAAACGACAGGGCAAATACCGCGTACCATGTAAAACTCTTCTTCATTTGCTGGAATCCGCGGGAATAAACCGCTTCCACTACGATATGCGCCGCCAGCGAACCCGATACTACACCGATAAAGAAATTTGCTGGAAGGCTGGTGGCCATCATGAGAATCATGCCGAAGCCGATCCCAGCCACGGCCGTAATAATAAACCGTATGATGATTTTGGGTATGGGGAAGGCAAAGCTGCTCTCCGCGCACTCGCTTTTCCGCTTTTTATAGAGCAGGAGGCTTCCGGCAAACAGGATCAGGGTGAACAAAATCCACCAGATCAGGAAATCCGGGGAGGATGTGCCCGACGGATAACCGGTCAGCCCCTCCTGACCGTCAATCAGCGGCAGAAAAGACGCGGCAAACGGGGCAAGCGCAGTAAGCACGGTAGAACTCGGCTTTAATTCCATATTCAATCCGGGCAGAAGCTGGGAAGCAAACGCGTCTGAAACAAAAATCAGAAGCGGGTACGCCACGTTGATGCCAAGAATGGAAATCACCATGTCAAACGATGTGCCGGTACAGATAGCCATGAATACGGAAAAGCTTAGTGCCGCCGTGCTCATCAGCATAATCCATAGCATCTGCACCGCAACGTTTGCCAGGCTGTACTGCGGCGCGACCCCGTAGGAAAGGCCGATTACGGAAACGATAATGAAATTGAACAGAAGCGGCGCGAAGAGCACCGTAAGGGCGGCGCAATACCGTCCCAGCAGCATCGGCGTGCGGCCGACCGGCAGGGAATGGAACAGGTCGACACTGCGCTTTTGATGCAGGTAGCTGAAAAGCATAACGGCGTTCACAATGACGAACAAAAGGATAAGCAGCACAACAAATATGCAAAGTATGCTGAAATACCGTGTATAGGTGTCAACCCATATATCAATCTGTGGTTTATAATTTTCATAACGCTTTGTGTTTGACATTGCGACCATCAGAATCATGGGGCATGCGATGAACATGAGCAGCGCCAGCAGCGCCGCCATCCCGCGGACTTTTTTCAGCGACCAGAAATAGGTTTCCCGGAACTCCCGGCGGCTATTATTTGAGGATGTTGTCAAGGTCATAACCGGCCACCTCCATTTCACTGATAAATACTTCTTCCAGCGTAAGCGGCAGAATTTCAACAAAGATCGGATTCAGCGAATTGATTTTATTCAGAATTTCCTCTTTTGTTCCGCGAACCACCAGATTGATCAGGGAACCGTGAACTTCTGATTTTACAATATCCAGCGGAGCAAAGGCTTCCGGTTCCGGCATCGGCTTTAAAACCGCCTGCACCTTATTGATGCCTAATTTCAGTTCATCCAGATCCCGCTCAAAAACCACTCCGCCTCGGTGGAATAGGCCGATGTGGTCGCAGAAATCCTCCAGCTCGCGCAGATTATGTGAAGCCACAATCACCGTCATGCCCCGCTGCGCGACCTCTCCGGAAACGATCCGTTTTAAAAGCTGGCGCATCACCGGGTCAAGCCCGTCAAAGATTTCGTCTAAAAGCAGGTAGTCCGGCTGTGCAGCCAGGGCGCAGATGAGTGCCGCCTGACGCTGCATACCTTTTGACATATTCACAATGCGGTCCTTTGCGCTGATGGGGAACAGGGCGCAGAGTTCGTCATAGCGCTTCCCGCTCCAGCTTGGATAAATCCGCGCATAAAAATCCGCCATGTCGGTGAGTGTGGCCTGGGGAAAGAAGTACGGATAATCCGATATGAAAAACAGTTTTGATTTCACTTCAGAATTTTCGAACGGGGACTTCCCGTCCACCAGGATTTCACCGCCGTCCGGGGCAAAAATGCCGGCCAGAGTACGCAGAAACGTCGATTTTCCGGCTCCGTTTGACCCCACAAGACCGAACAGGGAGCCCTTGCTGACGCAGAATGAAATACGGTCAAGCGCCGTTACCGTGCTGAATTTTTTGGTTAGATTTTTTACTTCAATCATGCCTGATCATCCCTCCCACTGAAAATTTCATTTATCGCCGCAAGAATATCTGACTTTAGTATGCCGCAGTCCGCGGCGTTTTTAATTGCCTCCTCCAGCTTTTTTATTGCAATTTCGCGCTGCTGTTGCATTGCCGAGCCTTCACCCGAAAGAAAGGAGCCCTTGCCCGGAACGGAGTAGATGATTCCGTCGCGTTCCAGCATCTGGTAGGCTTTCTGCACTGTGTTGGGGTTTATGCCAAGCTCCAGCGCCACTGCCCGAACGCTCGGCAGGGGCTCCCCGGCGTCGATGGCTCCCAGCGCAGCCATCTTTGTAACCGACTTATAAAGTTGCTCGTAAATCGGCAATCTGCTTTTGTAATCCAGGGAAAACATAATCTCACCTCACTGTTTCAACTATATTATTTAATGCCTACTGATTTGCATGAGATTTAAAATTAAAAGAGACGACTTGCTCTACTCAACTGTTGAGCGCTACCGCGCCCCAGTTTGGGGGTGAGGGCGGCGGAGCCGTCCTTTTCGCTCCGCTTGGGGCGCAAGGTTTGAGCGTTTTTCTGCAAAAAGCTTGCACTTTATACCAATTGCAGAATCTTTGATTTCCTCGTAATATCCTCTAAATTCTCCTGTATACTAATTGTTAAGCAGGTATTATTTATAATAATACAGCGAGAATATAACGAGCAAAAAAGTTTTCGCAAGCACGACGAATATCAGATTTTGCCCTCCTTTCAGCTTGGACTGCCGTACGGGCACATCTCTGCGTTTTCCATGATCAGCTTACCGGCTCTCTGCAGGACGCCCACGGAGACCAGTATTTGATAGACAATAATAAGGAAGCAGAAATAGAGCAGCACCCAGAAATTATTGGCGACCAAGGCAAAATAAATGGCGGCCAGCATGGTCAGCGGATGCACGTTTATGGAAGAGGATATGATCTTTGGCTCAATCATCTGGCGAATGGCCGTAATCAGCAGCCAGCAGACAATCAGAGTACCGGCGCGGAAGAAATCGCCGCAGAACAGATATATAAACGCCAATGGAATGTAGATAGTGCCGGGACCTAGAACCGGCAGTACGTCTGCTATGCCGGTTATGATACTGATTACAAGCGGATAGGGAACCCCCAGCGCGGTAAAAACAATCAGCGTTTCCACAAAGGTAATAAAATAAATCAGGATATAGGAGCAGATAAACTTACCGCTCATGTTTGCGCCGCGGTGTGACGCGGAATGGATATTCAGGCTAATTCTTTTTGGAAGCAGCGACATCAAACCATCCTTAATGCTGCCCATATCCTTAGAAAAGAAATAGGTGGAAAAAATCATGACAATGAACATTGTGATAATAGCGGACACGGAGGTCAGAAATCCTACAATGGTTCCCAGTAAGGTGATTGCCGTGCTGGTTCCGGATTGGGCGAAACCAAGAAGCTGCTCCTGATTGGTTTCAATGAATTTTGCATCAAGGTTTTTAAAATAAGCGCCAATCCCGTCAAGGAAACGGTTCAAAAGCAATTTTGGATTACAGAAGCTGGTTTGTGATATATTTTGCAGGTATTCCAGCAGGTTATTTGTTTCTTGAATGAGCCAGCAGCCTAAAAGATACAGGAGACTGAACAGTATAACAAAGACAATAATTGTGGAAAGGACGGAGGCTGCGGCGGGTTTGAGCCTTAAATGCTTTTTCAGCGTACGGATCAGCGGCTGCGCGGCAAGCGCAAGCGAAAAGCCAGCTAAAAAAGGGAAGGTATAGTTTAGAGTGGCGGCAAACAGGAAAAAGAGTACGGTGTATGATAAAAAGTAAATGAACAGCGGCCTCAGCCGAATGAAATACTCCTTGCTGAACAAAAAAGTTCCTCCTTGTTTCGAAACAGACAGGGATAAGATCAACTGTCTTAACTGTATTATATTGAATAATACAGTTAATATACCACAGGAAAATATTTCTGTCAACAGATTCTTCTAAAAAATAAAAAGCCGCCCTAAGGCGGCTTGATTCGCAAATTGTCGTCAGTTTTCCACGGGCTTTTCCGCGTCCTCATCCTGCTCAAACAGCGTCGGCAGGATTTCCATATGGGTCAGTATCTGATAAAGGATAATAAGAAGGGAGAAATAAATCAGTATCCAGAAATTGTTGGCAATCAGGGCAAAATAGATGGCTGCCAGCATGGTCAGCGGGTGAACGTTTATGGAAGAGGATATGATCTTGGGCTCAATGATCTGGCGGATGGCCGTAATCAGCAGCCAGCAGACAATCAGCGCGCCGGCGCGGAAGAAATCGCCGCAGATCAGGTAGATAAACGCCATGGGGATGTAGATCGTGCCGGGGCCGAGAACCGGAAGTACGTCCGCTATACCGGTTATGATGCTGATGACAAGCGGATAAGGAACACCCAGCGCGGAGAAGACGATCAGAGTTTCCACAAACGTGATAAAATAAATCAGCAGATAGGAGCAGACATATTTTCCGCTGATATTCACCCCGTGGTGCGAAGCGGAACGGATATTATGTGCGGCATTTTTGGAAAACAGCGACATCAGGCGTGCTTTGACGCTTCCCATATCCTTTGAGAAAAAATAGGTGGAAAAGATCATGACGATGAACATCGTAAAGATACCCGGCAGCCAGGTCAGAAATTTCAGAGTGGTTCCCAGCACAGTGGTTGCGATTCCGGCACCGGACTGCGCCATGCCGAGAAGCTGCTCCCTGTTGTTCTGAATGAAATTACCGTCGAGATTTTTCAGGTAAGTGCCGGCCTGACGGAACAGATAATTGATCGGCCCCGATAAATCGCTGAAGTTGGTCTGTGATATTTTTTGGAGATATTTCAGCAGATTGTTGATTTCGTAAATGAGCCAGTATCCCAAAAGAAAAATAATACCGAACAGCACAATATAGACAATGAGTGTGGAAAGGGCGGAGGCCGCGCCGGACTTCATCCTTAAATGGCTTTTCAGCGTGCGGATCAGCGGCTGCACGACCAGCGCCAGAAGAAAGCCGGCCACAAACGGAAAGGTGTATTTTAAGGTAATGGCAAACAGAAAAAACAGAGCGGTGTAAGAAAGAAAAAAAATGAACAGCGGCTTGAGCCGGATAAGCTGCTCCTTGTCGAACAAAAAAGTTCCCCCTTGCTTTTCTTTGTAAAAGCTATTCCGCGAACGGATAAACTATGCTATTATATTATAACGCAGAGAAGTCGAAATGAAAAGAAAAAGAACGCTTCGCAGAATCTGCGAAGCGCCCTTACCCGCCGAATCTTATTTCTCTCTGCCTAAAAGCCAGTCAACAGATACATTGAGGATATTGGCCAAAGCGGAAAGTTCAAAATCCGTGACATAACGGATTTGACCCTCAAGCTTAGACAGGCCGGATGCGTTCATATCCACTCCGTTTACCTGAAGCTGAGCCAGAAGTTCCTTTTGCTTCATACCTTGATTCTTGCGCGCCATCTCAACGCGTGCGCCAACCAGATTGCGATTGCCAAGAGCTTGTTTGCGTAGTCTCACCCTAATTCATCTCCTCTGTACATATTTTTTTCAAGTACATTTTCTGCCTGAACTCATCTCTTCCAACAAGACCTTCTAACAAATTACAGTTTCATGCAATTTCAGCGGAATATAATGTCTCATCGGATTATAGTATAATATTTATTTGTGAAAAATACAATAAACTAGTGAAATCTTTTCATGTCATTCAACGAATATTTTTAAATAATTAATATTTTGCATAAATAAAGACTTTTCATATTTGTTATTTTGTCATAACTTTGCTATAATATTCTTACTATATTTTTTTAAATAAAAAACGGGGGCGCAGCGGATGGTTTTTCGGCAGACATAGAGCATATTCGTCCATCTTTTACAAAATGCGTTGAAAGTTTCCGCCCGGATTCAAATTCTTGCTGCAACGCGCCCGGCGCGGCGCCGCATTGCATAATATGATGCCCTTCTATAATATGTTGGACAGCGGAATTGAAGTTACAGCGAATTCAATATTAATTTTGGAGCTGAAAAAATGAGCGAGCAAAAAGAATTAAAATCAAATTTGACCATGCTTACCGATTTTTATGAAATCACCATGGCCAACGGTTATTTTGCAAACGGATATAAAGACACGGTGGTTTATTTTGACATGTTCTTCCGCCATATACCGGATGACGGCGGATATGCCATTATGGCGGGCGTGCAGCAGGTGATCGAATACCTTGAAGACCTGAAGTTTACGGA
This sequence comes from Caproiciproducens sp., assembly GCA_036260545.1. Classification (GTDB taxonomy): domain Bacteria; phylum Bacillota; class Clostridia; order Oscillospirales; family Acutalibacteraceae; genus DATAML01. Next base: position 20,228 of record DATAML010000083.1, read on the forward strand.
GGAGGATATCCGGTATCTGAGAGACTGCAAAATATTCAGCGATGAGTTCATTGATTATCTGGCGGACTTCCGCTTTGCCTGTGACGTCTGGGCGGTTCCGGAAGGAACCCCGATTTTCCCCGTGGAGCCGATCGTTACGGTGCGCGGGCCAGTTATTCAGGCACAGTTTATCGAAACGATGATCCTTTTGACGGTCAACCACCAGAGCCTCATCGCAACGAAAGCGAACCGCATCGTGCGCGCCGCGCAGGGCAGGGCGGTCATGGAGTTCGGTTCCCGCCGCGCGCAGGGATATGCCGGCGCGATTCTCGGCGCGCGCGCCGCGTATATCGGAGGGTGCTGCGGTACGGCCTGCACAATCTGCGACCGCGATTACGGCGTTCCGGCGCTGGGAACCATGGCGCACAGCTGGGTTCAGCTCTTTGACAGCGAACTGGATGCCTTCCGCGCTTACGCAAAGGAATACCCGAGCCAGTGCACCCTTCTTGTGGACACCTACAATGTGCTCAAATCCGGCGTGCCAAACGCGATCAAGGCATTCAACGAGGTGCTGCTGCCGCAGGGCTTCCGGCCGGCGGGCATCCGCATCGACAGCGGGGACATTACTTATCTTTCCCGAAAAGCCAGAAAAATGCTTGACGACGCGGGTTTTGAAGATTGTAAGATCTGTGCGTCAAATTCCCTTGATGAATATATAATACGCGATATGCTGATGCAAGGTGCCTGCGTGGACAGCTTCGGCGTAGGCGAACGGCTGATTACTTCCTCCAGTGAGCCGGTGTTCGGCGGCGTCTATAAGCTGAGCGGCGTGGAGGATAAAGGCGGGAATATCACGCCCAAAATCAAAATCAGCGAGAACGTCGCAAAAATCACGACCCCCTGCTTCAAAAAGCTGTGGCGCCTGTTTGACCGCGAGAGCGGCAAGGCGATTGCCGACGTGATTACCTTACACGACGAGGTGATTGACGACGCAAAGCCGTATGAGATTTTTGACCCAGACCATATTTGGAAGCGTAAAACCGTAACCAATTTCCGCGCGGTAGAGCTGCAGCAGAAAATTTTTGAAAACGGCAGAAGCATCACCAAGCCCCGCGATTTAAAGGAGATCAAGGCATATTGCCTGCAGCAGGTGGACACGCTGTGGGATGAAGTGACCCGCTTTGAAAACCCGCACCAGTACTATGTGGATTTGTCGCAGAAGCTCTGGAATGAAAAGAACCGACTGATTTCAAACTATTCTTTTTAATTTCAAAATTTATAAAAGCAAGGAAATATGTAACAGACCGAAAAGGTTGACAGGCACCCGAAAAACGGTTAGAATAATCTTTGCGAGCAGGCTGAACAGCTGCGGGTGCAGTCCGAAAGGACGTATCCGAGGAAAGTCCGAGCTCCACAGGGCAGAATAACGGCTAACGGCCGCCGGGGGCAACCCCAGGGAAAGTGCAACAGAGATATACCGCCGGTAACGGTAAGGGTGGAAAGGCGAGGTAAGAGCTCACCAGCGTGCGGGAGACCGCGCGGCTCTGCAAACCCTATTCGGAGCAACACCGCAGAGGGACATTATGCGCCTGCCCGGCGCGTCCCGAGAAGGTGGCACTGAGCCGCGATGGCAACATCCGGCCAAGATAGATGGCTGTTCACGACAGAACTCGGCTTACAGGCCTGGTCGTACCATAATAAAAAAGAAAACCCGCCGTTTTGGCGGGTTTTCTTTTTTAGCTGCCGCTGCTTTCCCGGTATCCGCCAATCGTCTGCCCGGTGAATTTTTTGAACACCCGGCAGAAATAGGTTGAATTGGAATAACCCGTCCGCTCCGCGATTTCCTTAATGGAAAGGCGCGTGATGCTGGCCAGCTTTATCGCTTCCTGCATCCTTACCTGAGTAAGATAGCCGATAAACGTCTGGCCCAGCTCCTGCTTCAGAAGACGGCTGAGATAAAACGGGCTGATCCCGATTTGATCGGCGACCGATTCCAGGGACAGATCCTTTTTATAGTTTTCCTCGATGAACTTCTGCGCCTTTAAGACATAAGGGTTCGAGTCGTTCGTTTTGCTGCTGCGCAACATGCCGGTTAAAAGCTTCAGATTTTCACCAATCTGCCGGACTCTGTAATCGGGGTTTGCTTTAGACTCCATCTGATGCAGCGTGATACTGAAAAAATTCTGCAGCTCGGCAGGGTTGGCGTGGGGCTCTTTTAAGGCGATATTCTGGCAGGAACGCCAGAGATACATGGGAATGGACGCATCCGATTTCAGGGCAGGCGCTTCCGCCATGAGAAGCGTATCCAGCTTTTGAAGATTTCCGGTCCGTATGCATTCTATAAACTCGCCGGCCAGCTGCATCAAATAGTTTGAGTCCACGTTCTTCGCGGCGGAGCGATAAAAACTGATTTGAACGTCCGTTATGCTGCGCAGGGCGGCAATACTTTCACGGTAAGAGTCCGGCATCTTTTCAAACGCCGGGCAGTACCGGCCGACCCCGGCTCGCACCAGCAGGCCGGAATAGCTCTTTAATTTGTCGAACAGTACCTGTAATACATCCGAAAGCCAGGATTCCCAGTGACCCTCGTCTTTTGAAGAAATGAAGAGCAGCATGCTTATGCTGGAATCGTTTATGGTGGCAAGCAGCGTGCACATATCCTGGAGCGCACTGCGCAGATAACTGCGAAGCCGGTTTTTGTCGCAGGCGGCCAGAACGCCGTCTGCGGTATCGACCGGAATCAGCGATACCATGACCCCGCCGGAAAACTGTACGGCGTTGATTTCACACCACATGGAAAAGCTGGAGGACGCCGGCTCGCCGATAAAGATGGAATACATGATTTCGCTTTCAATGACCGGCTGGATATTGTTAAACAGCTCGTCGACCTGAATGCGGCTTTTTCGGTATGCCTGCGCTTTGTCGATCTCATTGCAGAGCTTGCGGATTACCGCAACGGTGTCGGCGCGCTTCTGCGGCTTTAAAATGTAACAATCTACTTTTAAGGATAGCGCCCGCTGCACATATTCAAAATCGCTGTATGCAGTGTTGATGATAAAGCGGGTAGATGCATTCATGGAGCTGACCAGCTGAATGGCGTCGATCCCGTTGATGCCGGGCATGTTTACATCCACGATTGCGATATCCGGCTTATGCTGGTCGATAAGGGCTACAAGTTCCGCACCGTTTTGCGCAAGGCCGACAATCTGGATATCCGGGAATTCCTTCTTCATCAGGAGGGACAGGGATTTCCGCTCAATCTCCTCGTCGTCGGCGATTACCATCGTATACATTTTGCCACCACCTTTTCGTAGGGAATCTCTATAGGCCCCAGGGAATTCCGATATGAACCAAAGTGCGATGCGGCGTACTGTCAATCAGGAAATCAATGTCTCCCCCAAAGAACAGCTTTAAGCGAAGATATACATTCTGCAGCCCGATGTGCTGATCCGACAATTCCCCGTTGCTGCTGTAAATGGAAGTGCGGAGCTGTTCCAATTCCTCCGCGGCAATTCCCACGCCGTTGTCTTCCACCTCAAGGCAGTTCCAGCGGTCGTAATGAAAAACGCGTATCACGATCCGGCCTCCGTTGATGAGGGAACCCAGGCCGTGCGTAATGGAGTTTTCTACAAGCGGCTGGAAAATCATGCAGGGAAGCTGCTGTGATTGGCAGGCCGGATTCACGTCAAAGAGGAATTCGATCCGGTCTCCGAAACGGCATTTCTGAATATAGACATATTCCTGCAGGTTTGCTATTTCGTCGCCTACCGTTACAGGCTTGGTGGATTTGCCGAGATTGTACCGCAGATAGTTTGCCGTACATTCAATAAGATGCGAGGTTTCTTCGGCGTCCTCCATATAGGCCGTCTGGGAAATCATATTGAGCGTGTTGAATAGAAAATGTGGGTTGATGCGTGCCTGCAGAAGGCTCAGCTGGCTGCTCTGCAGCGCGCTGGACATGCGGATATTCTTCATTTCGATTTCCTGCAGCTGTTCGCGTATGCTGGCGTCCTTCCGAATCTGGTCGATCTGGTTCTGGATCGTATCCAGCATTTTGTTAAAGGCCGAGGCGAATACCTCCAGCTCGTCGTCCGTCTTAATGCTGATATGGGTCTCCTTTTCCGGGTTTTGCGTAACCTGAGTGGCGAAATCGGTAAGCTTGGCGACGGAGCGGGTGATTCCCGTTACCACCCTGCTGTAAAAGACCAGAAATACAAAGAGCGCCGAGCCTAAAAGAATCAGCTGCAGAACGGTAAAAATAATGTTCAGCCTCTCTGTCTGCAGCCGCATTGCTTCCGCCGAAACCAGTTTTGCCGAATAGATATTCTTAAAACTGACGTTGATATAGGACACGATGTCCTGCGTTTCCGAGTAGAGTTGGTTTACCTCGGAATCACTGTCAAAGCTTGCCGAGGTGTGATTTCCCTTCAGCTGCTGTATAAGCTGTTCACTTTTATCCAGATAGGTCTGCACCGTGTAGCACAGGTCTGCAACATCCCTTGACCAGTTGCCTTCCAGACCTTTTTTGAGCGATTCCACGCAGGCTCTTGTTTCCTTGGATGACTTGGCGTAATCGTCGGAGCTGGAGGCCCGCAGGTACGTGACGACGTCAAACAGATGGGTGTTTGTCGTTTCAACGTCGGCAAACAGCCGGTTCAGGCTCAGGAAGGAATCCATTTCCATTTCGTACTGCCAGGTAACGTACCGGTTGCAGACAAAAGATACCGCAAAAAGCAAAAACATAACCGTTAAAATCATCACATAGCCGCAGCTGTATTTCCGGCTGATAGTTCCGGAAGAAAACCTGCGCAGAAAAGAGAAACGTTTTGCGTTATTCTTATTCATCATACTGATAATGTCCTTCCTGATCCAGGTCAGCAGATGTAATAAAAACGGCGCTGGTGTTAATGGTGCTCTTGCTGTATTTCCCTGTCTGCTTGAAATTGTAAATTTCCTGAACACAAAGATATCCCATTTTATGAATCTGCTGCAGGATCAATCCGTCAATCACACCATGGGCAAGTCCCTTAACGGACTCGTCGGAATAATCAAAGCCAAGGATACACCGAATCTGTGTATCCCTGGTTGAAAGCATGTTGCCGAATGTCAGGGCGCCCGTACCCTCGATGCTGACGATGGAATCGATATTCTGGCGGGACGCGCAGATTTCCCTGTACTTTTGCAGTACGGTTATAGAGTCGTAGTTCCCGTAATCCACCCGGATTATTTTCACATCCGGATAGGCGGTGATATAGTCCTTCAGTCCGGAAAGGCGCAATTCCAGATTCGGGTAGCCGGCTGCCCCGCTGATCACGGCAACATTCGCCTTCCCCTTGGTAAGCTGCACCAGCTTTTCCCCCATAAGACGCCCCGCGGCAAAATTGTCCGTGCCGACATAAAGCCGTTTCCCAAACTTGGGGAGGTCCGTGTCGATAAAGACGACCTGTACCCCGGCGCTGCGGGCGTCCTCCAGCGCTTTGATGTAATCCTTGTTGTCAATGCCCTGCACAATGATTCCGTCTACCCGCGCGGCGGTGGCGGCTTTGATCAGCTCGGTCATCTGCGGAATGTTGTAGTTCAGCTGCGGCATACAGATTTTGATGTCCACAGGGAAATCTTTTTTTGCCGACAGAATCCCGTTTGAAATATCCGTCCAGTATCCGTAGTCTTTGTGCGGAAGGACAGCCGTTATGCGCAAAGGCGCAGCAACGGATGAGCTCGGATTCAGGATGCTGCTCCGGCACCCTGAACAGCAGAACAGCACGGCCAAAGCTGCCAGCGAGAGGGAAAATAATCTTTTCATATGTACGTTCACCTTTTATGCCTAAAACGGATTGGATTTATTTGATTTTATTATACATTATTGATAAAATTTGTGAAACGGATATGAAGAAATAATTGTTAATCTTTTTTCGCATATTTGCGAACGTCCAGCGCCACGGCGCCGATAATGATCAGGCCCTTTACAACATTTTGCCAGTAAGGGCTGATTCCAATAAAGGTTAGTCCATAGCTGATCACGTTGAAGATAATAACGCCGGCGAAAACCCCGCCCACCGTACCGACGCCGCCGGTAATTGAGCATCCGCCCACAATGCAGGAGGCGATGGCGTCCAGTTCGTAGGCGTTGCCGTACGCGCTTGTGGCGGAGCCGGTTCTTGCAGCCTCCATGCTGCCGGAAAGGCCGTAAAGAAGGCCGGCCAGGGTGAAGGTGATCATCTGAATTTTGAAAAGATTAATGCCGGAAACGCGGGCCGCCTCGGCATTGCCGCCTACCGCAAAGATATCCTTGCCCATGCAGGTTTTTGTGAGCAGCAGCCATACAACAACAAGGCACACAACAGCAACAATAATCAGATAGGGGACTTCCAGAATAGAGCCGCTTCCAAAGTTGCTGAAGCTCTGGGTAAAGCTTCCCAGCGGCTGGGAGTTGTTTGGCGCCTTATTGAAGTACAGGCTGGAAACGCCGAACAGAATCATCTGGCTGCCCAGAGTGGCAAGGAATGCGGGAACGCGCAGCTTTGCAACGGTCCAGCCGTTGAACGCGCCGAACAGAACACCGACCGCCATGGAGGCCAGAATCGGCACAACGACGGGCATCTCGGGCAGCTGCGGCCAGAATTTCAGAGAATAGGACGCCTGCTGCGCCAGAGAGCCGGCAACAAGGGCGGCAAGTCCGAGCATTCTGCCTCCGGAAAGGTCCGCAGAGCCGGAAATGATGATAAACATACAGCCGAGCGCCATGACAATACGTACGGAGCTTTGCATAAAGATATCCCGGAACACATCCAGCGAAAAGAAGTTGGGGGAGATGATTCCGATAATGATAACGAGCGCAAGCAGGATAAAGTAAATTGCGTAATTTATAAAGAGTTCTTTTGGACGAATTTTCGCATTTTCATTCATAGGGCTGTTCCTCCTTCAATACTGCTGCGGTAAGTGCTTGCAAACAGCATAATCTGTTCATCCGTAGCGGACTTTCCGTCCAGAATTCCGGACAGCCGCCCTTCGCACATTACCATGATGCGGTCAGACATTCCCATCAGCTCCGGCATTTCCGAACTGATCATGATGACGCATTTACCCTCGCCGGCCATCTGTGCCATCAGCGTGTAGATTTCGTATTTTGCGCCCACGTCAATTCCGCGCGTCGGCTCATCCAGAATCAGAATATCCGGATTCGTCAGCATCCACCTGCCGAGCAGCACCTTCTGCTGGTTGCCGCCGGACAGATACTGTATCTGCGTTTTCATGGTCGGAGTTTTAACGGACAGCGATTCAATATACTGTTTTGTGTCTTTCCGCCGCTTGGTTTCATTTAAGAACAGCCTGCCGCCGGTATAAGTCCTGCGGTGCGACGTCTGGTTTGCAAGAATAAGGTTTTCTTCCACCGAAAGCATGGGGATGATACCGGTTGCCCGGCGCTCTTCCGTCAGCAGGGCGACCCCCTTCCGGATTGCGTCCTGGGGCTGCCGTATTTTTACTTCTTCGCCGTTTATGTATATTTTGCCGGAGGCAACGGGCCTGAGGCCGAAAATGGATTCCATGAGCTCGGTGCGCTGCGCCCCCACAAGCCCGCCTACGCCCAGGATTTCTCCTTTGCGCAGTGTAAAACTGATATCTTTAAACGAATGGGGGGAAGCAGAGGTAAGATGTTCCACAACGAGGTATTCGTCTCCCGGTGTGCTTTCCCGTACGGGGAAACGGTCGGTCATCTCTCGCCCGACCATCCGGTTGACGATCAAATCCTGCGTCAGTTCGGCGGAAGGCCAGTTCCCCACCAGCTTGCCGTCACGCATAATCGTGACCTCGTCCGATATCTGGAGGATTTCTTCAATTTTATGGGAGATATAAATAATCGCGACACCCTGTTCGGTGAGCTTTTCTATGATTTTAAAGAGAAGTTCCACTTCCGATTCCGAAAGGGACGAGGTAGGCTCATCCATAATAATGACTTTTGCGTCGTAGGATACCGCGCGCGCGATTTCGATCAGCTGGCAGTGCGCGGCAGCCAGCTCCCCGGCGGACTGTTTTGGATTCAGTTTGATTCCCAGCCGGTCGAAGAGCGCCTTGGTATCGTCGTACATTTTTTTCTTGTCGACCCATTTTACACCAAGACGCTTTTTATTGGGGATACGCCCGACCCAGAGGTTTTCCATCACGTTCTGGGTACGAATCGGGTGCAGCTCCTGATGAATCATTGCGATTCCGTTTGCCATGGCTTCGCTGATGCTTTTGAACTGGACGGTTTGGCCGTTCACTTTGATTTCACCTTCATCCGGATGGTACAGACCGAACGCGCATTTCATCAGGGTGGACTTGCCCGCCCCGTTTTCTCCCATCAGAGCGTGGACAGTACCCTTCCGAACCCTTATGGAGACCTGATCCAGCGCCTTTACGCCGGGGAAGGATTTACTAATGTTTTGCATTTCAAGGACAATGTCCGAGTTTTCCACAAAACTTCCTCCTTTCTGAAAAAGCAGCCGGAAGGATCCGGCTGCTTTTTTTAAGACATTGCCTTAATAAGATGCATCCTGAGTATTTTCAGCCGTAATGCCAACGTAGTTGATGTAAATGTGATGGCCTTTTACCGTGACGCCGTCAATGCCGACGTTTTCCTGAGTGATTTCCTTTCCTTCCTCCAGAAGGGACATCAGTTTATAGATCGACTTGCCGAGTGTTACGGGGTTGTTCAGGGCAGTGCCCAGAAGGGTACCGTTCTTAAGGGCTTCCACGCCGACCTTTGTTGCGTCAACGCCGACTACCGGGATATAGCTGTTCTTATCCTTGAAGAAATTGCTGGCTTTCAGCGCTTCAATTGCGCCCAGCGCCATATCGTCGTTGCATGCGATCACCGCTTCCACGTCCTTTTTGCGTGCCTGAAGGATGGACTGCATCTGGTTCTGCGCTTCACCGCGCTGGTAATTGCAGATGGCTTCCTGCACAAGATTTGTCTGGATGCCGGCATCGTTGAGCGCCTGCACGGAATACTTGGCGCGAACCTGGGTATCGTAGTGCTGCTGCAGGCCGAGGAGCATGATATAATCCAGTTTTCCGTTCTTGTTGCGGTCGGCTTCCGGGTGTTCCTTCCAGTATTTTGCAAGCTGCTCACCGATGATTTTACCGGACTGATCAGCCAGACTGGAAACATGGTATACCTTGTCGTAAAGCTTGAATTCCTCATCGCTCGGGCTGTCTGTGTTCGCAAAGATCAGCGTTGCGTTTTTCGCCTTTGCCTGCTTGATGATGTCCGCTTTTGCGTTGGTATTGATGTTGTTCAGGACAAGATATTTTACGTTCTGTGTGTAAAAGTTGTTGACGTTGTTGGTCTGTGTAGCGATATCATTCTGGCTGTCCGCGTCGATGACCTTGATCTTGCCGTCTTTTGCGGCGGCGTCATTTAAGGTTGTGCGGGCGTTGGCGATAAAGGTATCGCCGAAGTTGTACCACGCGACGCCTGCCACAGACTGCTTGCCGGTGCTCTTTGCCGCTTCCGATGCTGCCGGTGCGGCGCTCGCCGCAGCAGGGGCTGCCGACGCGGCGGCTGCCTTGCTCCCGTCGGAGCTTCCGCATGCGGTAACGCCGAGCATCATGGACATTGCAACAAGTACTGCCATTACTCTTTTCATAATACTGCCTCCTATGTTTTCAGAGATTTTCTCTCTTTCTGCACAGATTATATCAGACAGAATAACGGCACAGAATCGTACATTTTTAGAATAATTGCACAATTATGCGAAAAGATTGAAATATTTTGCTGCCGATTGAACTTTCTTGCTATCCGAATCATTTTGCCGGGCACATGTCCTTTGCGATTTCTTGCAGGATATCCTCCACCTGTGGGGCATAGCCGAGCCGGTCGAAGGTGCCGTGGAAAATCCCGCCGTAGCGTATTGCCCGAAAATCTACGCCGGCTGTTTTCAGCATTCCAAGGTAAGCGTCGCATTCCGCCCGCAGAAAATCATATTCCGCGGTAATAATCAGCGTTTTGGGCAGCCCTTCGCATTTCGCGGCGATTGGGCAGTAGTACGGAGTACGCCGGTCCGCATCCTCGGAAAGATACCAGCGGTCCACGGCTTCGCTCATTTTGCCTGTTGTGAACAGCTGTTCATTGATGATCGGGTCGTTGTCGGCATTGTCATAGATTTCCCTGCTCCAATAATAATGCGGCTCCTTTAATGACACAGCGCTGCTCAGTTTCGGGTAAATCAGGCACTGATAGCTTATTTTGTGCGTACCTTCGTCGCGGTCCGCAATGGAAAGAGCGGCGGACAGATTGCCGCCCGCCGAATCTCCGGCGACGCCGATCCTTTTCCGGTCGATTCCGAACGTATCGGCGTTGGAACAGACCCAGTCCAGCGCAGCTTTGCAGTCGTTAAACGCGACCGGGTATTTATGCTCGGGAGCAAGCGGATAATCAATCGAAAATACCACTCCGTCCATGAGCTGGGCAAGCAGCTTGCACTGGTTTTCCACCGTTTCAATATCTCCGGCCACAAAAGCGCCGCCGTGAATAAAAATGATGCAGGGACGGGCTTCCTTTATACCCGGTGCCTCGTAGCGCCAGACCGGGAACGGGCCGTGCCCCGTCGTCAGAATATGTCTTTCTTTTATGATGTTTTTGCTGAGATCGGTGCTCCGCCAGCCGAACGTGTACCGTATCAGCGAAAGCTGACTGTAATTTTCCGGCGCGGGCGGGCCGAACAGGCGGTCGGCATTGGCTAATAATTCCGAATCGTAGCGCTCCGGGTGCTGCATGAAATCCTCGCGGGTCGCCCTGCTTGCCAAAGAAGTCCGGGGGTCCATTTTTCCCGGTTCACGGTCAAAGCAGCTTCGAATTTCCACCTTCGCGCCGTTATCCAAGGTTTTTGTTGCTGCATTTTGCGATAAGCTGACCAATAATTTCTGATAAGCAACCTTTTCCATTTTATTGTCTCCTTTAATGACCAGAGCCTGTCGCCCTGATTCGTTCTGTAATTATCATATCATTTGTAAAAGAAACAGTCGATTATATATTCCTGCAATTTATTCTCTTATCTTGCACTGAGAGTAAAAAATCAGGCCGCGAAGGATTTTCCCGGCCTGAATATTGGCGATGTGATTTTTAATACATATCCTTTGTGGCGACAATGTCGGCGGAAGTGCCGCAGACATTGTGGATGAGCACCTCTCCGGTATGCACCGGCAGGGTGGCTGCGTGGGAGCGGATTTCCCGGAGGCAGTCCGGTATTTTGCTTTTTTCAATGGACTGAGAGGTCTTTACCGATAATGGCTGTCTGCTTCCCCATACGTTCATCAGGGCGGTGACCACCCTTTTGGGGGCGATAAGCTCCTCCTGTGCGTACTTTTTGCCCACGTTGCAGGTGTACCCGTCAACGGAAAGAATGCGGCCGTCTTCGCCCAGCTCCGCGGTAATGCGGCACCCCATGGGGCAGCCGATGCAGGTGATTTCCTTTAACATCTTACAAAGCCTCCACTTTCACGGTAAGATTATCGGTGTCCGCAATCTGTTTCAGCGCTTCCGGCGCAAGCTTCAGGCTTACCATTTCGCCGGGGGTAAGGATGCGGCTCTTGCGGGAATAAATAACCTGCCCGCCGGACTCCACACAGACGGCGGCATTTTTAAAGACGTCCTTCGGGCGGAACAGAACGGTCACTGTTTTCTCGCCCGCGCCGAGACGGATGTGCTGCGGCACCGCCCCGGAAACGCCGAACCCGCTTAAAACCACAACGGTTCTGCCGGCTGCCGGTCTTTCACCCTGTATGTAGCGGAACGCATTGGCGCCGGCCTGGGCCGCCTCTTCCGAGACGTTGTCCACCAGGTCGTGGACATGGAGAACGTTTCCGCAGGAAAAAACACCTTCCACGGAGGTTTCAAGGCTATCATCCACTTGCGCACCGTTTGTAGCGGGATCGATTTCCACGCCCGCCATCCGGCTCAGCTCGTTTTCCGGGATCAGCCCTACGGAAAGCAGCAGGGTGTCGCACTCGTAATACTGTTCCGTGCCGGGGATCGGCTTCTTTGTCCGTGGGTCGACCTCCGCAACGGTCGCGCCTTCCAGACGCTCACGTCCCGCGATATCCACAACCGTATGGTTCAGCAGCAGCGGAATCCCGTAATCGTCCAGACACTGTACAATGTTGCGCTTCAGCCCGGAGGAATACGGCAGCAGCTCCACGCACGCCAGCACCTGCGCGCCCATGAAAGTCATGCGCCGCGCCATGATGAGCCCGATATCCCCGGAGCCGAGAATCAGGACCTTTTTGCCGGGCATGATGCCCTGCAGGTTGACAAATTTCTGCGCGGTTCCGGCGGTGTAAATCCCGGAGCACCTCCAGCCCGGAATGGCAAGGGAGCCGCGGGGTCTTTCCCGGCAGCCCATCGCCAGAACCACGGCCTTCGCCTGAAACTGCTGCAGGCCGTTTGCCCGGCTGACCGCCGTAATAACCTTGCCTTCCGTAACATCCAGCACCATGGTGTCGCACTGATACGGAATTTGATAAGAAAGTATCTTTTCAATGTACCGGAGGGCGTATTCCGGCCCAGTCAGCTCCTCATGGAAGGTGTGCAGGCCGAACCCGTTGTGGATACACTGCTTTAAAATTCCGCCGAGGGTTTCCTCGCGCTCCAGAATCAGGATATCCCGGCAGCCGCGCTCATAGGCGGAAATGGCCGCCGCAAGCCCGGCCGGCCCGCCGCCGACAATGACAAGATCGACGTTACGCATCGTTTTCAATCCCCTTTTCAAAAAGAAAGCTGTCCAGCAGTTTGGAATTACCCCCGAATTTTGTAACTTCCAGAGGGGACAGATTCAGTTCCTCGCACAGAATCTGAATGGTTCGCGGTGTGCAGAAACCGGCCTGGCACCGGCCCATCCCGGCGCGGGTGCGCCGCTTGATTCCGTCGACCGTCCTTGCGCCCACCGGCCTGCGGATTGCTTCCCGTATCTCGGCCTCTGTCACGGTTTCGCACCGGCATACGATTTTCGCGTAGTCCGGGTTGAACGCGATGGCCTCGCGCCGCTGGGAATCCGTCATTTCCCGGAATTTCGGGATGGCCCTGCGGATGGGGTCAAAATTGGGATTCGGTTTGGCGTTCAGTTTTTCCGCAATCAAATCCGCAAGATATTTTCCGATTGCGGGGGAAGCTGTCAGCCCGGGGGACTCCACTCCGCCGGCGTTGAAGAACAGCGGTGCGTCCGGCGCCTCGCCCAGAATGAATTCGTCCCTGTCGCAGTGGGCGCGTATCCCGGAGAAAGTTGTGATCACATCCCGCATGGGGATGTTTTCCCAGGTGACGCTTCCGAATTTCACGGCTTTCGCAAGCCCCTGAGCCGTGGTGCGTGTGTCCGAACAGTCGTCAATATCTTCCGCCGTAGGCCCGATCAGGATGGTGCCGTCCACGGTGGGCGTAACCAGAATACCCTTGCCCATTTTCGTCGGAAGCTGGAAGATCGACGCGTGGAACAGGTCGGCGTATTTTTTATCGATGATATAATATTCGCCTCTCCTTGGAGTAATGCGAAACTTATTTTCGGAAACCATATTATTGATCCGGTCGGAATAAAGCCCTGCACAGTTGATTACGGCTCTGGCGGCAAAACTCCTGCCGCCGCTTTTTACAATCCAGCAGCCGTCGCCTTTTTCAATACTTTCCACAGGCGTGTTGCGGTAAAACAGAACGCCGTTTTTTGCGGCATTTTCCGCGCTGGCGGCCGTCAGCTCATAGGGGCAGACGATGCCGCCCGTTTCAACCAGCAGTGCTGCGCAGGCCTGCTGCCCGATGTTCGGTTCGCGTCTGCGCAGTTCTTCCCGGCCGATGACGCTCAGCTTTTTCACGCCGTTTGCTTCGCCCTGTTTTTTCAGATCTTCCAGCTTGGGAATCCCGTCCTCCGAAAAAGCGACCACCAGAGAAGTGTTCCACTTGAGCGGAACGTCCAGTTCGGAACAAACCTCCCCGTACATAAGGTTTCCCAGAACGTTGAACCGGGCTTTCAGCGTGCCGGGCTTTGCGTCGTAGCCGCCGTGAACGATTGCCGTGTTTGCCTTGCTCTGCCCCTCGCAGATGTCGGAAGCCTTTTCCAGCAGGGCAGTGTGCAGGTCATACCTTGCCAGGCTCCGGGCAACGGAGCACCCCACGGCGCCTCCGCCTATAATAATTACATCCAGCATAGTGAAACACCAACCCTTTTTGTCTCTTTTATTTAAAATAAGAAAAACGCAGGGGCAAAACCGGTTTGCCCCTGCGAAGCGGTCAGTTTCCTACCACGGAATGACTTTGAACAGCAGCGCCGCAAGCAGTGCGCCGACAATCGGGCCGAAGGTGGGGACGATGAGGCCGTAATCCCATTTGGAGCTGCCCTTGTTCTTGATGGGCAGGATGGCGTGCGCAATGCGCGGGCCAAGGTCACGGGCCGGGTTGATCGCATAACCGGTCAGTCCGCCAAGAGACATGCCGATGGAAACGATGATGCCGAATACAAGCAGATAGTTCAGACCGACTGTGGTGGCTCCCTTTACGTTGCCGATGCCCATGATCATGAAAACGAGGACGAATGTGCCGGCGGCTTCGGAAAGGAAATTGCGGGGAATATTGCGGATGGAGGGTCCGGTGGAGAAGCAGCCGAGGATCGTGTCCGGATTATCCGTTGCGTCAAAGTGATCCTTGAACAGCAGGTAAACGATGCAGCCGCCTAAAATTCCGCCAAGCACCTGCGCCGCTATGTAGCCGGGAACCATGCCCCACGCAAAGCTTCCAGCCGCGGCCAGTGCGATGGTAAGAGCCGGATTGAAGTGCGCGCCGGAAGCTGCGCCGAACACAAACGCCGGCAGCAGTACCGCAAGACCCCATGCAAACGTGATCTGGATCGAGCCGGCACCCTTCATGCCGGTTTTGTTCAGACATACGTTGGCAACAACGCCGTCGCCCAGAATGATCAGGAAAGCGGTTCCCAGAAATTCTGCAAGATAAGGTAACATACGTTGATACACCTCAATTTCGTTTTATTTTCCCGTTTCCGGGAAGAAATTACGTAAATGAATCCGGGATTCTGTCAGACCCAATACCGTGCGGCCGCAGACCAGATTTAAGAGGAAACCTTGCGGCGCACGGCTTTTCTGAAAAGTCAGGAATTTTTCGCCCAGCCGAGAGAGCAGTTTACCGCCTTGTGCCAGCCGTCGACCAGGCTGCCGCGGACTTCACTTTCCATATCCGGTTCGAATACGCGGGAAATCTGCCAGTTCTTCACAACGTCTTCCTTGCTGTTCCAGTATTTTACGGCAAGGCCTGCCAGATAAGCCGCACCCATGGCCGTGGTTTCCACGCAGACCGGCCTGTGCACCGGTGCGCCGATAATATCCGCCTGGAACTGCATCAGCAGATTGTTGGCACAGGCGCCGCCGTCCACCTTCAGCGAGTTCAGCGTAATGCCGGAATCCTGTTCCATCGCTTTCAGAACATCCAGTGTCTGGTAGGCGAGCGACTCCAGCGTGGCGCGGATGAGATGATATTTATTTACGCCGCGCGTAAGGCCGACAATCGTGCCGCGCGCATACTGATCCCAGTAGGGAGCGCCCAGACCGGTAAACGCCGGAACGACATAAACGCCGTTTGTGTCCTTGACCTTGCCCGCCATATACTCCGAATCCGGGGAACTGTCTACCAGTTTGAGCTGGTCGCGCAGCCACTGGATCGCCGCGCCGGCAACAAAGATGGAGCCTTCCAGCGCGTAATTGACTTTTCCATCGAGTCCCCAGGCGATGGTGGTGACCAGTCCGTTTTTAGAGTAGACGGCCTTTTCGCCGGTATTCATCAACAGGAAGCAGCCTGTTCCGTATGTATTTTTTGCTTCTCCCGCGCCAAAGCAGGTCTGGCCGAACAAAGCGGCCTGCTGGTCTCCCGCGGCGCCCGCAATCGGGATTTCCCCGCCGAAGAGGGACGCATCGGTCACGCCGTAAACGCAGCTGGAGGGCTTTACCTCCGGCAGCATGCACTCCGGAATATTCAGTTCCTTCAGAATATCCTTATCCCATTGCAGCTCCTGAATATTGTAAAGCATTGTGCGGGAGGCGTTCGAGTAATCCGTTACATGGACTTTCCCTTTTGTAAGCTTCCAGATCAGCCAGGAGTCGATCGTGCCGAACAGCAGCTTTCCTTCTTCTGCTTTCTGCCGTGCGCCGGGTACGTTCTCAAGAATCCACCGCAGCTTTGTGCCGGAAAAATATGCGTCGATCACCAGGCCGGTCTTTTGCCGGAAAATGTCTGTGAGCCCTTTCGCTTTCAGCTCGTCACAGTATTCCGAGGTGCGCCTGCACTGCCAGACGATCGCGTGGTAAACGGGTTCCCCGGTTTCCTTATCCCACACAACCGTTGTTTCACGCTGGTTTGTAATGCCGATTGCCGCAATATCTTCCGCCGAAGCGTTGATCTTCTGCATTGCTTCCTGGGCGACCCCCGCCTGCGTGGACCAGATTTCCATTGCATCGTGTTCCACCCAGCCCGGTTTTGGAAAATACTGTGTAAATTCTTTTTGCGCTACGCTTAACATTTCACCCCGTTCATTGAATAAAATGCAGCGCGAGCTGGTTGTACCGGCATCCAGAGCCATAACATACTTTCCCAATTTGATTCCTCCTAACAGTTTTTTCATTCGAATAACCGCCTTCACGGTTGTGCTAGTACAATATATGCATACTATATAAATTTTAATTCTGACCGCCACGATTATTATGAAAATATATTTAAAATGCAGCGGCTCTATCCGTTATGAACCGTTCCCGCCCTTTCTGCAGGTTGCTGCCAAAACTGAAAAAGTGAGGGAGGGGAAGTAATGATCAAAAGATCAACGGATAAGCCACGCAGAGATTTCCCCACGCTGGCAGGAACGCGGTACATAATAATGTGAATAAATCATACAAAAATATTAACAAAATAAGGTAAATATGGTATAATTCGATTATAGTAAGCGGAATTTAAAAAATTGTTTTCCGGATGTTACAAGAGGACGGCAAACTTTCCATTATTTAGCAAAATATTTCCGGGCAGCACCAAAATTAATCGGATTTTTTACGAATAAGGTAATGTGTGTCGAAAAATAAGAATTTTAAATTGGACTGAATGTGTGATTGAAATGAAAAACAAGACATGGATTCCAGCGTTGCCTGTGATTGCGGTTTCCTTCCTATTATACCTGATTGTGAGCACACTGCAGAATGAATTTTTCGGGGATATTTTATCCCCGTTTTGTGCGTTGCTGGCATCGGCCATTATTTTTAATACATATTTCAAGTCTGGCCGTGCCCGCAAGATCAACCGGATTTGGGCCGCTTTAGGGATGGCATGCCTTTCCTGGGCTGCCGCCGATATTTTATGGGCGCTTTTTGATTTTGTATTTCACCTTGATCCGCAGGAAAGCGTCCTGATTTCCATTCTGTATATGGGAACGAATTTCTTTCTGTTTGCCGCGATTTTTATTTATTCTGTTTATAAATTTCGGAAATGGAACGCGATCCAGCTGGTTGTGGATGCCGTTATGATATCGGTGACGAGCATCTTTCTCCTGTGGATCCTGTTTTTTGATAAAAACCCTGAAATGTTCAGCCGGATCGGCAATGAGGGCTGGATCACATCGGTAAGTATTATTATTGATGTTGCCGCGTTTATCTGTATCGTGGTATGGTGCTTCTCCATTCACGGCGGGAAGCTTCCGCGCTATCTGTACGTTTCTATCGGCTCGATTTTTCTGTATATTGTTTCAGACCTATATTGGTTTTATTTGGATATTAATAACACATATGCTCCGAATTCCCTGATTGACGCGGCCTACATGGCTTCACTGCTCGGCATTGCTGTGGCGGCGGAGATGTTCCGTGCGGACAGCGGAGCCGGTGAACGTGATTTTTCTAATGTGGGCAGCAAGAACAGGGGCCTGTTTCTCTTGTCGGGCCTGCTCCTGACCGTCGTCTTCAAGGGTTTTGTCCTGACGGATCTGCTGGTTTTCCTTTTTATTACACTTGCCTATATCAGCTTTACCGTTTATATTCAGGGCTCCATCAAATCCGACCAGCTTCTGAGAAAGGAATACGACCTCAACGCCGAGCTGGAAAGCCGTATTGCGGACCGCACAAAGGAGCTCGACTATTTGTCCAACCGCGACCTGGTCACCAATCTTTACAACCGCCGCAGCTTTATCCGCCGCCTGACGGAAAGGCTTGCAATGGTTCAACCGGGCGAGACCATTGCGCTTTTGTTTATCGATGTAGACCGTTTTAAAACGATCAACGATATGTATGGCCATTTTGTAGGCGATCAGGTGCTGGTGGAGCTGTCAAAAAGTCTTATGCGGTTTAAGCAGCCGAACAATACGCTGGCGCGCCTCGGCGGCGACGAGTTTATTTTCGCGGTACACGCAGACTACGGTTACCGCGAGGCGGAAAAGCTTGCGAAGCAGGTGGTCCAAGCCTGCGGCGAAACCCTTAACATCGGGAATTATGCGTTTTCCCTTACGGTCAGCGTGGGAATTTCAATTTATCCGCTGGATGCTGAAAACAGCGATATGCTCCTGAAAAACGCGGATATCGCGATGTATCAGGCCAAGAAGCTCGGCTGCAATAAATACGTTTCGTTCAGCGAAGAGCTTTCCGGCGCAATCCAGCGAAAGAACGAAATAGAAATGCTTCTGAAAACGGTCGATTACGATCAGGAATTCAAGCTTTTTTATCAGCCGCAGTTCAGCATCCCTGACAAAAAGCTGATCGGGATGGAAGCGCTGCTTCGCTGGAACAGCCCCCAGAAAGGGTTCATACCGCCGGACGAGTTTATTCCTCTGGCGGAAGAAACCGGCTGCATTATGCCGATCGGCGACTGGGTGATGCAAAAGGCCATCAGCCAGATCGACAGCTGGAACCATTATTACGGGATGGAACTCCAGATGGGAATTAATGTTTCACCCAGACAGCTGGACCAAAGCAGTTTTATCCATAACCTGCAGTCTTCCATGAAAGCGCATCATGTGAACCCGCAATGGGTGGATATCGAAATAACGGAAGGCGTGGCAATGGCGGACAAGTACCGCATGCCCGAAATTGCGAACCAGTTTAAGGACGCCGGGGTTTCCATCTCGATCGATGATTTTGGGACAGGCTATTCCTCGCTGAGCTGTCTCAAACTGTTTCCGTTTGACCGCATCAAGATCGCCAAGCCGCTGATTGACGCCATAACCTCAGACAATTTTGATCAGAATATTACCAAATATACGATTTTGATGGCAAAATCCGTCGGCATCAAAACCATTGCTGAAGGCGTGGAATCCCAAAAGCAGTTTGACCTGCTGACCCAACTGGGCTGCGAACAGATTCAGGGGTATTTTTTGGGCAGGCCGGTGCCGCCTTCCAAATTTGAAGAAGAATTTTTAAAGGACAGAACCGAGTATAGGCTGGCCGCGGAAGCGTAAGTACATATCGTTTATGTATTAAAATAGAATCAGTTAAAACAAACCCCGAAATACCGCCTGAGTGGACGGTGCTTCGGGGTTTTGGAACGATTAATCTGCTGTCAATTCAATAGAAGGAGTAAACCGGATGTCAATATTTAATAATGAGTACGTAAGCATTATCATCAGTACCATTACGGTATACGTGTTTATCGTAGCGGCGATCCGCCTGTTCGGCAAAACGGAGCTTTCCCAGCTGTCCGTAGTCGACCTGGTTTTTATTCTGCTAATCAGCAATTCTGTGCAGAACGCGATGGTTGGGCCGAATTCCACTTTGGCGGGAGGGCTGGTTGCCGCCGCTGCCCTGTTTATTGTGAACTTTGTCTTTAAGCAGCTTCTGTACCGCTTTCCGAAACTGGGACGGCTGGTTCAGGGTGAAACCCTGATGCTGATTTACAAAGGCAGGCTGATTCGAAAGAATGTGGAAAAAGCAAAACTGACAATGGATGAAATTATGGAAGCTGTCCGTGAGCACGGTGTTTCCACTGTTGAGGAAGTAGATTTGGCTGTGCTGGAGATGGACGGCAATATCAGCGTCCTTTCCGATCAGTTCAGCCATATGACCGTAAAAAAGAGAGAAATCCGCAAAAAGCTTCCGAAGAACCAAATTCATAGCTGACGCGGCTACCTTTCCAGTATGCCGTATTTTGTTTTCATCCGCTCCAGCTTTTCTGTCATGGGGCCGGAAAGGAAAAACAAAAAGATTACGCTTGCCGAAGCATGGAGCAGGTCAAAAGGCACCGCCAAGGCGCAGGTGGAAAGATAAGCGGGGAGCGTAAGCGGCAGCCCGCTGATCAGCAGGCTGCCGAAATTCACTACCCCGCCGTAAAGAAAGAAAGTTGTCAGTCCGCCAAAGACGCAGAGGGAAAGGCGGGCTGGCTTAAACGGCCCGCTTTCGTACAGGATGCCCGCGAGAAAGCCGATGATGCCGAATGCGAACATCTGCCAGGGGGTATTGGGCCCCTGCCCAAAGAAGAAGTTGGAGACAAAAGCGCTGACAGCGCCCACGAAAAATCCAGACTGCGCACCAAGACACACGCCGGTGAGTATCACAATGGCCGCAACGGGCTTAAACTGGGGCAGCATGAAAAACGCAGCCCTTCCCGCCACGGCGACCGCGCAAAGCACCGCAAGGGTCACCAGCTCACGCGCCTGCGGTCTGCGGCGCTCAAACAGGATGAAAAACGGCGCCATGGAACAGAACAGAATAACAAGGCTGACGAAAAGATATTTCCGGTCGCCCAGCCCGTAAACCCCGTACAGGATTGCGGCCGGTACGAATATAAGGAACACAATCCCGTTCAGGATACCGGAACGGCTTATTTTGAATTTATTTTGCACAGATCGATCACATCCTTGTTCGTTACGGCACCCTCAAACAGCCCGCGCGTCATGCGGCTGGCGGTGGTCGTGTAAAAGCTGTTGCCAGAAAAGAATTCCCCCGCGCGCCCCTGCGCCACAATGCTTCCGTTAAAGAACAGGGCGCATTCGTCAGCGTGCTCTGCGCAGAATTCAATATCGTGCGATACCATCACCACGGTGACGCCGGAAGCAGTAAGCCCGCGGAGGATCCGCGCAAGCTCGGCTTTAAAGCGGGAATCCAGCCCCTTTGTAGGCTCGTCCAGCAGTAAAATATCCGGTTTGGTCAAAAGAACCTTGGCGAGCGCCGCGCGCTGCTGCTCTCCGCCGCTTAAATCGTAGGGATGGCGGTTGAGCAGGGAAACGATTCCCACCAGCTCCGCGGCTTTTTCCACTTCCCACTTTATTTCCGCCGGCGGAAGCCCGTTTCCAAGCGCGTCAGCCATATCCTCGCCGACGCGACTTTTCAAAAACAGCGACTGCGGGTTCTGCGGGAGCATGGAAACCCTGCCGTTTACCCGGACTTTTCCTCGGTACGGAGGAAGGATTCCGGCAATCAGGCCGAGCGCGGTGCTCTTTCCCGTGCCGTTTCCGCCCACAATGCAGAACAGCTCCGACTTCGGTACGTCCAGCGAAAGGTTCCGAAGAACATCCGGAGCGTTTTTTTCATAGGTGAACCAGCATTCCGTTAACCGGACTGCCGGTTCCTTTTTTATTCCGGCCAGTATTTCCTCCGGCTTATCGTTACGTATTCCTTGGTCAGCGAACAGTGCTTCCAGCCACCGGCGGCCTTCCCGCACCGTCATGGGCATGAACGTACCCGGACGGTTCACGCCGGAATAAATCCGCATGGAAGGCGGCAGCGCCAGAGCCATGGGATGGTTCCGGCGGAGCAGCTCCTCGCCCGCTTTGCGCGGGGGCTCGTTTAACAGAACCCTGCCGCCGTCCAGCACGACAACGCGATCCGCCATGGGAAAAGCGTCCTGAAGCCGCTGCTCCGTGAGCACCACGGCCACGCCGAGTTCGGTATTCACTTTTTTGACCGCCGCAAGAAAATCCGCTGCGGCAATCGGGTCAAGCTGAGAAGTCGGCTCGTCCAGCAGGAGCGCCTTTGGCTGCATAGCCAGAATGGAAGCCAGATTTAAAAGCTGCTTCTGTCCGCCGGAAAGCTCCGCGGTATCGCGGTCAAACCAGGCCTCGATTCCGAAAAAGCTGGCCATTTCCGCCGTGCGCAGACGCACGGCCTGCGTGCCGCAGCCAAGGCTTTCCAGCCCGAACGCAAGCTCGTGCCAGACCTTGTCCGTTACGATCTGTTCCTCCGGTGACTGCATCACATAACCGATTTCGGCGGTCTGCGTGCGGGGGCTGCATTCTTCCAAAGGTTTTCCATTGAACAGCACGGTTCCCTCCGCTGTGCCGTGCGGCGAAAGTGCCGGCTTCATCCGGCGGAGCAGGGTGGTTTTTCCGCAGCCGGAAAGACCACAGAGCAGCACGAACTCCCCCGGCTCCACGGTAAGGCTGATATCGTTCAGCGCAGGCTGCGCTTTATTCGGATAGGTGAAACTAAGATGCCTGATTTCAAAAACTGCCATGATATTGAACCTCTAAAATTTTGTTTAAAACAAGGGGGAAAACGCACAGCAAAAAATATGCGGTACATACAATGATACCGAAAAAAGTGACCGGTTTTAAGGCAATCGACGGAAAGTACCGTATGCCGGTTTCTCCCGCAGCACAGCCCCCCAAAACGGTCGAAATCAATACAATCAGTAATATTAAAGCAACTTTTCGGAAGCCTTGCCTGCTACGCGGCGCTGAATCCCCGGAAACTGCCGCGATATCTGTTGAAATTCGCCCTGCCGATGCTCCTTCTTAT
>DATAML010000094.1:0-5514 GCA_036260545.1 Caproiciproducens sp.
CCGTATTTATAAGCCGTCGCAAAGGCGACGGAACAGACAAGCGACGAATGTGCGCTCGGCATTCCGCCCGATTCGGACAGCCTTTTGAAATTCATGGTCTTGTTCTTGACATAAAAGGCCACCGTTTTAATAAGCTGTGCAGTTGACCATGCGACAAACGCGATGTCGATCAGGCAATTACACGTCAATATGCTGCGTATCATTTTCCCACATCTTTCTCTTTGTGTTTTAAAATTTTATTATAGATCATAATCCCGATCAGGCTGACTACCGCGGTAACGGCAAATACCAGCACCGCAAAGGTATAGTCCTTCATGCCCAGCGCATTCCCGCCGATTGTAGACGAAATGACGGAAGGAATGCGCGCAAAGCTGGAAATAATCAAAAACGTCCGCAGCGACATGGGCGTTAATCCGATAAAATAAGTGAGGACGTCCTTCGGTGTTCCGGGAATAAAAAACAGGATAAAAACCAGCAGGTCCAGCCTTTTGGCATCCTTTATGAATTTCAGGGATTTGATTTTGTCCTGTGAAACAAACGCCTCCACCATCTTTATGCCGAACCGTTTGGTAAACAGGTAGATGATCGCGGAGCCAAGCGCCGCGCCGGCAAGGCACAGAAGCATTCCCTCCACCGCGCCAAAGGCATAACCCGCCCCGATTTCGATTATTTCACCGGGGATAATGGCGATAACCACCTGCAGACACATGATGCCGATGAATGTGAACCGTCCCCAGAAGCCCTGCGAATCAATCCACAGACGGAATTTATTGGGGTCGGAGGCAAGGGCAAGAATCTGGTTCCCCACCGTCATATACGCGGCGCCGAATACAACCGCGAGCAATAGAAAGGAAGCGGCGCTGATCAGCTTCCTGCGCCGGACGGACTTGGCGTCCTCCCGGCCTGCGTTTTTTATCTCTTCATTTTCTGCCATTTACGAGGGATCTCCTCCTGCTTTTCAAATATTATCTTCTCTGCCGTCAAGGCCGGCAGGCCCGTCGATATCCTCTTCGCTTACCACCTGAACGCCCTCCTCCAGCAGCCTGCGGGCTGTAAACCCGTTGCCCTGTGTCATGCCGCCGGTAAAAGTGCCGTCGTGAATCATACCGCAGCCACAGGACGGGCTTCTGCTCTTTAACACCGCGATTTTGCAGTCGTAAAGCCTTGCCAACTTCAGCACTTCCTCCGCGCCCATTCTGAACGCAAGCGTGACGTCCTTCCCCGTGCTGTCCAGCGCTCTTCCTTCCAGAATTTCCACGGGCGGACGCGGTGTAGGCAGCCCTCCCATCTGTTCCGGGCATACCGGGATGAGATGATGTTTTTTGCTTAACGCCGCAACCTGTCTGTCGTATTTATTATCTCCCTTATACCTGCAGTTCAAGCCGAGCAGGCAGGCGCTGACCAAAATATTCATGAAAACTCCCGCCTTATAAAAAATGACACACCTATTAAATTATTATAACAGAATTAGGTAAAAGGGCAACAAAATAATCCTATTTTTTACATAATGTTAAAAAGTAAATATTGGGAAGATGATCACACAGCCTTAAATCAGGGCAGCCCCCAGCTTTTTATTGACGGTAAAGTGTTCCTGTGTATTGTATCCGCAGTTCACCGGCCGTTTATTCAGGACATAGAAAAAAGCGGGGAAAAATCCCCGCTTTTAAGACTTTAAATACACTTTACTTTTTTACTGGCTTTTCGGTTTTTTCCTTCTGCTCCGGGGCGGCCGGTTCCTGCGGCTTGGGTTCTTCCGCGCCCGCTTTGGCCGCGTCCACCGCCGCTTCAATCGCCTGCGCGGTGGTTGAAGGCTCGGAAATATGCTGTAAGGAAACGCCCAGCTTATCCAGCGTGATAAACTTCAGCAGGGTATCCATTACGGTGCCGCTGCCGCCCTGGCTGTTCCCTCCGCTTTCCGAACCGGAACCGCCCATATTGACAACGGTCTTCGGCACGATATCGACCTTGGAATTTTTGATTGCGTCGGTGAGCTTATCGGCGATTTCCTGAATAACGCGATACTCCGCGCCGCCGTATGCCTTAACCTGCGCGTCGATTGCCTTTGCCTTGGCCAGACCGACGTTGGATTCCATGGAAGCCTGCGCTTCGCCCTCCAGGCGAATCTTTTCCGAATTCGCCTTTGCCAGCGCGACGATCTGGTTGGCTTCCTGCTCGGCTTTGCTTGCCAGAGCGGCGCCGCTGTTCCCGGCAATCTCGATTTCGATCTTGGACTTGGTCAGGAAGCTCTGCTGCTCCGCGGTCGCCTGCGCCTCGCGCAGTGATTTCTCACTTTCCGCCGCGGACTGCTGCTTCTGGTACGTGACCTTCTTTTCTTCCGCAATCTGTCTTTCGCGGAGCTGCGTCAGGATATTTTCAATCTGTACGTCCGCCGCAGAGGTCTTGGGCGTACCGATGAGCACTTCCTCCAACTGGAGGTTGTATTTCTGGAATTTATCCTTCATTTCCGTAACGGCGCGTTCGCGGATGGCGCTGCGTTCCTGAATCAGCTCGATTAAGGTCTTGGTCTGCGCAACATCCTTAAAGTACGCGCTCACCAGCGGATCAAGCGACTGGTTTACCAGCATGTTGATGTCGCCGAAGCGCTGGATGACCCACGGAGCCTGCTTGTAATCAATGTGCATAACCACGGAGAGCGGCAGGGACGGCTCGAACGCGTCCTTGGTGATGATGTCGACCTCCGTGAGGTTCTCGTCGTATTTATGGTCGCCGGTTTCGGACTTGTTCCATTTTAGTATGATGTTCGTGGTGGGAACCAGAACGACCTTGCCCGCATCGGTATTGAACGCGTATTTGCCCGGCATCAGCGGCTTTTCCAGCACGCCCTTGCAGCCCGGTTCCACCAGCTCACCGTGCTTGTATTCTTCCCCGGTAGTATCCGTTCCCTTTTCGCCGAAGAAGGAAACCACAACGCCGACAAAGCCGATGGGCACAACGGTCTTGGGCCGGAATTCCACAGTGGCAAACAGGCGGTTAATGTAATAGGTACCGTCGGTCAGCACCTGAATCTGCTTGCCGCGCCGGCCTCCCAGTTCAAGGAACTTTTCCGGGTCCTGAAAGCTCGCGTGGCCCTCGCCCACGCTGGGCGCGATAATTTCATCCTGCTGGAGCGAAACGCCGTCATGCACCGTAACGATTCCCATCAGGTCGCTGGCTCCGTTGCTGTCGCCCATGATGACGACCGGGCGGAAACCGTCCCTTGCGGCAAGCGTCTGCTGCATGCTGATGAGTTCGCCGCGTTCCTGTTTGGAGCCGGTGAAAATCGCTTTCAGGTCGTTCGGGGTAATCACAATGAACTGCGCCAGATTGATGGCGTAGGTTCCTTCTCTCAGTATCCCGCGCTGGGGGCCGCGCTGCCCGCCGTTCTGCAGGAATCCCCGGACGTTCTGGAAATTGTTGGCGTCCGCCACGACCCTGCCCAGAGTCTGGATCGGCGCAAGCGGCATTCCGTCGCGTGCAAAGATGTACGCGATCTGCCCCTGCGGTACGGTAATAAGAGGATACTTGTGTATTTTATACATCAGGACGGATTTAAAATGGATGCCGCCGCGCAGTAAATCCGGCTCGTATCCGGCTTCCCCGTGCAGCGCGATGATGGAATCCTTAAGGGAGCCCTTCATGCTCCACCATTTTTCAACAACCGCAACCTCGTCGGAGCTGATGACCCTTAAGCCCAGGATTTTAAAAATGACCAGATAAACCACAAAAAGCGCCAGAATGACCTGTAAGACTGCAGAAATCGGATTCGTAAAACCATCCCCCTATACAATAATGATTTGGAACGTTAAAAAGCATCGGGCACCGGGAAGCGTACTGTCCCTGCCAAATGTTATTTCCCGCGGATTATTATCCACTGCTTTAATAATACTACTATGCATATGCAATTACAATCAGACCGAAAAAATATAGTCGATTAACTTTAAAAACAGCTAGGGATTTGCAAGGATATTTTTCGTGATGTAAGGCGGACGACGAAGGCAGGCTGGCGCCTGACGAGGAGGACAACGCAACAGCACGGAAAATAGACCGCAAAGACTGGCTGGTTTTGGAGTTAATTGACTATATATCCTGCAGAACCGGCAAAAAGGCAGGATCCGCGGGCGACCCGCAAATCCTGCCTTTATATTCCTGTTGTATTTGCGGTGCCGATGCATTGGTAAATCTTATTTCTGGTCATGACAGGCCATATCCATAATAACAGCTACGGCCAGCATCAGAACGGGATTCTCGCCGTCTGAAATTTCCACGGTATAGGTATCCGTCATTGCCACAAGCTTTTTGGAGATGGAAGCGCAGACAGCCTCATCCTTAAGGATACGGAAATCCTTGGCGATGATGTTTCCTTCCACCTTATATTCGCCGGAAACGCCCGTAATATCGAACTTTTTCCCAAGAACAGTAAACTTCTGCTTAACAGTCATGGCTTCCCTGGAATCCACGCTGATATGGTATTCCGGCATGAGCTTAAAAACCTTCTGCTCAATATAGCAGACCTCTTTGTCCTGCATATCGGACATGGTCAGCTTTGCCCCAATCGAAAATACCTTTCCTTTTACTTTAAAGGAATCGTTGCCGCTTTCATCTTTAATGGTAAAACCGTCGCTCAGCGATAATAATTTTTGTTTGATGATGTACCTCAACTTTATTCCGCCTTCCCAATATTATAATCAAATTCTGGATTTTTGCCATAACAATCAATCCCATTTATTGTTATGAACCTGACTTTTCCAATCGACCTCAAGACAAAGAAGCATAGAGCCGTTATTTCCCTAATGATATATTATATTGGAAATTGTTCAATTTGTCAATTCAGAATTTTCAGTTAGGAAGTTATCTGATCTGCACGAATTTGGACCCTGTGTTTTACTGTGCCCGTGCTTTTTACCGTACCGTTTCCCGCAACCCGCCGGCTAACCCTTTGCCGACCTTTTCAGATTCCCAATAATAGCCAGTATACCTGCCGAAAAAGCACAGGAAAACGCAACAATCGGAGCGGAAATATTGGCCGGTGTGCTCAGATAATAACGGACAATGCCGTTGATACTGAGGTTCACAATATAGCCAAACACAAATGTTACGATTGAAGCACGAAACCACCCTCTGTTCCGTATCCGTTTACAGGCAAACAATATGGCAGTTAGCCAGAGACCAGCCAGCGAGACTGCGGTTATGGAAAAAGCGAAGGGGAACACCCAGCCTTTTGCGGGGCAGAGATGCTCAATGAGCATCAGCAGCGGCATAACGGTAACGGTCAGCGCGGCCAAAGACATTGCAACCCGGTGACGCTTCCCTGCCAGAAGCGGGGAAACAATCAGCCACGCGGCGGCTTCGCTTCCAACCACGTACAGTGACCAACTGAAGGTTTTATCGATCACATAGTTGCACAGCATACACACAAAAGCCGCGGTCAAAAAAGCAAACGTCATGGAAATCAAAGCAATCCGGTTTGCTTTGGAACCCTTGTACTGATTCACATATTCAATCGTATCGGCAATC
>DATAML010000101.1:0-2258 GCA_036260545.1 Caproiciproducens sp.
GCAGAAAGTAAACAGGAATGCCGCCAGCGCGGCAACCGCCAATCAACTGTCCCTCCAAGCGGCTTCACAGGTAATGCGCAGCAATGAACAGATGGGGCAGATGGTTGCGGCAATGAAGGAAATCAGCGAGTCTTCCAACGAAATCGGGAAGATTATCAAAACGATCGAGGATATTGCGTTCCAGACCAATATACTCGCTTTGAACGCGGCTGTGGAAGCGGCGCGCGCCGGTGCGGCGGGCAAGGGCTTTGCCGTTGTGGCGGACGAAGTGCGGAATCTGGCAAGCAAGAGCGCGGAAGCGGCGAAGAATACCACTTCCCTGATCGAAAGCTCGGTCCGGTCGGTTGAAAACGGCAAAAAAATAGCGGATGAAACAGCGAAATCGATTCATGCGGTGATCGAATCTGCAAAGAAGACGACCGACTTGATCGGTGAAATATCTACCGCGTCCAACGAGCAGGCAACCTCCATCAACCAGGTAACGCTCGGCGTGGATCAGATTTCGGCGGTGGTGCAGACCAATTCGGCCACCAGCGAGGAAAGCGCGGCTACCAGCGAAGAGCTGAGCAGCCAGGCACAGATGCTGAAGGATATGATGGCAGAAATAAAGCTGAAGGACGGCCGGGCTGTTCAAAGCGCGCCGGCTCCAAAAGATGCAGCTCCAAAGGAAAGCAGTGTCACAATTCCTGCGGACGACCAGAAAAGTCCTGATAAATATTAATCTGCACGCTACAACATAATATTGGAAAACGAAAACTCTGCAGTTTAAACACTGCAGAGTTTTTCTATTATAAAATCATATACAATAAATAAAAAAAATATATAAAAGGTTAAACTTTTATGGAAATTGAACGAAATACAAGGTAGAGGAGTTCTTTAGAAAAGGAGTGTCATAAATGAGAAAAGTAAAAAATCAAAAAACAAAATCGATTCGCAGAAAACTTTTGATCGGAATGGTCGGGTTATCCGTGTCGATCAGTATACTGTGTGGCGTGGTGACCGGAGTGATACTTTATTCAAATACAGAGAATAATATAACTTCCAGGGTAAACGAAAGTGTCACCGCTTACAATCAGTCCGTTCAAAATGCCATTGCGAATTATAAGACAAAGGCGGAGGCGATTGCGCAGAACACGGAGATCACGACGAAAACACTTCCTCTTGACACCAGAAAGGCGGTCATGGCCAATCTTGCCAAGCAGTATGGATTTGTGGAAATCATGGTCGCCGATTCAACAGGCCAGACTACGAACAATACAAATGTGAGCGAACGCGATTACTTTAAAAAGTCTATAAAAGGCGAGACGGATGTTTCCAGCACTGTGGTAAGGAAAACGGATTCCAGCATTACGCTGATGGTATCGGCGAAAACAGTGAATTATGAAGGAATCGTGATCTGTGTTCTGTCCAGCGACACGTTCAGCAAAATGATAGACGGAGTAAGCATCGGGCAGTCCGGCTACGGGTTTATTGCGGATAAGGACGGAAAAATCATAGCGCATAAAGACCGTTCCAACGTGACCAACTTTGTAAACTATATTGAAAAGGCAAAGAAAGACGGTACATATGCGGGGGCTGCTTCTGTTGTTCAGAATATGACAGCGGGAAAATCCGGCACACAGACCGTTTGGCTGAACGGCACCAGTCAGCGTATCGGCTACAGCAGGATTCCGGATACGGATAACTGGTCTATCGCCGTAAGCGCCAATGAGAGCGAAATGATGAGCAGTTTTTATAGCTCAATCACGATAACGGCTCTGCTGATGCTCCTGTTTGTTATCTTATCCTTTGTGGTCGCCTTTAAGGTGGCCGACCCGATCGTAAAGCCGATTGTTGCGCTGGTAAAACGCATTGGAACGCTTTCACAGGGAGACCTGCATTCGGAGGTGCCGCTTGTGGAAACGCAGGATGAAATTGAAACGCTTTCCAAATCTTTTGCCGGAACAGTCGATACTTTGAACGGCTATGTGGGCGAAATATCATCTGTACTGGGAAGTATCGCCGCAAAGGACTGCACGGTGGATACGCAGCAGGACTACATGGGGGATTTTGCCCCGATCGGAACCGCGCTGGAAAGAATCGTTTTCAACCTGAACGAAATCTTCGGGAATATCAACCGGTCGGCCGACCAGGTGGCGACCGGAGCGGAGCAGGTCTCCGGTGCGTCACAGGCGCTTTCGCAGGGTGCCACGGAGCGGGCGAGCTCCATTGAAGAGCTGTCCGCATCCATTACGGAAATCGCGCAGGAAGTAAATAAG
>DATAML010000106.1:0-5635 GCA_036260545.1 Caproiciproducens sp.
GATACGCTGGACCGTATTTCCGACAACGACCTGATCGCCTATATGAAGGACAGCTTTGAAAACCGCTGCATGGGCTCGCTGGAGCTTTTAAAGGGCCGGGAGCTGGAAAAGCTCGCCGAGCAGCTTGACTGCAGGGGAGAAAACAATTACAGCAACCATGGGTACGACAACCGGCATGATGAGGAATACGAAGACGACGAAAGTGAAAAAGAAAACTGGTACACTTACGAAAGGGATGACTGGTATGATCAATGAATCGCTTGCCGGGTTCCTTAGCCCGGAGGAAACCGCGTCCCTGCAGGCGCGTCTGATGGGGATTTTAAGCGAAGAGATTTTATATTACACGCACGGGCAAAGCAATTCCGTTTCAGTGGAAACGGCGCAGAGCCTGCTGGAGTCCATGCTTTACTGCATTACCGCGTATCTGAACACCCTGCCCGACCCTCACGCCGCGCTCCGAACGCAGGAAATCCATGAGATTTATTTGGAAGGGCTTGCCCTAATTTCGCGGTATGTAGAAAAGGCAAAAAAACTGTATGCTGTAGCAAAGGCGACCCGTGTACAGACGGATTTGATTGCCTATAACAATACAATGGATTTTGCTATTGATAAAATTCTGCAGTGCTATGACCCCCGGTTTGGAGCACAAAATACCACGCCGCTCAGCACATCCCCAATGCTTGATTATCCGCTTTCCAAGGATGACATGAGCGTTACAGGGATACTTTATATCATCAACTACCTGAATCAGTTAATCCTTGAAAACAAGTTCTGCGCCAAGTACAGCAAAAACCATATCCGTGCGCTGCTGTTCGCTCACGGGGCAAAGCATCATCTCGATTACCGGGATATGCTGATCAATATTCCGGAAGTGATTCTGGAATATGAGAAAAAGCATAAAAAAACAGGCGGGTCAAAAAACCCGCCTGTGGAAATTCCGTATTTCGAACCGGATCAGTAATTCTGCGCCCTGCGCTCAAAATAAGACTGCGGATGCTTGCAGGCCGGGCACTGTGCCGGAGCATTCTTGCCAATGTGGATATATCCGCAGTTGCGGCACACCCAGATGGTTTCTTCGTTTGCCTTGAATACCAAGTCCTCTTTCAGGTTCTGGATCAGCTTGCGGTAGCGCTCCTCGTGGCTTCTTTCCACTTCGGCAATCATCCGCATGGTCGCCGCGATCTCCTTAAAGCCCTCCTGCTCAGCAACCTCCGCAAAGCTCTTGTACATATCGGTCCATTCGTAATGCTCGCCCGCTGCGGCGTCCTCAAGGTTCGCGTTTGTTGCGGGGACATCTCCGCCCTTCAGATATTTAAACCACAGCTTGGCGTGTTCCTTTTCATTGTTGGCGGTTTCTTCAAATATCCACGCAATCTGCTCGTAACCTTCTTTTTTTGCCTGCGACGCGTAGAAGGTGTATTTGTTTCTTGCCTGTGATTCCCCTGCGAATGCGGCCATTAAATTTGCTTCGGTCCGGCTTCCTTTGAATTCCATAATGAAGTCCTCCTTAATTCATAAATTTACCTTATCCGTTAGGATACCTTTATTTGGAAATATTATACACCATAGCAACTCACCGCGCAAGATACGCTCGTCCGTTTTCCGCTCGGGTATAAGTCCGGAAATGGGAACCCGGATTTACACGCCGTTAAAAACGATTGCGGCAATATGGTTCCTTGCAATCACAATAAACTGGCTCAGCGCACGGGCGCGCGGGTGCCGGCATCCGCAGCTCGGGGCACAGGCCGGTCTTGCAAGCCTTATAATCCCGTCCCGGATTTCCACCAGTATCCCGGTAAAGCCGCAGCATCCGTTTTCAACGAAAACGGTGACGGCCTTTCCGAGCAGGTTCTCCGGAATGCCGGCAGCCGGGCAGGAGCGGCTGCCGGATACAAGTTCGTTCAGCGATCCGTAGTCTTTTATATAAATCAAGCGGATTCATCTCCTGACATACTTTCTGCTTCATAATATGCGCGCGAAATCCTCCTGTATCAATAAATATACTGTTACTGCCTCCCGCGCATTAACGAAAAGAGTTAATTTCCATATTATATTATCAGGCATGCAATAACCGTTCTTATGAACCCTGCTTCTTCGTACATCCTTATAAAATGCATTGTCTGCTAATATTATTATGGAAAGGAGCTCTAAAAATGTCGTTAAACAATAACCACGATAACTGCGATTTGGTTCGCGTCCTCGCCGCCAACCTTGGAAGAATGGTCACGATTTTTACCGAAAGCGGGGGCTGCACAGGCTGCGGCTTTACAGGACTTCTTGTCAGGGTGGACAACGAAACCGTCAAGCTTACCACCGAACTTCCCTGTGCGCCGTCCAATCCGTTTGGGCCGTTTAACCACTGCTGCGACCATCATAACGGCAGAAGGAATCATTGCCGGGGCAACGAATTCGGAACCTCCTGCGTCATCCCAATCGATCAGATTGTATCCGTTTGTTTTAATGAAATCTAATAATCAAAGCGGCGGGCGGCGGATGAAAATCTGCCGCTGCCTTAATGCTTTCTATTGAAAATAGTTCTGAAAGAACATATAATAGACACATTAAACTTAAAAAGGACGATGAGAGTATGAACGCAGACAGGCTTTATAAAAAGCTGGACGGAGACTTTGATATTCAAAGTATTCGGGATGACTGGAGCTTTATGGATTTGAATGGGTATATCACCCCGTCGTTCAAGGAAAAGTTTATGGGGCTTGTTCTGGACAACTCTTCTGAAATTCAAAAAGTATATACCGCTACGTTTCCGGATACGGAAATCCTTAATAAAATTTTCAAGCGGGGTGAACGGGATATCCTCTTATTTTCCCATCACGCGATGGGATACACGGGCAGCACAGTGGAGTTTCCGTTTTACAGTATTCCGGTGGAATATTTGGAAGAAATGAGGAAACGCCGCATTGCGTTTTACATGCTGCACGCGCCTTTGGATAAAAACGGGCCCTATTCCACCTCGGTCAGCCTTGCGAAAGCGCTGAATCTGGAGATTACGGGCGAATTCTGTCAATGTGACAATATAAAAGTCGGCGTACTGTGCAGGACAAAATTTACGTCCGTATCGGATTTTGTTGATCATGTCCGCGAAATAATCGGTCATGAAATCAGACTGCGGCCATATGGGGAACCTGTTATCCGAAACGGAACCGTCGCCGTTGCGGCAGGCGGCGGCTCTTATCCGTTTGTGGCAGAGGAGCTTGCGGAACTTGGAGTCAACACTTACCTGACCGGTTTTATCAGGCCGCTGCCGCATTTTGAGCCGACGATGGAATTCCACCGGATTGCGGAGAAAAGTCACATCAATGTCATCGGCGCAACCCACTATTCCACAGAAAAGTACGCCTGCATCGCCATGACGAATTATTTTGTGAAGCTGGGACTTCCCGCGGAATTTATTCCGGGAAAATATCACCTTGAGGATTTATAAACTTAAATCATTAGGAAAGAAGGAAAATCATGAAATATTATGTTGCGGACGCGTTTGCAGAGGAGCTTTTTAAGGGCAACCCGGCGGGAGTCTGTCTGCTTGACCAGTGGATAAGTGATAATACGATGCAGAGCATTGCAGCGGAAAACAATCTGGCGGAGACCGCTTTTCTGGTCAAAAACGGCGAAGACTACGAGCTGCGCTGGTTCACGCCGGAGTGCGAAATCGACCTTTGCGGCCACGCAACTTTGGGGAGCGCCTTTGTCCTGATGAACACCTCTGAAAAAGACAAAGACAAAATCGTATTCCATTCCAAGAGCGGCGCCCTTACGGTGAAACGGAACAGAGAGCAATATATCATGGATTTTCCGTCCAGAAAGCCGGCTCCGGTGGAAATCCCGGAAAATCTGGCGGCAGCGCTCGGCGTGGAGATTCTGGGTACCTACCGTTCCCGCGATTTGCTGGTGCTGCTGAAGGATGAGGAAACGGTGAAGCATCTGGCGCCGGATTTTGAACGGCTGAAAGCGTTTGAAAGCTATTTCGGCATCGTCGTAACCGCACAGGGGACAGGCAGCGACTTTGTCTCCCGCTACTTTGCCCCGAACGCCGGGATACCGGAAGACCCGGTAACAGGCTCCTCCCACTGCACACTTATTCCGTTCTGGAGTGAGCGCCTGATCAGAACGGAAATGACCGCAAAGCAGCTTTCCAAACGCGGCGGCATCCTGTACTGCAAAGACTGTGGCGAACGCGTGGAGATCGGCGGCAAGGCAAAGCTGTATCTTACGGGAGAGATTAATCTCTAAAGGTATAAAACAGAGGGAAAGAATGAGAACAGAAAAAGTTAACGTTGTTCCGTATGATTCAAAATGGAAGGTTGAATTTGAAAGAATAAAATCACATCTGCTGAATGCGCTTGAGAACCGTGTGATTTCGATTCAACATGTCGGAAGTACTTCAGTGGAAGGGCTGTCAGCAAAGCCGATTATTGATCTTGATGTGGTCATTGAAGATTACGGTTGCTTTCCGAATGCCAAATCCCGCCTCGAAAAAGCAGGATATTATCACGAAGGGGATTTGGGGATAAAGGGCAGGGAAGCGTTTGGGTATACGGAAAAGGAAGAGTTTATGACACATCATTTATATGTTTGTCCAAAGGATTCGGAAGAACTAAAAAGGCATCTTGCGTTTCGGGATTATTTGAGAACGCATAAGGAAGACAGGGAAAAATACAGTGAAATAAAATTACAGGCGGCAAAGATGTATCCAACCGATATAGAGAGTTATATAGAAGTTAAAAGCCCCTGTATTGCTGAAATTTATAGCAAAATAGGGTTGTAGCTTTCTAATATTACATAGCTGCAATGGAGGAATATATAATGGATCAGTGTCAGATTATACCGGTCAATATGGGCATGGTTTCCGCGTTTCTGTTAAAGGGCGAAAACGGCAAATGCGTTCTCATTGACTGCGGGGTTCCGGGTTCGGAAAAAACTATCTTAAAGAAGATGGCGGAGGCCGGAATCAAGCCGGAAGATATCCGGCTGCTTATCATCACGCACGGGCATTCCGACCACATGGGCGCAGCCTCCGCGATGCGGCGAATTACGGGAGCCAAAACGGTAATACATAAGCTGGATGCGCATGCGATACGGAACGGTAAAAATCCGGCGGTTCACCCCACGAACCGAAAGGGGAGAATTTTGGGCCGCTTTATCACCGAGGAGATTTCGGGCTTTGAGCCGTACGAGCCGGAAATCATGATTGAGGGCGAAATGTCCCTGCAAGAATACGGAATCCCCGGGAAAATCATCGAATCGCCGGGGCATACCAACGGTTCGGTTTCAATCCTGCTGGAAGACGGCAGTGCTTTTGTGGGCGATTCGATGATCGGCGCAATGATTGGCAAAGGGAAGCCGGAATATCCCATGTATGCCGACAGTATGGCGGACGCGGAAAACAGCATACAAATGCTGCTGTCCCTGCCCCTGAAAATGGTCTACACCGGCCACGGCGGGCCGTTTACCGGAGAAGAAATCAAGAAGATACGCAGAATCCCATAAAAACAACGGCTGCCCGGAGTGCTTTCGCATTCTGAGCAGCCGCTCTGTTATTCAGTTATTATCCTCATATCGTAAATAATCTCGCCACCGCTGCGGCGGTCCCCCTCTCTTTTACAAGAGAGGCAGGGGA
>DATAML010000124.1:0-7152 GCA_036260545.1 Caproiciproducens sp.
TCTATTGTCCGTTTTTACTGAACCTGTTCAGCCGACGCTGACCGGGAGGCTGTTTTTGAGCGTTTATTTGTAGCCTTTTTCCCGGGCTGTGGCTTCATCGCGAATTTCATTGCGCATTCCCTTGAGTGCTTCCTCGCGGCGATCGTTTTTTTCTTTAAGGTTTTCCTTCATGGTGTCGTCGGAGGTTTCATCAATCATTTCATCTGCCCTGCGCATGTTCTGAACCGTGTGATTGATATTTTCCTGAATACGTTCGACATTATCGCGGCGGTCATCCGGTTTTGCCTGCATTTTTTCTTCTCCTTTCCTATCTGATCCTGATTTTATTATTTTGAGACACGCTCCAAATATAAATGGAAAATCGTGCCAAAATAATTTACCGAAAAGACAAGGTGCCTGTTTGAGGTGCCTTGCCTTTTTTGCTATCTGCTGTATTTTGTAAGGCGCGCAGCTTAATACAGATGTAAGAACCGTTTTTGCAGGCAAACAACACATGCCATATGGAAGACACAAATTTCCAGTGATTGTTTTTGACCGTTTTTAATAAATCTCAATCAGATATTGGTAATTTAGAGTTGCGTTTGGTCTCATAATTAAGGCATATTTCAAGATATCATTACTTATTAATAAAAAACGATGTCAATTAAGAATATTTTTATAAATTATTGACATTACAAATGTTTTATGATACTATACGGTTGTGTCATACACAATCATAAACAATCACAATAAATCATAAGTTGGAAAGTAGATGAAGGTTTTGTTTGAGGAAGAAAGGCTGCACAGGGTCGCGGAATATGTGCAAAGCAAATCGCGTGCTTCCGTTTCCGAATTGTGCAATTTATTCCAGATATCGGAATCCACCGCACGCCGGGATCTGAGGGAGCTTGAGAACCGCGGAATATTGAAAAGATCGCACGGCGGAGCCCTTTATCTTCAGGCAGTCAGCTTTGAGCCTACCTTCAGCGAAAAAGAAGACAAATACAAAGCCGAAAAGGAATGCATCGCTAAAAAGGCAGCCGAGCTGATCGAGGACGGTGACACCCTGATTATCGATTCCGGCACGACCACGCAATACCTGGGAGCCGAGCTGTCCCGGTTCAGGGATCTCACCGTTGTAACGAATTCCATCAACCTCATCCAGAGGCTCTCCGCTTTTCCAAACATCAATATCGTTTCAACCGGCGGGGCGCTCCGGGCAAACACCATGGCGCTTGCCGGGCCGATGGCGGAAGCGTCTTTGGAACGGATCCGCGTGGATAAGGCGTTTATCGGCACCAACGGGCTGAACATGGAAGCCGGCCTGACCACACCGAACATTATAGAAGCTTCCATCAAGCAAAAGATGATCAGCGTTTCCGACCAGGTTTATATTATGGCGGACCACTCAAAAATCGGATGTGTATCTTTTGCTAAATTCGGGAATATTACGGATATCAACGCTTGCATCACCGGAGACGCCATCTCCAAGGAGCTTAAAGCAGAGCTGGAGCGGAACAGTGTCAAACTGTATCTGGTAAATACGGACTCTTAAGTATCTAAAGGCTGTTTTGTATGATATTTATAATTCGGAGGTAAGATATGCGCGGAAAAGTGATCGCGGTTACGCTCAATCCGTCCATTGACAAAACGATAACCATTGAGCACCTTGTCCCCTACGGTCTGAACCGTGTTGTAAGCACAAGAACCGACCCGGGCGGAAAAGGGATCAACGTGGCAAAGGTATTAAAAAACTTTGGGGCCGATGTGACGGTGACCGGCCTGATTGCGGGCAGCCAGGGAAAGCTTCTGCTGGATTACCTCAAGAACGCCGATATTCCGGCCGATTTCTTAAAGAATCCCGGTGAAACCCGCACAAATCTGAAAATTTTCGACCAGAGCGTAAATAAGACAACGGAAATCAATGAAACCGGCTTTCATGTAACCCCCGATGTGCTTGACTCCTTCCGGCAGAAATTTAAAAAGGCCGTCAAAGAAGCCGACATCGTGGTTTTAAGCGGCAGCCTTCCTCCCGGTGTACCGGAGGATTTTTACGCGGAATGCATTCATACGGCAAAAAATCAGAGCGTAAAATGTGTGCTTGACGCGGACGCCGGCGCGCTTGCCCAGGGAGTAAAAGCTGTTCCGTTTGCAGTGAAGCCCAATCTTCACGAGCTGGAACTGTTGAGCGGCCAAACATTTTCCAGCCGGAACGAGGTTGCAAAAGCGGCCGGAAAGCTCATTGAAACAGGAATTCAGATCGTCATTGTTTCCATGGGGCCGGACGGTGCAATTATTGCCGACCGCAATAAAACCTATAAAGCCAATTCATGGAAAATCGAAGAAAAAAGCGCCACGGGCGCAGGGGACTCCATGGTCGCCTCGCTGGCTTATTCCATTCTGAATAAAGAATCTCTTTACGATATCGCAAAAATTACCACGGCAGCCGGAACGGTAACGGCTTCCAAGGAAGGAACGCAAACCTGCACGCTGGATGAGGTTCTGCATTCACTGGCAAACGTTACGGTAACCAGACTTTAGCGCTTTCTTAAATTTAATATATTATAGGGAGGTATTAACATGAAAAAGCTTTTAGCAGTGACAGCCTGCCCCACCGGAATCGCCCATACATACATGGCGGCCGAAGCGCTTATGAAAGCAGCGAAAGCGAAAGATGTGGAGATCAAGGTGGAAACAAGGGGTGCGGTCGGAGTTGAAAACGCACTGACCGAGGAAGAGATCGCCGAGGCCCACGCGATCATCGTAGCGGCGGATATGGATGCCGACGAAGGAAGATTCAAAGGCAAGCCGGTTATCCGCGTGGGAGCGGGAGCCGCGATCAAAGACCCCGGTTCGCTGATCGACCGCGCGCTTGCCGCAAAGGAAGTCAAGTCATCCACTGATTTTATTGAATCGGTCCAAAAAACAAAAGCGGAAAAGAGCGCTCAGCGTACGGGCGCCTACAAGCACCTGATGTCCGGCGTTTCGTTCATGATTCCGTTTGTCGTGGCGGGCGGCCTGCTGATTGCCTGCTCGTTCTCCTTCGGCATTCTCGCTTTTAAAGAGCAGGGAACGCTTGCCTGGGCGCTGAAAACAATCGGCGACGCGGCAATGGGCCTGATGGTTCCGATTCTGGCCGGATACATTGCCTATTCCATTGCCGACAAGCCGGGCCTTGCGCCGGGCTTAATCGGCGGCGTGCTTGCTTCTACCCTTGGAGCCGGCTTCCTGGGCGGCATATTTGCCGGTTTCCTGGCCGGTTACTTAGCAAAGCTGATCAAAGACCATTTACATTTGCCCAAGAGCCTTGAAACCCTCAAGCCGATCCTGATCATTCCCTTCCTTGCAACGCTGGCTGTCGGTCTGATCATGATTTATATTGTAGGTTCTCCGTTTGCGGCGCTTTCAACCGCCGTTCAGAACTGGCTGAAAAACATGAGCTCCGCCAACGCGATCGTCCTTGGCGCTATTATGGGCGCGATGATGGCCTTTGATATGGGCGGCCCGGTCAACAAGGCTGCTTACGCGGTAGGTACCGCCCTGATTGCCCAGCAAATCTGCGCACCGATGGCGGCGGTTATGGCTGCGGGCATGACACCTCCGATCGGTCTTGCGCTTGCTACCTTCATCGCAAAGAGAAAATTTGACGAGGAAGAAAGGGAAGCAGGCAAGGCGGCGCTGGTTCTGGGTCTCTCCTTCATTACGGAAGGCGCTATCCCCTTTGCGGCGGCGGATCCGTTTAGAGTTATCCCATCTCTGATTGTCGGTTCGGCAGTTGCCGGCGGTCTTTCCGAAGCCTTTGGATGCCTGCTCCGGGCGCCTCACGGTGGTTTGTTCGTCATGCTTATTCCGAATGCGGTCGTGAATGTATTCCCGTATCTGCTCTCAATCGCAATCGGTTCGTTTGTAACGGCATTCATGGTGATTCTGCTTAAAAAAGACAAAGTAACAAAATAAAAACTCGGTGCGGCCTTGCATTCATTAAGCAGTGCAGGGCCGTAGCCCGATAAAATTCATTCTTACGGAGGATTTATGAATATTACAAGCGTAATTAAAAAGGATATTATCTTTTTGAATCTTGAAGCCAAAACTCGGGAAGAAGCACTGCATAAACTGGTAGACTCAATGACTGCCGCCGGATATGTTTCGGATAAGGACAAATATCTTTCCGCGATTACGGAAAGAGAGAAAAGCGGCACCACCGGCATCGGTTTCGGCGTAGCCATTCCTCACGGCAAATCCGAAGGAGTGGTCTCCGCCTGTGTTGCCTACGCGCGGCTGAGCACCCCTGTGGAATGGAATTCATTCGACGGCAAACCGGTCACGAATATATTCCTCATCGGCGTTCCGAAGGAAAACGCGGGCAACGACCATCTCAAAATTCTGATCGCACTCTCCAAAAAGCTGATGCATGAGGATTTCCGTGCCGCGCTCGATCAGGCAAGGACACCCGATGATATTCTCAATGTATTAAAAACAATGGAAGAATAAGTTTCGCCGTTCAAAACCATTCACAAAGGAGGATTACAATGATCCGCAAAACATTTGTCATGAATTGCAAAGAGGGGTTCCATCTCCGCCCCGCGCAGGTGCTCACCGAAAAATCGGTTCAGTTTGATTCCGACATTACCGTGAAAAAATCCGAAAGCGAAGAGGCCGACGCAAAAAGCATTCTCGGTCTTATGAGCCTCGGAATTGAAACCGGGGAATCCGTTGAGGTGGAAGTCAGCGGGCCGGATGAAAACGAAGCAATGGACATGGTGGAGCAGCTTTTCAAAAGCAATTTTAACGAATCCTGATAGAATCATATCGTTTCACAAACCGGAGTTTCGTCTGGGAGGATAAATAGCATGGCAGAAAAAGTATTTAAGGGAATCGGTGTTTCGGAAGGCATACGGATCGGAACGGCCTTTCTCTACAAACGTAAACAGACGGCGGATACCGGACGGAAAATTTCGGAAAGCGCCGTTGAAGCCGAGGTTGCCCGTTTCAAAAGCGCGGTCGCGACGGCCGTCGCGGAAATTGACAGCCTGATTGAACAGTCCGGTCAAAAGCTTGCCCCGGAAAAAATCGGCGTAATAAAGGGGCAAAAGAGCATTCTTACCGATCCTGCCTACTGCCCGGAAATTGAAAAGCAGATTAAAAAGAACCTGCTGTCCGCCGAAGCCGCGGTGAAACAGGTTACGGAGAAATTCGCGCTCATTTTTGAAAATATGAAAAATGATTATATGAAGGAACGGTCCTCGGATATCCGCGATGTGGGAAACCGTATTCTGGATCGGTTATTCGGGAGGAAAACGGCCGGGCTGGCCGGAATTGACCACCCTGTTATTTTGATTGCCGATGATCTTTCGCCGACGGATACCATTCAGCTGAACAAAGATTTTATTCTCGCCTTTGCCACGCAGAAAGGTGGGAAAACATCCCATACGTCCATTTTTGCAAAGTCCATCGGAATCCCAGCGGCGGTTGGCCTGCCGGGAATCATGAACGAGGCTGCCGACGGCGCAGCCGTGATTTTAGACGGTACTCAAGGAATCTGCATTGTTTCCCCGGAACCGGATACGCTCAGAATCTACGAAGAAAAAGCGGCCGCCGAACAGGCGGATGCGGCTCTGTACGCCGGATTCTTGAACGAACCCGCCGAAGCAGGCGACGGGAAGCGGATTATGATTGCCGCCAATATCGGCTCCCCGGAAGACGCCGAATATGCCGTGCGGCAGGGTGCCGAAGGAGTCGGACTTCTCCGCACCGAACAGTTATACCTCGCGCAAAACGCGCTGCCGGATGAAGACAGGCAGTTCAGTGAATACAAAAAAATAGCCCGGCTTTTCCCCGGCAGGGAAATCATCGTGCGGACGCTGGACATCGGCGGAGATAAGCCGCTCAGTTATTTGAGCCTGCCGAAAGAAGAAAACCCGTTTTTGGGCTACCGCGCAATCCGGCTGTGCCTGGATCAAAAAGAAATCTTTCTGACGCAGCTCAAAGCAATATTAAGAGCCGCTATGTTTGGGAATCTTTCGATTATGTTCCCCATGATCTCCGGCTATGATGAGTTAATGGCCGCCAAATCCGTTCTGGATGAGGCCAAATCAGAATTAAAAGCAGAAAATATTCCTTACAATGAAAATATCAAGGTAGGAATGATGGTGGAAATTCCGTCAGCCGCCCTTATTGCGGATACGCTTGCCAAAGAGGTCGATTTTTTCAGTATCGGCACCAACGACCTGATTCAATACACCCTGGCGGCGGACCGGGGGAACGAAAAGGTTTCCTATTTATATGACTGCTACAATCCCGCCGTTCTCCGGCTGATTAAAAACGTTGCGGATGCCGCCCATGCCGCCGGAATCCCGGTGGGAATGTGCGGCGGCTTGGCGGGGGATTTCCTTGCCATGCCTTTACTGATCGGTCTGGGGCTTGACGAATTGAGCATGTCTGCTAACGTTATCCAAAAGATGAAATATCTGTTAAGCAAAGTCAACTGTTCCGATTGTGAAAAAATTACGGAGGAAGCTTTGCGCCAAAAATCGGCAAGCGAAATTCGTAAGCTTCTCAGCGAATTCAGCAGTAAACAGAACGGATAACCGCAAAAAAGCCGCCCGGACGGGCGGTTTTTTTCGTTTCTATAACTACGGAAGCAATTACGTCAGAAAATAAGCCGCGATCCCCGCCGCGCCCGATCCCAGCATAATGTAAATGGGATCGGGTCTCCACTTGCGCAAAATGAAAAAGCTTACGGCAAAAATGCAAACCGCCTTAAAGTCCGTTTTCGCAAAGACTCCGGCCTGGATCGATTCCGTATTAAACAGGGATAAAAACAGAATGGACAGCCCGGCAGTCGCAATCAATGAAACAACAGCGGGTCTCAGGCCTTCAAATACTCCTTTTACAAGCGTCATGTTCCGGTATTTAAAATAATAATGGCCTACCGCCATCGCAAGAAGCGCGGTCGGCAGAGAACACCCGATGGTTGCAGCAACCGCTCCCAGCGGACCAGCCAGCTTCATGCCCACAAACGTGGCGGCATTCAGAGCGATCGGCCCCGGCGTCATCTGGGAAATCGTCACGACATCCGTAAATTCCTTAAGCGTCAGCCAGTGGTTTTCCGTAACGACCTGCTGCTGAATGACCGGCAGCACTCCGTACCCGCCGCCAAAGCTGAACAGTCCA
>DATAML010000140.1:0-4559 GCA_036260545.1 Caproiciproducens sp.
CCGTCCTGTGCGGAAGTCTCCGCGGGTTCCGTATTTTGCTGCGCTTCCTCCGTCTGGGGTGCGCCGGTATTCTTCAAATTGTTTTCGTTATTCATTTTCATTACCCCCTCAGCCCCATCTTCTGCTTTCGAGCTTGCGGGCGGTCAGGAAAACAAAAACCGCGATCACACTCAAAAAGAAGACCATACTCGGTATATCGAAGCTACCCTTGGTAAAGGGCGTATAGCGCGTATTAAAGGAAATCCAGCCAATGATCTTGGTGACCACCGGATTGGAAACCACGCTCGTCATCTGGTCGATTACAAGCAGGATGATCGCAATGCCGAAGGTGCCGATGGCGGAGACGATCTGGCTCTGCGTTAGAGAGGAAATAAATACGCCGATGGAAATCATAGCCGCGCCGTAAAGCAGCGTGCCGAACGCGTTGCCGAAAATCTGCGGCCAGCTGGGCGACGAAAAGCACCCGATTACAACGGCGGGAACAAGGCTCCCCGCAATGGCAATGGCATACACGGCCAGCGCGGCAAGAAACTTGCCCATGACGATGGAGGTGACGCCCACCGGCGCGGTAAGGAGCGCCTGATCGGTCTTATTGCGGATCTCCTCGCTGAAGCTCCTCATAGTGAGAATGGGAATAATCATCATGCTCCAGACAAACAGGGTGCCGTAAACGCTGGAAATATAGGAGGAGGATCGCAGCATCATTACCTGATAAAAATAATATCCGTAAAGCGCCAGCAAAACTCCCACGCACACGTATCCAACCGGGGAGTAAAAGTAGGATTTCAATTCACGTTTTGTAACTGCCGTCATTCCTTATCCTCTCCTTTCATTGCTTCCGTAAGAACCGCGTTGTCTTTAAAGTACGCGGCACTGGTCAGGCGCAGGAACACATCCTCCAGCGACATTTCGCTGTTGGAAAGCGCCAGGATCGGCCAGTCCTTCTTCGCGGCAAAACGGAACAGGTCTCGGCGCAGATCCGCGCCTTCCTTTGCCTCCACGGCAAATTCAAAGACGCCCGGCTCCTTTTCACCGTAGCTTTCGGCTCCCGCCACGTTTTTCACGGTTTTGAGGCCGTTCCGGATTTCATCCTCCGGGCCCGCCAT
Source organism: Caproiciproducens sp. (assembly GCA_036260545.1). Classification (GTDB taxonomy): domain Bacteria; phylum Bacillota; class Clostridia; order Oscillospirales; family Acutalibacteraceae; genus DATAML01. The sequence continues at coordinate 1,107 of DATAML010000140.1, forward strand.
GCGCACGATGAGCTTGTGCTCAGTGCTGAGGCTGTGCGACAGGGAATCCGGCGTTCCGTCGGCAACGAGGTTTCCCTTGCTGACAATGATAATACGCTCGCACACCGCCTGAATTTCCGGCAGGATATGGGAGCTCAGAATAATGGTATGGTTTTTGCCCAGGCTTTTTACAAGGTTGCGGATATCGATGATCTGCTTCGGGTCAAGGCCGACCGTCGGCTCATCCAGAATCAGGACGGGAGGGTTGCCCAGCAGCGCCTGCGCCAGCCCTACGCGCTGTTTGTATCCCTTGGAAAGGTTCGCAATAAGGCGGTTGTAAACGTCGTTGATTTTCACCAGCGAGCAGATTTCACGAATATGCTTTTCCCGCGGCAGGGTAACCTTTTTCAGGTCGTACATAAAATTCAGATATTCCTTAACGGTCATATCCGGATAAAGCGGCGGAATTTCCGGCATATAGCCGATGAGCTTCTTGACCTCGTTCGGGTTGTCAAGCGTATTGTAACCGCCCACCGTGACTACGCCGGAGCTGGCCGAAAGATAGCCGGTAATAATGTTCATCGTTGTGGATTTTCCCGCGCCGTTCGGCCCTAAGAATCCGACTACCGTGCCCTTTTCAATCGAAAAGCTGATATTGTTCAAAGCGACGTTTTGCCCGTAGCGCTTTGAGAGGTTTTTGACCTCAATCATTCCAGAGTCCCTCCTGTTTTCTTTTACAGCGTCTCACTATAAGCCGTTGCATTACTTTTACCCAAAATAAAAATAAGAATTTGAGAATTCTTTTTTATTTTAACAAATTTTGTTTAAACAAATGTAAACATTTTTTTAAGAAATCCCTGTAAAATTCTAAACTTTACGTGACGGTTTGGTGAAAATCCTCGCCGCCATTCTTTTCTTGACGCAAGGCGCGGAGGACACTACAATAAGAGAGAATAATCTCCCTTTGCTAAGGGAGATGGGGGAAAGCATATAGCTAAAGTCATAACGTCAATGAAACCAATTCTGCTATTAATTACCTTGCCCTCAGGCCGGGCAGGCCCATCCTTTCGTTCCGGGACGAAAGGATGCAAAGTCCCGCCAAGGGGGATTGGTAATTCCCGGCGAGAGGGCTCCATCCAATCCCCCTTGCATCCCCCGGGGTATCCCTATATATCTCGGTTTTGTCGATTTTCTGTATGGGTTTCATTGACGAATAAATAATCGGATTTATAATGCAAATTTAGTCTCAGCCTGCCTGGTCTAGGGAAGTGCTTCATCACTTTTGCTTAATAGGAGCTGCAACAAAACAACTCTCTGTCTTCTGGGGATGAAATCTCCTTTATCAAGGGAGACCGTGAAAAACATAAAATAATGGAGTGTATAAATATGGCAATACTTTACCCACTGCGCGCGCTGCGCATGCCGGAACAGTCGGAGCACCCGGAGCCTCTTGATGCGGAGCTTTTCCGTACGTGGAAGGAAAGCGGCGTCCTCAAGCAGGATACCGCCGACACTTTTTATATCTGCGAGCAGGAATACACCCGTTTTGGGCAAGCGCGAAAGGTGAAAAGCCTGCTTTGCCGGGTAAAAACCGAAGGGGAAACGGAAATTCTTCCGGTGGAGCAGGAGGACCCTGCCGAAACGGCCGGATCCCTTTCCCTGCTGCGGGAAACCTCCTGCGAATTCAGCCCGGTTCCCGCTCTCTACGCGGACGACGGCGGAAAGACTATGAGCCGTGTCAATATGCTTTCCAGAGGAAGACCGCGTTTTGAATTTACCTGCGGCGGGATTACCTGCCGGCTGTGGGTGGTCAACGACCTGCTTGTCATCCGGACAATCTGTGAGGATTTTCAGAACCGAAGGCTGTGGGTCGCCGGGGCATACGGGCAGTTTGAAGCCGCGCGGCAGTCCGGCAGCGGCTCCGTTTTTATAATGCTGACCGACGCGGAGCAGGATTTTACCATTCTTCCTTATCACTGCATACTGGGAAACGGCGCGGACTTTGACGGGCCGCGTTTCCTTGCGGACTGCGGCGCTTATTTTGATGTCATCCCGCGCGAGACAATGTCCCTGCGCGTTTCCGATGAAATCGAAAGCAATCTGGACGCGCTTTACCGGCAGGGCAGAAAAGCGCTGGGGCTCTACTCCGGCGGACGGAGTTGGACGCTGCTCATGCTAAAGGAACACGCCATGGACGAATTTCTGCCGCAGAGCAGCGAAATCTGCCGGAACCTTGACTGCAGCATTCTTCATCGTCTGGTTTTGGAAAAGCTGCTCCGTGCGGAGAATACGGTTTCTTTTACCGCTTCCGCCGAAACTGCGGTGGAGGCGGTACAGGGCAACGCGGGCCGGTGCGCGTTTCTGCTCAGCCCGGCGCGGAAAAAAGAAATTTTTGAAATTGCCGGGGAGGGGGAGAAGCTGCCGCCAAAATCGGTCGGTTTTTATCCGCCGTTCCCCGCGGGTTTCGTAATGAGCCCCAATAACCTGTAATCAAAAATAATTTATATTGACAGAATGGAAATCGCCTGATATAGTTATTATAGTTTGACAAGTATCGAAGTGAGGAAAATTATGACAACGAAGCAGCTGGTTAAAATCTATAAAGCCCTCTCAAACGAGAACCGGCTTGAGATTTTTTTCAATATTTTAAAATGTGATGAAAAGAAATTTGAGGCGGACTGCGACTGTGCCATTTCGGAAATTATGCAGAAATTAAACATCGGCGCCCCCACAATCTCTCACCATTTGAAGGAACTGAGCAACGCGGGACTGATCGAGACGGAAAAAAGCGGAAAATTCTTAGTTGCTCATGTGAACAGGGAGTTGTTGGCGAAACTCAAAACAGTATTTGATATTGAAAAATGAGGAAGTAATCAGTCCCGATACGCACCTTTCCGTCTGATTTTGTGTTTGGATATCGTCCAAAATGCTCCGAATACGGCAAACGTTCGCGCCTTTTTCTTTCCGGTCATAAGATCAGCCATGCGATCTGCAGCCTTGAATCTGTGATTCTCTAAGAGAGTCTTTTTAGAATCGGAAATCTAAAATTGACTCTCTTTATTACGGCACAACAGTTTTATAGTTGTAAAATTATGAAAGGGTGATATATATGAAAAATGTTCTTTTCTATTTCAGCGGAACAGGAAACTGCCTGCAGGTGACAAGGGATCTCGCGGAGGAAATCGGGGAATGCGAGATTTTCAACCTTGCGGAATATGATGCGGGCAGCCGGATTGCTGCGGAACGGGTGGGAATTGTTTTTCCGGTCTATTTCTGGGGAATTCCGAATATCGTGAAGGCTTTTCTGAAGAAAATCGAATTTGAAAACAACCCATACCTTTTTGCGGTTGCAACCTGCGGCCATACCTTCGGTGCGTCGCTGGCTCAGATAAACGACCTGTTAAGGCAGAAAAATCGGAAGCTGCATTCCGGCTTTGCCATCCGAATGCCTGAAAATTACATTATCTCCTTTAA
>DATAML010000143.1:0-12283 GCA_036260545.1 Caproiciproducens sp.
CCGATATAAAATATTAGAATAAACGTATAGGAAGAAAAGAGTTATTCGCCGTTTTTCCACGCGGAACGGCGGGTTTCTGTTCGTATTTTGCGTGGGGGAAAGGTGTGCTGAAATGGCAGAAATGATTCTTGAGGATCATAACCCTAAGCTTGAGGTTTTGTGCGATGAGTTCCGGGCGAACAGCAAAATTCCGCCGGAAAAATTTGAACTGTATCAGGTGAAGCGTGGCCTTCGCAACCCGGATGGCACGGGAGTTATGGCCGGCCTTACCAAAATCTGTAATGTGCACGGTTATTTAATCGCGGATGCCGAGCGGGTCCCGGATGAGGGAAAGCTTACTTATCGGGGCATTGACGTCAGGGATATTGTGAACGGCTGCAGCGCGGAAAACCGGTTCGGATATGAGGAAGTTGCTTGGCTTCTGCTGTTCGGCCAGCTGCCGACAGGTTCCCAGCTGAAAGCTTTCAGCAATCTGATCAACAATTACCGCGAGCTTCCGGAGTATTTTGCGGAGGACATGATTATCAAAGCACCTTCTAAAAATATTATGAACAAGCTGGCTCGTTCCGTGCTGGCGCTCTATTCTTACGATGAAAACCCGGACGATACCTCGCTGGAAAACAATATGAGCCAGGCGATCCAGCTGATTGCCCGCATGCCCACCATCATGACGTACGCCTATCAGGTCAAGCGCCGTCATTTTGATAAGCAAAGCATGTATTTTCATCCGCTTGACCCGTCTCATTCCACCGCACAGGCGATTCTCAATGCGATACGTCCCGACCGTTCCTTTACGGACGAGGAGGCAAAGCTGCTTGACATCTGTCTGATTCTCCACGCGGAGCACGGCGGCGGCAACAACTCCACCTTTACCGCCAGGGTGCTTTCCTCCACCGGCACCGATATTTATTCCGCAATCTCGGCGGCCATCGGTTCGCTCAAGGGGCCGAAGCACGGCGGCGCAAACCACCGGGTCATGATGATGATGAACGACATTATGGCAAACGTACATAACTGGGAAGACGAAACCGAGCTTGAAAATTATCTTGAGAAAATTGTACGCGGAGAAGCAGGAGACCGTTCCGGCCTGATTTACGGCATGGGCCATGCGGTTTATACATTATCCGACCCAAGAGCGGTTATATTAAAGGAGAAAGCGCTGAAAATGGCAGGGGAACGCGATATGCTGAAAAAGTTCGAGCTGTTCCAGCGTGTGGAAAAGCTTTCTCCCACAGCCTTTGCAAACGTCAAGGGTGATACCAAGGTCATATCCGCAAATGTGGACTTCTACTCCGGGCTTGTTTATGAGATGCTCGGGATTCCGAGCGACCTTTACACGCCGCTTTTTGCGATTTCCCGTATCGCCGGCTGGTGCGCCCACCGCATTGAGGAAATGGAGACCTGCGGAAGGATCATGCGCCCGGCTTACCGTTCCCTCTCAAAGAATGTACCCTATACTTCGATCGACAGCAGAAATTAAATTGTAAAAGCTATTCCTAAATGATTCCTTACGCGTTATAATAAGGACATATTAATATACGGAAACACGGAGGAACAAGTTTTTACAATGAGCAAAAAAAGCGCATGGATTATTTTAGTCGTAACGCTGCTGGTTACGCTGCCTGCAAGGCTTTCTCAGATTCTGCTTTTCATGGACCGGAAAACCGGGTTTTACAGCGACGGGGGCGTGCTGACCACGGTTGTTTCCGTCGGGCTTGCCACCGGCATTCTTGCCGTTGCGGTTTTAGGGTATACCAACCGGAGCAAACCGAAGAATTACCGCCCGATCCGGAGCATATCCGCCGCCGTGCTCGGCATTCTGGCGGGGCTTGGTCTTTTGATTGAGTCCGCAGCCGGACTGATGAACGGCAGCAGCGGACAAATCCACTTTATGTATATGATCCTTTCAGTCGTCGGTATTCTTACCGGCATTGTATTTATGCTGACCGCTTATGATTTTTCGGTGGGCGAAAATCGCTTTGAAAAGTATCCTGTTCTGGCGCTGGTGCCCCCCGTTTGGGGCTGCGTGGGTCTTGTGGCGCTTTTTATCACCTATGTGGCGGTCGCGAATGTATCCGAAAATGTTTACAACACCTTTACGGTGATCTTTCTCCTTTTGTTCCTGTTTGCGCAGGCAAAGCTGCTTGCCGGGGTGGAAAGTCAGAAAAGCAGCCGCCTGATTTACGTCTTTGGAATGCCTGCGATTTTGCTCGGCTTGGTCACCGGGATTTCCGGTGCGGTTTCTTACTTTATCGGCGCGAGTCCGGTCGGGTATTTCCCGGTTGGTCTGCACTTTGTCAATGTTCTGCTGGCCCTTTATATTTTTGCGTTCCTTTTGGCTGTCCGCAAGCTCCCGGATGAAGAGGCCGCCGGGGAGGAGCAGGAAATCCGGAATGCGGAAACCGGCCCGGAGCCATCCGAAGCCCTGCCGCCGGAGTCTGAGCCGGAAAAATGCTGGGAATTGCTTGCAAGGGAATATAAAAGCGCGGAGCGGTTTTCAGAGCTGACGCCAAGCCCATTTTATCAGAAGTAATAAAATTTTAACGAAAATTGTTAGTTAAATTTCTATCAAACCACTTGTAAATTCAAGGTAAATGCTTTAAAATAATAAGAGAAATAATTTAAATTTTCAGGAGGTCAAGTTATGTCTATTAAAATTGGCATTAACGGCTTTGGCCGCATCGGACGTCTGGTCTTCCGTGCAGCTGTTGCCCAGCCGGAAACATTTGAAATTGTAGGAATTAACGATCCGTTCATCGATGTCGACTACATGGTTTACATGGTTAAGTATGATACAATGCACGGCCATTTTGACGGCTGCATCAAAGCAGAAGGCGGCAAGCTTGTTGTAAACGGCAAAGCAATCAACGTCTATGCTGAGAAAGATCCTACCCAGATTCCGTGGGGCAAGGACAATGCTGAATATGTTGTTGAGTCCACCGGTGTGTTCTGCACAACCGAAAAGGCTTCCGCTCATATCACAGCCGGCGCTAAGAAAGTCGTTATCTCCGCTCCTGCAAAGGATAAAGAAACTCCGACCTTCGTTTGCGGCGTAAACCTCAACACTTATACAAAGGACATGAAGGTTGTTTCCAATGCTTCCTGCACAACAAACTGCCTTGCTCCTTTAACCAAGGTTATCAACGACAAGTTCGGTATTGTTGAAGGCCTTATGACAACCGTTCACTCCACAACCGCTACCCAGAAGACGGTTGACGGCCCTTCTTCCAAGGACTGGAGAGGTGGCCGTGCAGCAGCCGGAAACATTATTCCTTCCTCCACCGGCGCCGCAAAAGCCTGCGCACTTGTTATTCCTGAAGTGAAGGGCAAACTGACCGGTATGTCCATGCGTGTTCCCACCTTGGACGTTTCCGTTGTTGACCTTACTGTAAGCCTTGCAAAACCGACTACCTACGAAGAAATCTGCGCAGCAGTCAAAGAGGCTTCCGAAGGCGAAATGAAGGGTATTCTCGGCTACACTGAGGATGCAGTTGTTTCCTCCGACTTCCTCGGCGATTCCCGCACCTCCATCTTTGATAAGGATGCTGGCATCATGCTGAATGACCATTTTGTAAAGCTTGTTTCCTGGTACGACAATGAGTGGGGCTATTCCAACAAGGTTTTAGACCTCATCAAGCACATGAGCAAAGTAGACCACGAATAAGTTATAAGCGTTTAAGCCCTGCAGCCATTTGGCTGCAGGGCTTTTTTTATATTTACAAAACGTAATTAAAAGCACGGTGAATAAGAAAAGGGCTTCAACTGTTTAAGCAGTTGGAGCTCTTAATCTTTGTACAGGTTTCTCAATGAAACACACTTTTGCAGAGCTGACACCCGGTAGGCGTAGCGGCGCAGCCGCCCTGTGCGGTTTCGCGCAGCTCCGTGGGCAGACTCCGGCCCACGCGGTACATAGCGTCCACGATTTCATCGAACGGAATCAGGCCGGGGATTCCGCTTAGAGCCGTCTGCGCGCAGACAAGCGCGTTGGAAACGCCGAGCGCGTTGCGTTTCTGGCAGGGGGCCTCCACAAGACCGGCCACGGGGTCGCACACAAGACCGAGCAGATTGCCGATTGCCATGGAGGCGGCGTCCAGGCACTGGCCGGGAGTTCCGCCCATCAGTTCTGCTGCCGCGGAGGCCGCCATTGCCGATGCGGTTCCCACCTCCGCCTGACACCCGCCTTCCGCGCCGGATACCGTCGCGTTGCGCGTGATGAGGTAGCCGACGGCGCCCGCGTTAAAAAGCGCGCCCGTCATTTGATTATCTGAGAAACCGAGCTCCTCCTGCAGGGCTAGGAACGCGCCCGGAATTACCCCGGAGGAACCTGCTGTCGGCGCGGCGACAATCAGCCCCATGGAAGCGTTGACTTCCAGTACGCCCATCGCGTATGCGGCAGCTTTCGCCATAATGGAGCCGCACACGGGCTTGGCGCGTTGGCTCTGCATATAAAGCTTTTTCGCTTCTCCGCCAATCAGGCCGCCCACCGTGTGGATATCCTCCGTAAGCGATGTTCTTACGGCACTTTTCATAATCTCGTAGGAGTGCGCCATACGCTGCAGGATTTCATCCCGGCCGCTGCCTGTGACCCGTATTTCACGCCGGATCATTTCCTCGGAGATCGTGGTTTTGTTTTGCGCGCAAAGCGCTGCAAGCGCTGCACCGCTGTTAAAACTCATAGTAGCCTCCGTTCCCGGTTGGGTTTTATAGTTTAATGACCATTGCGCTTTCAATTTCCCTGTGCTGCTCAATTCTTTTCAGCACCTGCTCCGGAATATCGTTATCCGTTTCAATGATCGTGTAGGCGGCTTCACCCCTGTTTTCGCGGTACAGCCGCAGAAAGGCGATATTCACCTGGTATTCGCTCAGGCAGCTGGTAATATAGGCGAGTACGCCGAATTTGTCCCGCTGCCGGATCAGCAGGGTGGTATAGTCTCCGGTCAGGTCGACTTCAATACTGTCGATTTTCTCGATTCGGCAGTTCCCGCCTCCGGTGGAAACACCGCGCACGGTTACGGTTTTGCCGTCCGCCGATGTTATGGCGATATCCACGGTATTCGGATGGACGTCCCGGTTGGTTTCGTTCAGCTCAAACGAATACTCCAGTCCGGCCTGCCGGGCGTAAAGAAAGGAATCCCTGATTCTGGAATCCTCTGTGTTGAAGCCCAGTATCCCGCCGAGCAGTGCACGGTCCGTACCGTGTCCTTTATAGGTTTTTGCGAAGGAACCGTAAAGAATAAAATGAACCTTGATGATTTTATCGGTAGCGAGCTTACCGGCCAGCAGCGCGATTTTCAGCGCTCCGGCGGTATGGGAGCTGGAAGGTCCGATCATATTCGGCCCGATTACGTCGAACACGCTGATTTCCTTTACCATGTCAGCAATCACCGCTTTACCACAAATTTAGGTTCCCCTGTTAAAGGGAGATGTCTTCCGCAGAGGACAGAAAAAATGGTCACGCCTGAATGTTTTGTCATTTTCATTTATTTAATATTATACTCGTTACCGTCCGGTATATCAATTTAAAACGTTTTGAATTCGGCAAAAATAACTTTAAATCCGATCGTATGATACGCGTTATATCTTTTCGCTTGAATTTGCGCAATATGCTGTATGCCCTTCCCTTTTATTCTTGAAAAATCGACATGCCAGCAGTGCTATACTATTTTAAGTTGAGCCGTTATTGGTGCACAGAATACCATTATTTTATAACAAACTAACTAAAAATCTTTACAATTATAAAGAAATATTACAAAATAATTACCAAAAGCTTGATATTTTATCAGATTGTGTTATTATAATCTCATAAGCAATAAGAACGATAATATCAAGTGGGAGAGGATTTGGAATGCAAGCGGTAAATACACCGGAAAACGGAAATCTGCCCCTCTATTTGTTTCATCAGGGAACCAATATAAAAGCATACGAATTTTTGGGATTACATAAAACGGTCGTTGATTTTAAAGAGTGTATGGTTTGCCGGGTATGGGCGCCGAACGCGAAATCGGTATCCATCGTCGGTGATTTTAATGAATGGAAGCCCGAAGCGGACCAAATGGAAAAAATCAGCGACGGCGTCTGGGAATGCTACCTGCCGTTTGTCATGCAGCAGTATCAGCCCTATAAGCTGTGCGTAGAGGATGCAAAGGGAAACCAGACTTTTAAGAGCGATCCCTATGCCTTTCATTTTGAAACCCGGCCGGGAAGCGCCTCAAAGTATTACGATCTGAGCGGCTATCACTGGGAAGACGCCGCGTGGATGAAACATAAGGCGGTAAAGCCGCATTACAGCCAGCCGGTCAACATCTATGAAGTGCACATCGGTTCCTGGCGCAGGTATGAGGACGGAAACGTGTTTTCCTACGACAAGCTTGCGGAAGAACTGATCCCCTATGTAAAGGAAATGGGCTATACCCATATTGAACTGATGCCCGTCACCGAGTATCCCTATGATGGTTCGTGGGGCTACCAGGTAACCGGGTACTTTGCCCCCACTTCCCGTTACGGGGAGCCCAAGCAGTTCATGAATTTTGTTGACCAGTGCCACAGGGCGGGAATTGGCGTGATCATGGACTGGGTGCCGGCCCACTTCCCGAAGGACGAAAGCGGACTTGCCCGGTTTGACGGAACGCCGTGCTACGAGTACGCGGACCCCCGCAAGGGCGAGCACAAGGACTGGGGTACGCTGGTTTTTGACTACGGGCGCAGCGAGGTCATTAGCTTTTTGATTTCCAGCGCGATCTTTTGGCTGGAAAATTACCATATTGACGGAATACGCGCGGACGCCGTCGCCTCCATGCTTTATCTGGATTACAGCCGCCAGGCGGGCGAATGGATTCCGAACAAGAACGGCGGCAACGAAAATCTGGAAGCGGTCGCTTTCCTGCAGAAGCTCAACGAATCCGTGTTCAAGCTGTTCCCGGACGCGATGATGATCGCGGAGGAATCCACATCCTGGCCGATGGTGTCAAAGCCGACCTACTGCGGCGGGCTTGGCTTCAACTACAAGTGGAACATGGGTTGGATGAACGATATGCTGCATTATATATCGCTCGACCCGATTTACCGCAAGTTCAACCACGACAACCTTACCTTTTCATTTATGTATGCCTTTTCCGAAAACTTTATCCTGCCCATCTCGCATGACGAGGTGGTGCACGGCAAGTGTTCGCTCATGAATAAAATGCCGGGAACCATGGAGCAGAAATTTGCTTCGGTAAGGGCTTTCATGTGCTACATGATGGCGCATCCGGGGAAAAAACTTTTGTTCATGGGCACTGAATTCGGCCAGGTGATCGAGTGGAATTTTGAACAGGAACTGGACTGGCTGCTGCTTGGCTACGAGACCCATCGCAAGCAGCATGATTTCTTTAAAGCTCTGAACCGCTTTTATCTGGAAAACGCGCCGTTCTGGGAAGTCGATTTTTCGTGGGAGGGTTTCTCGTGGATTTCAAACGACGATTATACCCAGAGCGTGATTGCATTCCGCAGAATCGATAAAGCAGGGAATGAGATCATAACCGTCTGCAATTTCCTGCCCGTGCAGCGCAGCGGCTACTGCATTGGAATACCGGAGGACGGCACGTATGCGGAAGTCTTTTCTTCCGATTCTCCGGAATACGGAGGAAGCGGCATCACGAACGGCGACAGCATTGCCGCGCAGTCCGTTCCCATGCACGGTTACCAGCAGTCCGTCAGCCTTACGCTGCCGCCGCTGTCGGTAATTTATTTGAAACTAAAGCGCCGCAAGGCAAAAAAGCATGAGAAACCCGAATCGGAAACAGCAGCAAAAACAGCGGAAAAAACAGAGAAAATCAAACCGGTAAAGAAAACAAGAACAAAACGTACCGTAAAGCAGAATCCATAATTCAGATAAGTATAAGGAGGGAATTCAAATGTTGCCAAAACAAGAGGTAGTTGCCATGCTACTTGCTGGCGGTCAAGGCAGCAGACTTGGAGTGCTCACGAAAAATCTGGCGAAACCGGCAGTGCCGTACGGGGGGAAATACCGCATCATCGACTTCCCGCTTTCCAACTGCGTGAATTCCGGTATTGAAACGGTCGGCGTACTCACCCAGTATCAGCCGCTGGTACTGAATGAATATATCGGAAGCGGCCAGCCGTGGGACCTGGACAGCATGAACGCCGGTGTGCGTGTGCTGCCGCCCTACCAGCGCAGCCGCAAGTCCGACTGGTACAAGGGTACCGCAAACGCCATTTATCAGAATATACAGTATATCGACCGGTACAACCCCGAATACGTGGTTGTACTTTCGGGCGACCATATCTATAAGATGGACTATTCGAAGATGGTGGCGTTCCACAAGGAAAAGGAAGCGGACTGCACCATCGCGGTGATCGAAGTCCCGCTGGCCGAAGCTTCCCGCTTCGGTATCCTTAACACCCGCGAGGACGGTTCCATCTACCAGTTTGACGAGAAGCCGAAGGTTCCCAAGAGCGACCAGGCATCCATGGGCATTTATGTGTTTACTTGGAGCAAGCTCCGCAAATATCTGGAAGCGGACGAGGCAAACCCCAAATCCTCCAACGACTTTGGCAAAGACGTCCTGCCCGCCATGCTTGACGCCGGCGAGCGCATGTTCGCCTACCGCTTTGAAGGGTACTGGAAGGATGTCGGAACCATCGACAGTCTGTGGGAATCCAATATGGATCTGCTGAACCCGAACCTGCAGCTTGACCTGAGCGAGGAAACCTGGAAAATCTATTCCCGCAACCCGGTCATGCCGCCGCATTACATAGCCAAGTGCGCAAAGGTGCAGAATTCCCTTGTTGCGGAAGGCTGCAACGTTTACGGAGAAATTGATTTCGCCGTGCTGTTTGCCGGCGTTTACATTGCGCCGGGCGCGGTCGTCCGGGATTCCATCATCATGCCCGGCACCCGCATTGAGGAAAACGCGATCGTGCAGTATGCCATCGTTTCGGAAAACGCAGTGATCGGCAAAGGCGCCGTTGTAGGCGCGCGGCCGGAGGACATTGAAAACAAGGACGAGTGGGGCGTTGCCGTTGTGGGAGACGGCTGCGTGATCGCTCCCGGCTCGACCGTGCCGCCGAAAGCGATGGTCGACGCGGAAACACTTGCAGAGGAGGCGTCAGGCAATGCGCGGAAATAATGTAATGGGATTGGTTTTTTCCAATGTGCACGAAGAAAAGATTCGTGAGCTTACGGAGAAACGCACGATGGGCTCGGTGCCTTTCGGAGGACGCTATCGTCTGATCGATTTTCCGCTTTCCAATATGGTCAACTCCGGCATCAACAAGGTCGGGGTTATCACCAAGAGCAATTATCAGTCGCTCATGGACCATCTTGGCTCGGGCAAAGCGTGGGACCTTTCCCGCAAGCGTGAAGGGCTGTTCATGCTGCCCCCGTTCGGGAACACGTCCAGCGTTTTCAACAGCCGCATAGAATCGCTGGCCTCCATCAATACCTTCCTCAACAATTCCAAGGAGGATTACGTTCTCCTGAGCGACAGCGATACGGTCTGTAATATCGATTATACCGATGTGCTTTCCTACCACGTAAAGCGCAACGCGGATATCACCATTGTATACCGCTTTGGGAAGCTGCCGGAAAAAATCTGCGATCCCACGGTTTACACCATTGATCCGGACGGGCGCGTACGCGATATGCTGGTCAACCCGAATACCGACGGCGAATGCAATTTCGGTATGAGCATGCTGCTGATAAAGCGCGAACTCATGATCAAGATGGTTGCCGACTGTGTAAGTCGCAACCTCTATAATTTCAAGAGGGATTTCCTTCAGAGAAATATTTCCAACTATACATTTTACGCTTATGAATTCAAGGGCTACGCGCAGACGATCTGTTCCATGAACGCCTATTTTGACGCGAATATGTCCCTGATGCTTCCGACGGTGCGCTCGCAGCTCTTCAATTCTGACCGCCCGATCTATACCAAGGTGCGTGACGATATGCCGGCGCGCTACGGCCTCGGCTCCGGCGTTTCCAATTCGCTCATCGCGGACGGCTGCATTATTGAAGGCACGGTGGAGAACAGCGTCCTGTTCCGCGGCGTGCATGTGGGCAAGGGAACCAAGATTAACAACTGCGTAATCATGCAGGACAGCATTATCGGGCCGAACTGCAAGCTCAATTACGTCATTATGGATAAGGATGTAGCCATTAAGAACGACCGCTCGCTCCTCGGATTCCAGTCCTATCCGGTGTTCATCAGCAAGGGCAGCGTCGTTTAATCCATACAGCTCACCAACACGATTGTTAAGGGGGTATAAAAATGAAAGTACTTTATTGCACAAGCGAGGCAAGGCCTTTTGCCGCTACCGGCGGTCTGGCGGAGGTGGCGGGTTCGCTGCCGCAGGCGCTCCGGCTCCGTCTCATCGGCTGCCGCGTCGTGATGCCGCTTTACGAGGACATTCCGCAGGAGCTGCGGGATAATATGAAATTCGTTACCAGCCTTTCCGTTCCGGTTGCATGGCGCCGCCAGTACTGCGGTGTGTTTGAGGCAAGGGTCGGCGGAGTGATCTATTATCTGATCGACAATCAGTACTATTTCAAGCGTAAGGGCCTTTACGGGCATTACGATGACGCCGAGCGCTTTGCGTTTTTATCCCGCGCGGCACTGGAAATGCTTCCCTATATCGATTTTAAACCCGACGTCATTCATTGCAACGACTGGCAGACGGCGCTCGTGCCGATTTATTTCAGTATTTTCTACGCCAACAACGACTGGTACAAGGGCATCAAGACCGTATTTACCATTCATAATATCCAGTACCAGGGGAAATACGGAAAAGAGCTTGTTCAGGATGTCCTCGGCATTCCGCAGTCCGATGTTTCCGTTCTGGAGTACGACGGCTGCATCAACCTGCTCAAGGGCGCCATCGAATGCGCCAACCGCGTGACGACCGTCAGTCCGACCTACGCGCAGGAAATCCTTGACCCGTGGTATTCCCATAATCTGGACAGCATCCTGAAGGAGCGCGGCTGGAAGCTCAGCGGTATCCTCAACGGAATCGACACTGTCAGCTATAACCCGGAAACCGACCCGGATTTATACGGAAATTATTCCTCGGAGAATATTTCCGGCAAGGCGGTAAACAAGAGAGGACTGCAGGAAAGGCTGGGCCTGAATCTGGATTCCGATGTGCCGCTCATCGGCATGGTGACCAGGATGGTGGCGCATAAGGGCCTTGATCTGGTAAAGGAAACGCTGGATCAGCTGATGCGGGAGACAAACGTGCAGTTTGTCATTCTCGGTTCCGGGGACTGGGAGTACGAAACATTCTTTAAAGAAATGCAGAACCGGTATCCCGGTCGGCTGTGCGCCTGCTTCGGCTTTATTCCCGAGCTTTCGCGCAAGATCTACGCCGCGGCCGATATCTTCCTGATGCCCAGTAAGAGCGAGCCGTGCGGCCTTTCCCAGATGATTGCCCTGCGTTACGGCGCGGTTCCCATTATCCGCGAAACAGGCGGGCTTAAGGATTCGATTCAGGACAGCGGCGACGGCGAAGGCAACGGCTTTACCTTCAAAACTTATAACAGCGGCGATATGCTGAACGCCATTCACCGCGCGCTGGCGGGCTACGAAAGCAAAGAGGGCTGGAACATTCTCGCCGGACGCGCAATGAACTGCGATTTCAGCTGGGGCCGTTCCGCGAACGAGTATATCCGCCTGTATCGCGAACTGATCAAGAGCGAATAAGGCTGACGGCGGAGTTGCGCAAACGCAAATTGTGTAACAATGATGCTTGCCGCTGTCGCAGTCTGCTAAAATTGTCTGTAACCTGAAACAGCCTGCCGCCAAACGGCAGGCTGTTTTGAAAAATCCGTGCGGGGCGGGGATAAGCCCGGCAAGACGGATAAAAATAAAATCAGGAAAAGGAGGAACAGTCCGATGAACTTAGAGTTAACGGAAGAAGAAAGAAGTATTCTGCTTGATATACGGAATCAGAAACGGTTCCCCATCGTGCGGCTGGAACTGCACAATTCCGAGGAGGAGGAGCTCGTGAGCACCGCGTTGAACTATGTGCGGATTACAGAACCGGAGGACTCCATGGAGCTGGTGAAGGCACGCGGAGCCGCGCTGAAAAGCCTGATGGAGCGTGGATTGGTTTTTATCGATTACACCGTGCGCGTTTGGGTTTCCGGTGATTACGATGTTTATTACAAGAGCAAAATTTATGAGCTGCTTTGCCATACGGTAATGGAGAGCGCGAAAGAGCCCGGTGCCGTGTTCAATCTTCCCTATATGCGCAAGGGCTACGCCCAGCTGACCGTAAAAGGCCA
>DATAML010000157.1:0-3648 GCA_036260545.1 Caproiciproducens sp.
AATTCCACTGCCTGAGACCGTTCCGTTCGCAATCGTTATCTTGCCGCAGCTTTCACCGGAGTTTCCGCCGATTCCGGCACCCGAAGCGTATCCACATGCGCTCAGAGTACTGTTCGTATCCGAAGCCGTAATATTCAGCACAGCGCCCTCCGGCACGTGCAGTCCCGCAAAGGTTCCGTTGCTCATCAGCATACTGTTGCCGCTGAGCGTTAAATTGACCGTTGTGCCCGCGCCTATGCTGAACGCGCAGCCAACCGGCGTAGCATCAAAGACGATATTAACATCTTTCAGCGTAATGTTGACCGTGCCCAGGCCGGCGTTTACTACGACGGAATGCTTTACGGGCGTTTCCTGCGTGCCGCCGGTAATGATGTAATTCTTCGACGCGTCGGATATGGTTACATCAGCCGCCGTCACGCTCTTTGTTTCCGTTACTGTTTCTGCCGCGGCGTGGTTCACCGGCATTATTGTGAGAATCATGCAGACGGTAAGCACAATGCTCATAAATTTACGCAGATGCGCCGCCGCAAAGGGATTGTGGATTTCCTGTAATCGATCGCTTCTCATAATTCTTCCCTTCTTAAAATTTTTAAGATAATTTGTCAATTTTGCTGTTATGATCTTATCATAAGGTTCTGAAATGATTCTGAAATTGAAATGCCAGGGATCCCGGGCTCTTCAATAGAAAGAGCATGGAACCCCTGGCTTTTTGTGATCAATGATTCGCTATATCCGTACTGTATTTTTGCAAAAACAAGTTCCGGTTAGATTACCGCTCTGCCCGTATTGCTTCCGGAACTCCCGAAGCGCCGGCTGACAGTATCCGAACACCCTTATAAAATCGCCTTAATAATATTCTGGAATTTTATACCTCAATGCAGTTTCTTTTTTCAACGCTAAGGTAGAGCTTCTGCCCATTTTCGAATAGCTGAAAGCTGCGGAATAAAACATCTACATGAAAAGGGATTTCTTTGGTAAGCATCGTGTAGCGGAGCACATTGCCGTGAGAAATATGGGAATCAACCGTCGCTTCAAAGGTATAGCTTCCCGAAACAGGCTCCACCGGTTTCGTGGAAACGGTAAATGTTTCCGGCCTTATGGCTACGCTTTTTTGCGCCCTGTACTCAGCTCCGACCATTTTTCCAAAATCCACGCCTGAAAGAATATTGTAGCTGCCAATAAAGCCCGCCGCAAATTTTGTTTTCGGGGCCGTATAAAGTTCCGTCGGTTTGCCGGACTGCTCTATTTTTCCTTCGTGAAACAAGTGAATCACATCGCTGAGAATCATAGCTTCGTCCTGATCATGCGTCACAAAAATCGTGGTGATCCCCAGTGTGCGGTTGATTTCCCGGATACGCGTCTGCAGTTCCTTGCGCAGCTTGGCGTCAATCGCGCTCAGCGGTTCATCCAGCAAAAGCACGCGCGGCTCCGTCGCAATGGAACGTGCCAGAGCAACACGCTGCTGCTGCCCCCCCGGAAAGCTGGTGCGGATACTGCCGTTCTTTGCCTTCCAAATCTACCATTTTTACCATTTCTTTCACACGTTGTTCAATTTTATTTCTTGGCATTTTCTTCATTTTCAGGCCGAACGCAATATTCTCCGATACGTCCAGATTCGGAAAAAGGCTGTACTGCTGAAATACCATGCCGATTTTACGTTCTTTGGGACTTTTGCCGGTAATGTCTTCATCGTCTAAATAGATTTTCCCCGCTGTTACGTCCTCCAGCCCGGCAAGGCAGCGCAGCAATGTGCTTTTTCCGCAGCCCGAGGGGCCGAGCAGTGTAACAAGCTGGCCCCGTTCGACCGATAGATTAATCTCCTTCAGCACTTCGTTGCTGCCAAAGGATTTATGAATATTCTCAAACTGTATGTATGACATGATTGTTCCTTTCTCACTACCGCGTTTTCTCAGTTTTGTATATTCCGGAATCCTTTTTTCTGTTTTTCAGGCTGACCAATGCACCGGAAATCACGAGCGTTGTAAGAAACAGCAGAACGATCAGCGCACTGGAGAACTGGCCGGAAACCGCCAGCATTTTGTACAGATACATCTGTGCCGTTTCAAAATAGCTGCCGCCGATGGTATTTACCACAACAAAATCCCCAAATACCATAGAGGCGGAAAGCATCATGGAAATTACAATACCGGAAAGGATATTTGGCACTATCACCGTGAAAAATGCGCGCAGTTTTCCTGCCCCAAGGATCTGTGCGGTTTCCAGAAGGCGGGAAGCGTTTACGGCAGTCAGGCTGTTTTTTATGCTTTGATACATATAGGGCAGAATCATAACGCAATAGGCGGCCGTAAGCATAAAAATCCGGTCCGAAAAGGGTTCCGGCGCGTCTACGTATAGGGATAAAATACCGACTGCCAATATGACCCCCTGAATCGCATACGGAATCATGCAAAGCACCTGCATCACACGGTCCAGCCACGGCAGATAAACAACGACGACATACATGGCCAGAAGCACAATCGCCGTGCAGAGCAGAATCGGCAAAATGGAAATCAGCACGGTGCGGCCAAGCGCGGTTAAAAACCTCGTATCAGAAAATACCTGCCCGAAATACCGCAGGGTAAAACCGGTCGGCAGAAGATCCGTCCATTGCTGAAACATCGAATATAGAAAAGTAAGAGCAAGAGGAAGAATCAGATAAAGGCACAAAGTCACTACAATTATGACGGATGATTTTTTTCGTCTCACAACTCATTCCTCCTGTTTTTTTTCAGAATAAAGTTGTTTATTCCAACCGCACAAACCATAAGGATCATCAGCACAACCGCAAGCGCGCTGCCAAACTCCTTATGCTGAACCATATCGCCGGTAAACTGTTCCTGCAGGCGGATGGGAAGCAGCGAAAAATTATTTTGCAGAAGCGCGTATGCTGTTGCATATGCGGCAAGGGAATTTGCAAATAATACGCTAACTGTACCCAAAATGCTCGGCATAAGAACGGGGATGCCTACCTTTCTCCAAAAATCAAGCCCGCCGCCGCCAAGCAGTTCAACCGATTCCCTCCACTGCGAGTGAATCCCGCCGAACGCGGGCATCAGCAGCAAAGTGGCAAGCGGAACCTGAAAATAAACATAAGTCATCATTAAGCCGGTGATGCTGTAAAGATTGAAATCCGCTAAGATGGAAATCCCGTACTTTTTACCGACGATAATCAGCACGCCTACATTTCCCAGAAGGATAATGTAGGCAAACGCCAGCGGAATCCCCGCAAAATTGGATGTCATGTTGAGGACGCTCAGGAAAAAGCCCCTGAGCTTTCCCCCAACATTCTGTGCCGCCTTCGCTCCAAAGAATGCAAGAATGATACCCGCAAGCGCGGAAACTGCTGACACCAGCACGCTGTTGATTACCGCCTGCCGATACAGCTTTTTCCCAAATATGTCCGCATAATTTTGCAGCGTAAACCCAAAAGAACCTTCCGGCAGAAAGCTGCGGAAAATCACCATAACCAGCGGCAAAATCTCAAAAAAAAGGACAAGAAGAAAAAATGGCAAAAGGGCAAAAAGGTAAAGCCCCGCTTTTTTATGTTTCAAAAAACTTCACCCCTGATTCCTCCGGAACTACCATCTCCTCGGATTTTTCAATGCCGAGCAGCCGGCAAAGCAAAGGTGCCACACACAGCTGAGAAAT
>DATAML010000162.1:0-17522 GCA_036260545.1 Caproiciproducens sp.
TCTGTGCATAAGCCGTTATGTAAACTTCCGGTGAAAGGGTTTCATTACTTTGCGTATTCTAACCTTTACGTTTTTATGGTATAATAAAGCCATCGTTGAATCCGCTCCGGCGCATACGGGGCACAGGTTTCCCGCTTGCGGAGTCTGGCGTCGTTGGCTGCGGCAGCACGGGCATGGGGAACGGCAGGACGTATCGGTTTTTGGAACACAGGGGGATACCATGAATTTTGAGAAAAGCAGCTTTGACCTTGCGCAGACGCTGGACTGCGGGCAGTGCTTCCGCTGGAGCCTGCAGCCGAACGGCTCTTACACGGGCGTTGCCTTCGGCAGGGTTTTGAATCTCTCCGAAAGAAATCTGCCGCAGGTTCTGGAGGATCCTTTCTGGAGTGAATATTTCGATTTACAGCTCGATTACGGGAAAATCCGCACGGAATTTGCGGCCGGGGATCCAGTGCTCGCCGAGGCTGCCCGGTTCGCGCCCGGCATGCGCATCCTGAATCAGGAACCGTGGGAGGCGCTCTGCTCGTTTATCATTTCGCAGAACAACAACATCCCGCGCATCAAGGGGATTGTGGCAAGGTTCTGCGAAGCGTTCGGAAAAGAAATCGGCGGCGCGTACGCGTTCCCGCGGGCGGAAACCGTGGCGGCGCTGGAGGAAACGGACTTGAGCCCGCTGCGCAGCGGTTTCCGCGCGCGGTATCTCATCGACGCGGCCCGGAAAGTGGCGGGCGGGGAGATCGACTTCGCGGAGCTGAAACGGCTCCCGCTTCCTGACGCGCGGGTGAAACTGACGACGATTACCGGGGTGGGCCCCAAGGTGGCGGACTGCACCCTGCTTTACGGCCTGCACCGCTTGGAGGCGTTCCCCATGGACGTGTGGATGAAGCGGGCGATGAAAACGCTCTTTCCCGGCAGGGAGCCGGAATCGTTCGGCAAATACGCGGGAATCGCGCAGCAGTACATATTCCATTACAGCCGGAACAATCCGGAAATCTTTCAATAACCGGCGCGGGCGGATGATCTCGGATATCGGCGGCTTTGGGGAACCTTTTGCGTATAAATATATATTTAACAATTAGGCTTTATCTTTTTAACGGATTGCGTTATAATAAATGTATATTTAAATAGGAGGTCGTCTACCCATGCCATTAGTTAATACCACGGAAATGTTCAAAAAGGCATATGCCGGCGGATATGCTGTCGGCGCGTTCAATGTCAACAACATGGAGATTGTACAGGGCATCACCGAGGCCTGCGGAGAACTCAAAGCTCCGGTCATCCTTCAGGTATCCGCGGGTGCGCGCAAATATGCCAACCACACCTACCTCACCAAGCTGGTGGAAGCCGCTGTGATCGAGAACCCGGATATTCCGATTGCGCTGCATCTTGACCACGGCCCGTCCTACGAGCTCTGCAAGGACTGCATCGACGGCGGATTCACCTCCGTTATGTTCGACGGCTCCTCCAAGCCGTATGAGCAGAATGTTGAGGAAGCACGCAAGGTTGCCGAGTATGCCCATAAATATAACGTAACCGTAGAAGCGGAACTTGGCCAGCTTGCCGGTATTGAGGACGCGGTTGCGGTGAACGCCGAGGATGCATCCTACACCGACCCGGCACAGGTTCAGGATTTTGTAACAAGAACCGGCGTTGACTCCCTTGCCATCGCAATCGGGACAAGCCACGGCGCTTACAAATTCAAGCCCGGCCAGAAGCCGCAGCTCCGTTTCGATATCCTTGAAGAGGTTTCCAGACGCCTGCCCGGTTTCCCGATCGTTCTGCACGGCGCTTCCTCCGTTATTCCGGAGTTTGTTGAGCTGATCAATAAATTCGGCGGCGAGATGCCCGACGCAATCGGCATTCCGGAAGAAATGCTCCGTCAGGCCGCTAAGCTGGCTGTCTGCAAGATCAACGTAGACTCCGACCTCCGTCTTGCCATGACCGCAAGCATCCGCAAGTATATGGCGGAAAATCCGTCCCACTTCGATCCCAGACAGTATCTGGCTCCGGCGCGTACCGCCATCAAGGACATGGTTGCCCACAAGATTAACGTTGTCCTTGGCTGCGCAGGCAAAGCCTGATTTTCCCCCTTATAAAATATTTAGCCCGTCCGGTGTGCCGGACGGGCTTTTTATATTTCACAGAAAAAATCCACAATTGGGATTGAGTCAAAATTCTTTATGCAGTATAATAAGGAAAAATTCCAATGTGGAAAAGAGAATGCCTTATGAGAAAAGAATCGGTTTGCAAATTTGTGTCAGCACTCCTTCTGCTCTGTCTGCTCTGCGGCTGTGCGAATGAGCCGAAGGGCGTGGGCGCGGTGCCGGTTTCCTCCAGCCACAAGCTGACGCGGGAGCAGATGCTTGCGGACTACGACGCAATGTGGAAGGATATCGATGAAAATTACCCACTGATGGGTGTCGCGGAGCGGACAACGGGCAAGGATTTTGCCAAAATAAAAGCAGATTACCGTAAGAAAGTTCTGAATGCCGGGAGCGACCTCGGTTTCTTTTATATCCTGAACAACTGTATCAAAGAATTTCAGGGAACCGGTCATATGTGCTTGCTTTATAAAGATCGATACACGATGGTTATGTCAATTTATAAGAACATCAAATCTCCGCATTGCAACTATCTTTACCGTATATTGGACAATGCGGCAAGCCGAGACTTTTACAGCTACACTCCGGTCGATATTTACGCCAAGGCGAAGGAAACGGCTTCCACAAAGGGCAAAAGCGGGAATATCAGTACAAAAATATACGAAAAGGACAAAGTGTGTTATCTGGAAATAAATAGTTTTGGAAGCCAGTTTGTTTCCGTGGATGCTCCGAAAATTGAAGAGTTTTTTCGACAGGCAAAAGACAGCCGGTACTGTATTCTGGATATTTGCGGCAACGGCGGTGGAGCCGAAGCATACTGGATGGACAATATTGTGTCCCCTAATCTTGACCGGGACGCGAGCTACGTCAGCTATGAGCTGATAAAAGGCGAGGCCGCAAAACAATATCTTAGTATCATGGAAAAGCTTCACCCTATCTCGGAATTAAAAAAACTTCCGAATACAGATGAAAAAGATTTAGCGCAGATGAAATACTTTACGGAAACTCAAAAAACTGTGAAAAGCAAAGATGGAAAAAAAGCCTTTTCCGGCAAATTTTATCTGTTGACAGACGGGGTGGTATATTCTTCTGCCGAAGGCTTCGCCATGTTCTGTAAGCAAAGCGGTTTTGCAAAAATTGTGGGGGAGCCGACCGACGGCGACGGAGGCGGTATTGACCCACTGCTGTTCGTTCTGCCGAATTCGGGAATTGTGCTGCGGTTTTCCGCTTCGCTCGGCCTGAACCAGGACGGTTCAAGCAATGAGGAATTCGGCACACAGCCGGATGTTCCCTGCGCAAAGGGAAAGGACGCCCTTCAAACCTGCCTTGACCTAATCCAAGCGGGGCAGTAAACCTGGCATTTTGTAATTTGCGCTCGAAACAAGAGGGCTTGTCGGCATTATGAATAAAAAAACTTGGTGAGTATTGGAACAGAAAATACAAAATTAAGCAATTTAGCATTGTAATTATTGTAAATATACGCTATAATTATCAATAATTTGGTTAAACAATTCGTATGGTTATACCAAACAATCCGCGAAAGGAGTATCGATAATGAAACAGTATAACGCAAAAAGCATCCTTAACATTGCAATAGCAGGACACAGCGGTTCGGGTAAAACCAGTATTGCCGAGGCCATGCTGTACTTATCCGGAGCGACCGACCGGTTTGGGAAGGTCGGCGAAGGAAATACCGTCTGCGATTACGACCCCGAAGAAATTAAAAGGAGAACCAGCGTATCCACCGCCGTGGCTCCCTTGGAATGGAAGAACCATAAAATTAATCTGATCGACGCTCCCGGTCTTTTTGACTTTGAGGGCGGTATGTGCGAAGCGGTTCGCGCAGCGGATTCCGTGCTGATTGCGGTTTCCGGTAAAAACGGCGTCAGCGTGGGTACCGAAAAAGCGGTTGCCGCGGCAAACGGGCGCGGTCTGGCGAAGATTTTCTTTGTAAACGGCCTGTGTGACGAAAGCGCGCGTTTCTACAAGGTGTTTGAAGACTTGAAGGCGAGCTTCGGTCCGTCCGTCTGCCCTGTGGTCGTCCCGTACATTGTGGACGGCAAGGCGAACATCTATATCAATATTCTGGAATACAAAGCCTATGACTATCAGAACGGCGCGCCGGTGGAAGTAAAAATGCCGGATATGGGCACAAGGCTGGAGGGCCTGCGCACCGCGATTTACGAAGCTGTTGCCGAAACAAGCGACGAAATGTTTGAAAAATATTTCTCCGGCGAACAGTTTACCCCGGAAGAGGTTATCGTCGGCGTGAGCAAGGGCGTTAAGACCGGCACCATCAGCCCGGTATTCTGCGGTGACGCGCTGCTGATGCGCGGCATGGAGCAGTTTATGGACGGCCTTACCTGGCTTGCCCCATCGGCATCCGAAAAGAGCGCGGAGATCGCCGCGGATGTGGACGGCAACCCGGTTGAGCTTTCCATCAACGACGACGCCGCAGCGGCAGCCATCGTATTCAAAACCATCGCAGACCCGTTCATCGGCAAGCTTTCCTATTTAAAGGTGATTTCCGGCAAGGTCGCGACCGATTCCCAGCTTATCAATATGCGCACGGGCAACACCGAGCGCATCGGCAAGACGGTTCTGATGCGCGGCAAAAAGCAGGAGGACATCCCCTATATCGGCGCGGGAGATATCGGCGCGGTGCTGAAACTCCAGGGAGCCAATACGGGTGACACGCTCTGCGCACCTGCGCGCAAGGTTGTTCTGGACCGGATCACCTATCCGACGCCCGCCCTTACCATGGCTATTGTGCCAAAGAACAAGGGCGAAGAGGATAAGATTGCGCAGGGAATCATCCGGCTTTCGGAAGAAGACCCGACCATCCGGTTCGCCACCAACGCGGAAACACACCAGATGCTCCTCTCCGGTCTGGGTGAGCAGCATCTTGATGTGATTGTATCCAAGCTGAAGAGCAAATTCGGCGTGGAAGTCCTGCTGCAGAAGCCGCGCGTGCCTTACCGCGAGACCATCCGCAAAAAGGTGCAGGTGCAGGGCCGGTACAAGAAGCAGACCGGCGGCCACGGCCAGTTCGGCGATATCTGGGTGGAATTTGAGCCGTGCGACAGCGAAGGGCTTGAGTTTGCCGAGCGCGTCGTAGGCGGTTCGGTGCCGAAGAACTTCTTCCCCGCCGTGGAAAAGGGCCTGCACGAATGCATCGGAAAAGGCCCGCTGGCGGGGTACCCGGTCGTGGGGCTGCGCGCAACGCTGTATGACGGCTCCTACCATCCGGTGGATTCCTCGGAAATGTCCTTTAAAATGGCGGCAAACCTCGCTTACAAAGCGGGTATGCCGATTGCGAACCCCGTGCTTCTCGAACCGATCGGCACGCT
The DNA here is from genome assembly GCA_036260545.1 of Caproiciproducens sp. Lineage (GTDB taxonomy): Bacteria > Bacillota > Clostridia > Oscillospirales > Acutalibacteraceae > DATAML01. The sequence continues at coordinate 5,453 of DATAML010000162.1, forward strand.
GAAATGCAGCGTACCGGACGCGAACATGGGCGATATTATGGGTGAGGTCAACAAGCGCCGCGGGCGCGTGCTCGGCATGAATCCTTCCGGCGACGGCCAGCAGGTCGTAGAGGCCGAGGCGCCCATGGCTGAAATGCACGATTTCAGCACCTATGTGCGTCAGGTAACGCAGGGCAGGGGCAGCTTTACCTTTGACTTCTGCCGTTACGAGGAGGCTCCGCCGCCGGTAGCGCAGAAGATCATCGAAGAGGCGAAGGCCGCGGGCAATCTGGAAGACTGATTTTACAAAGCAGCCACGGAAACGGGGCTGCTTTTGCATTTTTTACAGTTCCGCCGCATATTTATTCGTACAAGGGGGCGGAACTATGTTTTTATTTTCAATCAAGGCCGACAGAAGAAAAATTATCATGGTGCTGGCGGTAATTTTAATCGCCGTTACCTTAGGAATTGTTTTCGGCAGGGTCCGTGTTTCCGGGCCGACCGCCGAGTGCGAAGGGATTAAATACTCGCTCAAAGCCGGAACAAATGAGGAACGCGTTTCCTTTCTTGCGCAGTTCGGCTGGACGGTGGACGCCGAACCGCTTGAAATCAAGGATGTGAGCATTCCGGAGACGTTTAACGACGTTTACGCAAATTATAACGATATTCAGAAGAAGCAGGGGCTTAACCTTATGTCTTACGCGGGAAAGACCTGCCGCCAGTGGGTGTATGCGGTGAAAAATTATCCGCAGAACTCCGACGTGCGGGCAACCCTGCTGGTTTATAACAACACGGTGATCGGCGGCGACCTGAGCACCGCCGCGCTGGACGGCTTTATGACCGGATTCCGGGGCGAACAGGAAAGCGCCGACTACAGCATGGAGAGCATGATCTCTTCTGCGGTGGAAGAAGCTGAGCCAAAGGCCTCCTCTGCCATCCCCGCAAATGCGTGGCCGACCGACTGAGCTTTTAAAATTTGACCGGCGCCGTTTCATCGTTTACAATAGGAGCGTGACGGTCCGGCGGAAATATCCGCCGGCTCACATATTCACAGGCGGCCCGCTCCGGCGGGCTGCCTGACCAAATGTAAGGCAAAATAAAAAAGGACGGTGCTCCGATGAGCAAAGAACGGCTCGATAAAATACTGGCTTCACAGAATCTGGCAAGCCGCAGCGGCGCGGGGGCGATGATCCGCGGCGGGGCGGTGACGGTGAACGGAACCGTAATCAAGAAAGCGGATTATAAAGCGGACACGCAGACCGACGAAGTCACGGTAAACGGAAAAAAACTGAATCTTAAGGAATTTGTCTATTTGATGATGAACAAGCCTTCCGGCGTACTTTCCGCTTCAAGAGATAACCGGGCCCCCACGGTGATCGACCTGCTTCCGCAGGAGCTCAGGCGGCGCGGCCTTTTCCCCGCCGGCAGACTGGACAAGGACACCGAGGGGCTCCTTATCATTACCGACGACGGCGCCTTTGCGCACCGGATGCTTGCGCCGAAAAGCCATGTGTTTAAGCTGTACGAAGCGGTTCTTGCGCGGCCGGTTTCCCCGGAGGATATCCGGCAGTTTGAAAGCGGCGTGCAGCTCAGTGATATGATCTGCCTGCCGGCGGAGTTGACCGTGCTGCGCGAGGGAGAAAACCCGCTTGTTCTTGTAAAGATACGGGAAGGAAAATTCCATCAGGTAAAGCGCATGTTCCTCGCGCTGGGGAACGAAGTGCTCCGTTTAAAGAGGGTGCAGATCGGGGCGCTTAAGCTGGATGAAACGCTGGCTCCCGGTGCGGCCAGGGAACTGACGCAGGACGAAAAAGACTCTGTTTTCATCTAAAATACAATATTGGAAATTCCTATGATTCCACTGCGGCAATCTGTACGAAAAATCAATCCTGTTTTTGTGTTTTATCGGATTTATCTAAACTGAATTATTAATCTTTGGATAAAAAATAACTGTTAATCGGCAGTTAGTTCTGTTATTATTATTCCAGAAGGTAAAGAGGGCTCTTATGGGAGCCCTGGCTGCAAGAATATGTAATTTCAGGAGGAATATTATGGCAAGTGTATCGCTTAAGGGTATTTATAAAATTTATGAGGGCAATGTAACCGCAGTATCCGATTTTAATCTTGAGATTCAGGATAAAGAGTTCATCATTCTCGTCGGGCCTTCCGGATGCGGAAAATCCACAACGCTCAGAATGATCGCGGGACTTGAAGAAATCAGCAAGGGAGAACTTTATATCGGTGATACTCTGGCAAACGATGTTGCTCCGAAGGACCGCGATATCGCGATGGTGTTCCAGAACTACGCTCTGTATCCGCACATGACTGTGTTTGACAATATGGCGTTCGGCCTCAAGCTGCACAAGGTTCCCAAGGATGAAATCAAGCGCCGCGTGGAAGAAACCGCAAAAACACTGGACATCGAGCATCTGCTCGACCGTAAGCCGAAGGCTCTCTCCGGCGGCCAGCGTCAGCGTGTTGCCCTGGGACGCGCAATCGTCCGTAACCCGAAGGTTTTCCTTTTGGACGAACCTCTTTCCAACCTGGACGCAAAGCTCCGCGCACAGACCAGAACCGTTATCTCCAAACTGCATAAGCAGCTGGGCACAACCTTTGTATATGTAACCCACGATCAGACGGAAGCTATGACAATGGGCGACCGTATCGTTGTGATGAAGGACGGCTTCATCCAGCAGGTTGACACGCCGCAAAACCTTTATGATCTCCCGGTCAATATGTTTGTTGCAGGGTTCATGGGCTCTCCGCAAATGAACTTTATCAACTCCACCGTTGAAAAGAACGACGGCAAATATTTTGTGAAGTTCGATAAATACAGCATTCAGGTGCCGGCCGCTAAGAACGGGAACGATGTTCTGAAGGATTATGTCGGCAAAGAAGTTGTGTTCGGTATCCGTCCGGAAAATGTTCACGACGAACCGGAATTCCTCGAGAAGAACGCGGAAGGCATTGTGGACGCCGATGTTGAGCTGACCGAGCTGATGGGCTCGGAAACTTACCTCTACCTCAACTGCGCGGGCAATCCCATTACCGCCAGAGTTGAGCCGACTTCCACCGCCAAGACCGGCGACAAGATTCGAATCGCATTTGATCTGAACAAAATGCATCTGTTCGACAAAGAAACAGAGATTGCCATATTAAACTGATTCATTTTACTCTTAAGCCGTACCAAAAGGTACGGCTTATTTTTAACGGACACATCCGCTCCTCCGGTGTTTTTATCCTGCTCTTCCACCAAACAACAGATATCTTTGCGGCTGATTTTCCGTCCCGCAGTGTCCTCATCGTTGGCGGGCACCAGTCTGTCTTCTTCCCGTCCTTGGGGGGCAAAACATCCTCTTGCCAATCTTGTCACCTCTTTAATGGGAGAACGGTATGAAAGCGGAAAAGAATGGGAATAAATAAAAACGGAACGCGGAATTGTTCCGCGAAACGAAAAAATTCGCCGCCAAACCGGATAACCGCCGGAAAAATATGAACAATTTGTTAATTCCACAAAATATTTTGTCGTTTTTTTATTTATTCTTAAATTCGAGGTTGAAAAATCAGGGAATTTTATGTAAAATGTATGTAGCATTTTATGATTAGCAGAAAAGATTATACAAGTTATATAAAGTGAGGGAAAATCATGTCAAACAGGTTATTTCAGGGGGTTATCCACCAGATGCGGGACGCGATCGACCGGACGATCGGCGTGATTGATGAGACCTCGGTGATTATAGCGTGCAGCGAACTTGGCCGGATCGGCGAAGTAAACGACAGCATTACTGCGGAGATTTTAGCTTCTCCTTCCACCTTCGTGGTAAACGGCTATACCTATAAATCCTTTGGAAGCCGCCCGCGTCCGGAATATGCCGTGTTCGTATCCGGCAGCGACCCGGAGGCCAGCCGCTACGCGACCCTGCTTGCGGTTTCGCTCAGCAGCATCAAGCAGTACTACGATGAGAAATACGACCGCGGCAATTTTATCAAGAATGTGATTCTTGACAATATCCTGCCGGGCGATATCTATTTAAAGGCCCGCGAGCTTCGGTTCAACACCGATGTGAGCCGTGTGTGCATGCTGATCAAAATTACAAACAAGTCTGATATTTCCGCTTACGACGTCATTCAGAACCTGTTTCCGGATAAAAACAAGGACTTTATCATCAATATCAATGAAAATGATATTGCGCTGGTAAAGGAAATCCGTTCCGGCATAGAACCCAAAGACCTTGATAAGCTGGCCAGTTCCATTGTTGACACGCTTTCCAGCGAATTCTACACACACTGCGTGGTCGGCATCGGAACCATTGTAACCGGTATCAAGGATCTTGCGCGTTCCTTTAAGGAAGCCCAGGTGGCGCTTGAGGTCGGCAAGGTGTTCGATACCGAAAAGCCGATCGTCAGCTACGACAATCTCGGAATCGCGCGTCTGATTTATCAGCTGCCCACAACCCTGTGTGAAATGTTCCTCAAGGAAGTTTTCAAGCGCGGCTCCATTGAGTCCCTTGACCATGAAACGCTGTTCACCATTCAGCGCTTCTTTGAAAACAACCTGAATGTTTCCGAAACCTCCCGCAAGCTGTTTGTACACCGCAATACGCTGGTTTACCGTTTGGAGAAGATTAAGAAGATTACAGGCCTTGATCTGCGCGAATTCGAAGACGCCATTGTGTTTAAGGTTGCGCTTATGGTAAAGAAGTATCTTTCTTCCAACCCAGTTAAATTTTAGTACAGCAATTTGAAAAAGAGTCAATGATTACAAAATTATTACAAGTTAATTCGAGTATAGAATAATAAAATTGCTGCCCATTGGTATTATGTAAACATGCCAATGGGCATTGGTTTACTGTTTCTTTTCGCCGTTGGCTATTCGAACGATAATTACACGATGCCGCGCCTCCGGGTTCTGAAACCTGCTTCCGGGCGGTATCCGATCAATATGATGGAGCGATTGCATGATTGAATTTCAAAACGTGAGTAAGACCTACTCAAACGGAACGAAAGCGCTGAAGAATGTCAGCCTGAAGGTTGATAAAGGCGAATTTGTATTTATCGTAGGTTCTTCCGGAGCCGGCAAAAGTACCTTCCTGAAACTGATTATGTGCGAAGAAAAGCCGAATGATGGCCAGATCGTCATCAATAATCTTGATATTACCGGTTTAAAAAAGCATGATATTCCCTATCTGCGCCGCACGATGGGGATTGTGTTCCAGGACTTCCGCTTAATTGACAATATGACGGTTTTCGAGAACGTGGCGTTCGCAATGCATGTGGTCGGCGCTTCCTCGAAAGACATCAAAAAGCGCGTCCCTTACATATTGGGGCTGGTGAACCTGCAGGACAAGGCCAAGTGCCACCCCGGCGAGCTTTCCGGCGGGGAGCAGCAGCGCGTGGGACTTGCGCGCGCGCTGGTCAACAATCCCAAGCTGATTATCGCGGACGAGCCCACGGGCAACGTGGACCCGGCCCTTTCCTTTGAGATCGTGGACCTGCTCAGCGAGATCAACCGGCGCGGCACTACGATCCTGATGGTAACGCACGAGCATACACTGGTAAAGCATTTTAAAAAGCGCGTGGTGGAAATCCACGACGGTGAAATTGTGGCGGATACCGCCTCGCAGGAGGTGCGCCATGAAGATTAACAGTTTAAGATATCTGATTAAGGAAGGCTTTAAAAATATCTGGAGCAACCGCACCATGTCGTTCGCTTCCATCGGCGTTCTGGTTTCGTGCCTGCTCCTGACCGGGGCGGCAGTGCTTTTCTCCCTGAATATCGATACCGCCATGAAGTCGATCGAAGGAAACAACTCCGTAAAGGTTTATATGAAGCAGGGACTTCCCACGCTCTCCGCAATCAAGGCCGGAGAGGAGATCAAAAAGCTGGACAATGTCGCCACCTGTGAATTCGTTCCCAAGGACGACGCGATTCAGCAGTATAAGAACCTTCTGGGCGACGACGCGACAATGCTCGAAGGCATGACCGGCAAGGAAAACCCGCTGCCGGACGCGTTTAAGATTTCCTTTAAGGATTTGTCACAGTACAAGCAGACGGCTGCGCAGATCAGTCGAATTGAAGGCGTGGATTCCATCAACGACTATTCCGATATTGCGCAGAAGCTCACTAAGCTGGACCGAATGATTACGACGGCCGGCTTCTGGATCATCCTGATCCTCAGCCTGGTTTCGCTGTTTATTATATCCAACACCATCCGCGTCACCATGTTCTCCCGCCGGCTGGAAATCAGTATTATGAAATCCGTTGGCGCAACCAACTGGTTTGTGCGCGTTCCGTTTATCGTGGAAGGTATTCTGATCGGGCTGGTTTCCGGCTTGCTGGCCAGCCTGCTCCTCAGCGCCGCCTACCAGAAAATGCTTACGGCGGTATCGTCGATTACTCTGTTCAGCCCGATCGATATGAACCCGCTCCGGCTGACCATCACGCTTGCGTTCGTATTGGCGGGAACCGCCTTCGGCGCGATCGGCGGCATGATTTCCATCGGAAGATACTTAAAGAAGGAAGGGGGCGACGTCGTTGGCTGGTAAGAAGCTTGCAAAATTTCTGACCGCGGTAGTACTGGCGATGGCGCTGCTGGCAAGCCCGCAGATGATGCCTTCTACGACCGCCTCGGCAACCAGTTTATCCGAACTCCAGAAAAAACAGTCGCAGCTAAAGAAACAGCAGGCTGAAATTGCCGCAAAGCTCAAATCCCTGAAGGCGGATAAGGCAAAGCAGGTGGATTATAAAAGCGCGCTGGATTCCCAGCGGGAAACCGTGCAGGACCAGATTGATCTTTTAAACCAGCAGATTGCGGCGCTTGACCAGGATATTAAGGATAAGGAGTCGCAGATTGCCGCAAAGCAGGCGACAATTTCCACCAATTACGCAAAGCTCAAGGAACGGCTGCATGCGATGTATCTTACCGGCGAGGCCTCCAATCTCGAAATCATCCTGAGTGCGAAAAGCATTATGGACTTGTCCGATAAAACCGAGGCGATCAAGGCAATCACCACGCACGACACCGATTTGATCAATACACTGAAATCGGATATGAACAGCATTAAAACGCAGAAAGCCGCCATTGAAGCCAACCGCAAAGAGGTTGCGGCGGCAAAGGTAACGCAGGATTCAAAGCGGCGCGAATTATCCGAGCTGGTAAGCGAGACCAACGCCGTGATTGCGCAGATTTCGAAGGACGAATCTTCCGCGAAGTCGGAAAGCGCGAAAATTGCCAAAGAAGAGGCAAAAGCCGCGGCTGCAATCGACCAGTGGTATAAGGATTATTATGCTTCCCACCGCAGCTCAAACGACAGCGGCGGCTATGTAAGCACCGGTAATTTTGCGTGGCCGGTTCCCGGTGTGAGCAGGATTACCAGCGGATATGGTTCCCGCTGGGGAAGTTTTCATAAGGGCATCGATATCTCATCTTCCGGATGCTATGGGAAACCCATCGTAGCGGCTGATTCCGGCAAGGTCATCATGGCCGGCTGGGGCAATTACGGCACGGGTTACGGCGGTTACGGAAATGTTGTGGCGATCAACCACGGCGGCGGCTATTCTACGCTTTACGGGCATTGCAGCAGTGTTGCCGTAAGCAACGGACAGGTTGTGCAGAAGGGACAGGTTATTGCCTATGTCGGCAATACCGGCGACTCACAGGGGGCGCACTGCCATTTTGAAATCCGTGTAGACGGCGTCGCAAAAAATCCGCTGAACTGGTTCAGCCGAGGCTGATTTCTACATACCGCAAATCCAATGGGATAAGGATGATCATATAGAATGAGCAGAAAGGTTTCTTTGGGCGCCGCCGTTGCGCTGGTTGCCGTTTCGGCATCCGTTACCGTATCATTGACCTACGTCTACGCCATGAACAGCTTTAACTCAAGGGTGGCCGATGTGAACGAGCGGCAGGCAATGTACACCAAGCTGAGCGAAATCGACCAGAAAGCAAGGCAGGACTATATCGGGAATATTGAAGAGAGCGCGCTCAACGACGGCATCTGTGCCGGATACGTGGCCGGGCTTGGGGATTCCCATGCAAAGTATATGTCGGCGGAAAAATATAAGGCTTATCGGAACGGAAACAGCACCAAAAGCATCGGTGTAGGCATCAAGACCGTGCAGGATGATGACGGCAATATGGACGTAACGGAAGTAATGCCGAACTCCCCGGCGGAGAAAAGCGGGATTAAAAAGGGCGATACCATCGTAAGCATGGACGGCAAGGAAATAATCCGTATGACCTACGGCGACGCGCTCAATAAACTGGACGGAATCGCCGGTTCCAAGGTGAAATTCGGGATTCTGCGCAAAAAGGATGCCGCGAATACCGCTTCTTCCACATCTTCGACTTCCGACGCTTCTGCGGAAAGCCAGAAGGCCGACAGCCTCACCATAACGGTGACAAGGGCGGAATATACCGAGCAGACGATGGCATCTTCCATGATTAACGGCAATGTCGCTTATTTTAAAATATCAGAGTTTACGGAGGGCAGTGCGTCGCAGTTCAACGCGGCTCTGGCAGCGCGAATTAAAGCGGGCGCGGTGGGCATCGTGATTGATCTGCGGAACAATCCGGGCGGCAGCGTGAAGGGAATGGCTGAAATCCTGGACACCCTTCTTCCCGCGGGCAATACCGTAAGCTACAAAAATAAAGCGGGCAAAACCACAGTGGAATACACCTCCACCTCCAACGAGGTGAATTTGCCCGTCAGCGTGATTACGGACGGTTCCACATTCGGTGCCGCGGAAATCTTTGCTTCGGACATCAAGGATTACAAAAAAGGGCTGCTGGTCGGTGAAAAGACCGCGGGCTACGGTACCAAGGATGAGGTTGTGCCGCTTTCCGACGGTTCGGCGATTATGATTTCCGTAGCCAATTATCTTACATTGAACGGAAATGTGTTTGACGGAAAGGGCATCGGACCGGATGTGAGCAAAACGCTGAACGATTCGCAGAAAGCGCTGCTCATGAAAAACCAGCTGGATATTAAGCAGGATCCTCAGATACAGACGGCTGTTTCCGCGCTGATCCGTCAGGGAGCTTCCGTTCAGGCAACGGCTTCGGCTTCCTCCGGTTCCGCTTCTTCCGCGGCAGCCGATACCGATTGAAAATAAAACGATAAAAAACACCTCCGGCTGAAATGTTTCAACCGGAGGAATACTACAAAAATACTTACTGCGTGCGGTAAGTTGTGTGTTTTTCAATTATAGGAGTTGCGTACAACTCCTCGAGAAGTTTAAGACCTCCCAAATTTGGGAGGTCTTTTTGTACGAATTTATATACAAACTGTATAATATAAATATTGTATTACGCTACGGGGAATGTTTCGTATTATTTACATCATCCGCTCCCAGACGATTAAAATCAGGAAAATCAGCAGATTGCTGAGGATAAAAATCCAGTCGGTCTTCCTTACTTTGAATGAGTGCAGTCCGGATGATTTACCGGTAAATCCGCGGCAGCACATGGCCTCGTAGACTTCTTCGCTCAGAAAGTAGGATTTGAGGAAAAGCTGCGCGATGTTATGCCCTGTAAAACGGCGGCTTTCGCTTGCCTTGAGCGCACCCACAGTGCGCAAATACCTTGCTTCCGTCATATCACCTGCCATAACGGAAATGGCGAAAATATACCGATAAGCCATATTCAGCACGTTCACAAACACCTCCGGCGCGCGCAGCGACGCAAGCGCCCCGGTAATGTGCGACCATCTTGTGGTCAGCAGCAGCAAAAAACCGAACGAAAGCGAAATCCCCGCCCGCAGTGCGGCGCGCAGTGCGGCGGTGATCCCGCCCGCCGAAAAGTACAGGCCTTCGTTCAGACCGAAAACACCGGGCTGCGCCAGATAAAAAAGCGGTTTTCCCTTCAGAAGCAGGCTGGAAGCCCCCGGCAGAGAGAGGATAAGGATAAGAAGGGGCAGGTACAGCCAGATGCGGCGGGAAAAGGTACTTGCCGGAATGCCGGACAGTCCGGCGTAGAAAAGCGGCACCGCGGCCAGAAGCAGCAATACCGCTGGATTTGCCATAAAATTGGAGAGCACAAGAAAGGCAAGCAGTACGATCAGCTTTACGCGCGGGTCGATGTTTTGCAGGAACAGCGGTTTTCCTGCATACTGCTCGCAGAACAGCTCGTTTTCAAACAGTTCGGCGAGATGCCGGAGCGTTCGTCGTATAAAATGGGCTTTGGAGCCGCGGGCGGGCGGGTTCTCCATATTTTTTTCAAGCAGCCAGGCGGGCAAAGCATAATGCCCGGACAGATCATGTTGGTTCCCTTCCACGCCGTTTCTCCTCCCTGCATATCTTTACCGTTATTCTACCACATTTTCCGGGTGCCGTATACCTGGAGGCGGCAATAAGAGGTGTGAAAACGGCAAATTGACGTGACATATTTCTATCAGGGACATAAAAGTAACAGTGTGGCCTGATTTCATATGAAAACGCCGAAAATTTCGTAAAAAGTGATTGACATTCTTTTAATACGCATATATAATAAAGATGCTATGAGAGTTTAATGTTCCTGCTTGGGTATTAATTAAATAAATCATTGGAAAGTTTTGAGTCGAACGTTCCAAACGGTTGCCAAATGGCAACTTAGTTTGTTGCGTTCCGGCTCTTTTTGTTTATGAAAGAAATAAAAAGAGCTTTTCAGCCGCTGCAATCCCGCTTACTGCAAAAAAATCGCTGTATGTGCTCCGTATATTGAAAAGAACCGGCTGAAAGACTATAATGAATAAAATTAAGGAGCTGATAAAATGGTTGAAGAAATTGCAGCGCAGGCAAAAACCGCAGTGACAGAGCTGGTTGAAGCCGCCGGGCTGAACGAAGGAGATATTCTCGTGGTCGGCTGTTCCTCCAGCGAGATCGGAGGGCACCGTATCGGCTCGGAGTCCAGCGTAGAGATCGCAAACGCCGTATTCGGGGCTATTTACGATGTTGTGAAGGAAAAGAAGCTTTATCTGGCGGCGCAGTGCTGCGAGCACCTGAACCGCGCGATTATCATAGAAAAGGAAGCGGCCGTAAAAAACCGCATCGAAATCGTAAACGTCGTTCCCCAGCCGAAAGCCGGCGGCTCCTTTGCAACTGCGGCGTATGCCGCTTTTGAGCATCCGGTTGCCGTTGAGGAAGTTTCCGCACAGGCCGGCATGGATATCGGCGATACCCTGATTGGGATGCATCTTGCCAGAGTTGCCGTTCCGGTGCGCCTGTCCGTTAAACAAATCGGCGAAGCAAATCTGGTCTGTGCGCGAACAAGGCCGAAGTTTATCGGCGGCGAACGCGCCCATTACGACGAATCCGTAAAATAACAGTACTGTTTTCGGCAGTTTTGCCGGTTGGTCACGGGGAGGAATCATAAATGGAAGGCTTCAGTTCACTGGCGCTTATTATGGGGCTCATTATCCTCCTGTGGTCATGGAAACGGGCACGCAGATATTAAGCAGGAGAAAAGGAACCGCTGAAAAATTAGGATCGATAATCCGGTTTATTCGGAGGTTCCTTAAAAATTATAAAAACCGGCAGGAGGAATTTTAATGGGTAAAACCGCCTTGGTTATCATTGATGTTCAGGAAGCGATGTTCTCTTATGAAGATCGGTTTCCTTTTCGCGGCCGTTTAGTTCTTGACAATATCATATCCTTACTGGAGAAAGCGCGCGCCTGCGGCGTACCGGTCGTATATATACAGCATACGGCGGAGGATGAATATACAAAGGGAACACCCACATGGCAGATCTGCAGTGAGATAGCGCCGAAGGACGGGGAACCGGTGGTTGAAAAACCGACCTGGGACGCGTTTTACCGGACAAATCTGCAGGAAGTCCTGCAGGGCCTTGGAGTTACCAATCTGGTCATTGCGGGAATGCAGACGGAATTCTGTCTGGATACCACCTGCCGCCGCGCGTTCAGCATGGGCTATGAATCGGTTCTGGTTCAGGACGCGCACACCACGTTCGACAGCCGTATACTGACGGCCGGCGAAATCATAGAGCACCACAACGAGGTGCTTGGCGGCCGGTTTGTGCGGCTGAAAACCACACAGGAGATTCTGGAAAGCAGTTTTCAGGCTTGAACAGTACATACAGAATAAACAGGGG
>DATAML010000169.1:0-5069 GCA_036260545.1 Caproiciproducens sp.
TAAGGTGGGAAGACAATGCCGGTAAATAAGAATATCGATCATGGAAAATGTTACGACTGGGGCAGGGTGTCCGCCGACTATGCAAAATACAGGGATATTTATCCGGCGGAATTCTTCCAAAGGATTGCCGATTTGGGCCTGTGTGTAAAAGGGCAGAAGGTGCTGGATTTTGGTACCGGAACCGGCGTATTGCCCCGGAATATGCACCGTTACGGCGCTCAGTTTACCGGTACCGATATTTCCGAAAATCAGATTGCCGAGGCGCGCAGGCTGACCGACGAATGCGGAATGAAAATTGATTATCTGGTCTCCCCGGCGGAAAGATTGGAATTTCAGCAAAATACTTTTGACGTCATTACAGCCTGCCAGTGCTTCTTTTATTTTGACCATATTAAAGTTATGCCGAAAATTACAGAAATGCTGAAGCCGGGCGGCTGTCTGGTGGTTTTATATATGGTATGGCTTCCTCAAGAGGATAAAATCGCAGAGGCAAGCGAAAACCTCGTCCTAAAATATAATCCGGTTTGGTCCGGCGCAAATGCAACCAAACAGCCTGTTTTTATCCCGGAAATCTATGATCAAATGTTTGAGAAGGAGACGGAATTTCTGTATGATCTGGAGGTGCCCTTTACACGGGAAAGCTGGAACGGCAGAATGAAAGCGTGTCGCGGAGTGGGCGCGTCGCTCTCGGATAAACACATTGCGGATTTTGAAAAAGAACATCGGGAACTGCTGAACAAAATTGCGCCGGAACATTTTACCATCCGGCATTATGCCGCCGTTACTGTTCTTAAGGTAAAAAAATAATTCGTCAGGCAGCAAGATTGCTGCCATTGTGAAATTATAAAACAGTTCTTGATTTTTTGCTTTTTTTGTAGTAGAATCTGTCTTGCATTGTAAAATGCAGATGAGCCTATCGTGTGCCGGCCGGTGGAAGCCGAAAGGCAGGCGAAGAATTTTTGACCATTTCTTTATCGGCACCGCCGGTAAAGGGACAGAATGCCATACGGACAGCTAGGTCAAATGCCGGTTGGCAACTTTCGTTGCCTTATTGATTGAGCGTTTGCTCAAATTTTATGAGTTGGTTACTTAAAACCGTGTGCGGTGCCGCACATCACACTTGTGAAACGATCAATAAGAGTAGTAAAAGTAAGTTCTTGCTATATAGACTCTGATTTCTGCATTTTTAAAGAATAAATGGCTGCCCGCAGGGGTATTCCGTTTATTGCTTATGATTGTAGAATTGTACTCAAGTGGATGAACGGCAATGCCGTATCCGCTTGAGTTTTTTGTTTTTCAGGAAAAGCGGAAAGCTTACGGAAAAAATGGGAAAAATGACAGCAGGGAATCCGTACAGAAAGAAAAATATCAGGAGGTTATTGCAATGGGAAAAGTATTGGTAATCGGGTGCGGCGGTGTTGCGAGCGTTGCCATTCATAAATGCTGCCAGAACAGCGATGTGTTCAGCGAGGTTTGTATCGCCAGCCGTACAAAGAACAAGTGCGATGCGCTTAAGGCCAAGCTGGACGGCGGAAAAACAAAGATCAGTACGGCGCAGGTCGATGCCGACAACGTGGATGAACTGGTCGCACTGATTGAAAAATTCAAACCGGACGTGGTGCTCAACCTGGCTCTGCCTTACCAGGACCTCACTATTATGGATGCCTGCCTTGCCACAAAAACCAATTATGTGGACACCGCGAACTATGAGCCGGTGGACGTTGCAAAATTCGAATACAAATGGCAGTGGGCCTACCGGGAGCGCTTTGAAAAGGCGGGAATCACCGCCTTGCTCGGCAGCGGCTTTGATCCGGGTGTGACCGGGGTGTTCTCTGCCTACGCACAGAAGCACCAGTTTGATGAGATCAATCAGATCGATATTCTCGACGCCAACGCGGGTGACCACGGCTATCCGTTCGCGACCAATTTCAATCCCGAAATTAATATTCGCGAGGTAAGCGCAAAGGGCAGCTATTGGGAGGACGGAAAATGGGTGGAAACCGAGCCCATGGAGATCAAGCGCGTCTATAATTTCCCGGAGATCGGCCCCAAGGATATGTACCTGCTCCACCACGAGGAGCTGGAGTCGCTGGCGCTCAATATCAAAGGAATCCGGCGCATCCGCTTTTTTATGACCTTTGGGCAGAGCTATCTTACGCATCTGAAGTGTCTGGAGAACGTCGGCATGACCTCCATTGAGCCTATTCTGTTTGAGGGCAAGGAAATCGTTCCGCTCCAGTTCTTAAAGGCGGTTCTGCCGGATCCGGCCTCCCTCGGCCCCAGAACCAAAGGCAAAACCAACATCGGCTGCATTTTCCGCGGCAAAAAGGACGGCAAGGACAAGACCTATTATCTTTATAATGTCTGCGACCATCAGGAGTGCTACAGAGAGGTGGGCTCGCAGGCCATTTCCTATACGACCGGCGTGCCCGCCATGATCGGCGCCATGATGCTGATGACCGGAAAATGGAACAAGCCCGGTGTGCATAACATCGAGGAGTTTGATCCCGATCCGTATATGGAAGAGCTGAACAAATGGGGACTGCCCTGGCAGGAGAGTTTTCAGCCTGAACTGGTGGAATAAGTGATGGATCTTGACATTTTCCACCAGCTTCCAACGCCCTGTTATGCTGTGGATGAGACCCTCCTCGTAAAAAACCTTGAAATCCTCCAAGGGGTACAGGAACGCACGGGCTGCCGTATTCTGCTTGCACAGAAAGCCTTCTCCATGTTTTCGCTGTACCCGCTCATCAGCCGGTATCTTTTCGGCACGACCGCCAGCGGCCTGTTCGAGGCGCGGCTTGGTCAGGAGGAAATGGGGAAGGAGAACCATATTTTCTCCCCGGCTTATACGGACGGCGAGTTCGGGGAAATCCTTTCCCTGTGCGACCATATCGTCTTCAATTCGTTTGGTCAGTGGATGAAATTTAAAGACCGTGCGCTGGCCGCCGGGCGCTCGTGCGGGCTCCGCATCAATCCGGAATGCTCCACGCAGGAGCACGCCATTTATGACCCCTGTGCGCCCGGCTCGCGGCTCGGTGTAATGGCGCGACAGTTCCGCCCCGACCTGCTGGAGGGAATTCAGGGGCTTCATTTCCATACGCTCTGCGAGCAGAACGCGGACGCGCTGGAGACGACACTGGATGTTGTGGAGGAGAAATTCGGCTCTTATTTGCACCGCATGAAATGGCTGAATTTCGGCGGCGGCCACCACATCACCCGGCCGGACTACGATGTGGAAAGGCTGATTGCCTGCATCCGGCGGATGCAGGAGAAGTACGGGGTACAGGTTTATCTGGAGCCGGGGGAGGCGGTCGTGCTCAATACCGGCTTTCTGGTTTCCACTGTGCTGGAGGTCATGGAGAACGGAATTACGAATGTGATTCTGGATGCCTCCGCCGCCTGCCATATGCCGGACGTTCTTGAAATGCCCTATCGCCCCAATATCCTTGACGCGGACATGCCCGGCGTAAAGCCCTACACCAGCCGCCTGGGCGGCCCCACCTGTCTTGCGGGCGACATCATCGGCGATTACTCGTTCGACCGTCCGTTAAAGCCGGGCGACCGGCTGGTATTCTGCGATATGGCCCATTATTCCATGGTAAAAAACAATACCTTCAATGGGATGAATCTCCCTTCCATTGCGGTAATCGACCGGCAGAAGCAGATTCGCATCATAAAATCCTTTGGCTATGAGGATTTTAAAAACCGGTTATCCTGATTTTATTGTCACTTTTATAATAACGAGCGTTCCTTCCCATGCGGGAGGGAGCGCTCTTCTGTCAGTGTGCGGTATTTTTATGATTTACTTATCCCGATTGCAGTAAACTGCTATCGCCTTTGCCATAAATTCTGCCGTGCCGCTGCCGTTGCGGTCGATGTTTTTCTTAAAACGTTCGTCCCCCGTGTACATTTGTCCGAGACCCGCCAAAATTTCATCGGTGCAGCTGTAGAAGCGGGCGGTAATGTAATCCTGCCACTGCTTTACAAGCGCCTGCACTTCTGCGCTGTCGGCCGGTTTGTTCCTGCTTTGGGCAAAAGCCTTTAGAATCGCGTCGCCCTCTGCGCCGATCTGCTGCCACTTTGGTTCGTCGTAGCTGCCGGACTTTTCCTCGTATTCCCGATAAGCGTCTGTGCTGCCCCAGCGTTCTTTTACTTCGGCTGCATACTGTTTTTTCATGTTTTCCATCTCCGTTTGATCAAATTCTTGAAAGCTCAAAGTGTTTTCCCCCTTCATGATTTTGTCAACAAGACCGATCAGATCGTCAAAGTGTTCGCGCTTCTTGATAAGCAGTTCCCTGTGCTTTTTCAGCGCGTCGGTTTGGTCAAAAGCAGGATTTTTCAGAATCTCCTGAATTTCATCGAGCGGAAAGTCAAGCTCCCGCAGCAGCAGAATCTGCTGCAGTCTGCAAAGCGAATCGCTGTCATACAGCCGGTAGCCGCTTTCCGTTACCTCTGCGGGCTTTAACAGCCCAATTTCATCGTAATAATGCAGTGTTCTTACGGTAACGCCGGTGAGTTTGGCCACCTCGTTGATTTTCATTCCGAGCACCCCTCCGTATTTTCTTTAAGGATTTTGACCGAGTAATTGAGAACCCTCTCTTTTTGTTGATGATTATACCATACACTATGACGTAACGTAAGAGTCAATAGCTTTCTAGAAATTATTTTTGGGATTATCCTATAATGTTACTTGGATTTAATTTACTGGAAATGGAAGAGGGGTATAATAAACTTAGAAAAATTCAGGGGGCCTTTTATTGGAGAAAAATTTTGAATTTTATCAGAAATTATTTTTATCTACATTTTCAGTAAGTGCGTTTACCTTTGGCGGCGGATATGTCATTGTACCGCTGATGAAAAAGAAGTTTGTAGACGAACTGCGTTGGATAAACGAGGACGAAATGCTGGATATTGTAGCGATTTCACAGACGCTGCCCGGGCCGATGGTGGTGGATGCTTCCGTACTGGTAGGCTATCGTCTGGCGGGACCGGCCGGAGCGGCGGTGGCGCTACTGTCCACTTTACTTCCGCCTTTTGCCATTTTATCCGTGATCTCGATGTTTTAT
>DATAML010000172.1:0-12291 GCA_036260545.1 Caproiciproducens sp.
AATGTGAAAGAAAGCCCGTTTACCGCAAAGATACAGTTGATCGGAACGGTACGCGGTAATAATAGCGATAATTGGAACGAAAAGCTTACAGAAGGCTGGGAATTCAAGCCTATCGGCCCACAATTATATGCTTATACCCAGTTCTTTGACTCGGGAAGTTATGAATACAAAATCGTATTTGAGAATAAATACTGGATTGAAAGCACCCCGTTCAGCTCAGGCAACAAGGAGTTTACGGTAAACGGGAAAAAAGCGGTTACCTTCCTGATGGACACTTCCGGCGCGACAGATGACCAAGGTGCAGCGAAGCTCGACGTACTCGATACGATCAATAACCCGGATGACCTCTCAAAAATTTTGAGCGGTTCGGAACCGATTCCGGGACCGGTACCAAGCGGGGCGGTGCAAAATAATAACGGTACGGTTTCCTTCAGCCTGCCGGTAACAGGGAGCACCGTTCCGGCAAAGGCAAGCGTAAAATATGGCAGAGACGGCGCCATGGATTACGCAAAAACCATCGATCTGGATTATAACTCAAAAAATAAGAGCTTTTTGTCTTCCCAACTGTGGTTTGGAGACGATGCTGTAAAAATCGATTATGTGTTTCTGGTTGACGGCAAAACGGTGATTCCGGACAACGTTACAACAAACGATGCGGGCGGTACAAAATATGCTGTTTTTGACAAACAGAAATTTGAGGGCCGCAATGTGTATATTCCCGGCGAATGGTACACGGTTTCCTCCGACAACTGGAACCCGGGAAGGGACAGGATGGAATATAAGGGCAACGGCCTTTATACATTCCATATGACCAATCTTAGCCCGAAGCAATATCCCTATAAGGTCGCCATTGATAAAGGCTGGGGCGAAAATTACGGTACAAACGGTGAATCAGGCGGCAGCAATATCGTTCTGAACGTACCGAAGGGGACGACTGAAATTGATCTGTATTACAGCGATTTCAGCCACCTGTCGAAATCGTCGCTGAATTATTCATTTAAGACCATCGAATTATGCAGCGACGGCGATAAGGTCAAAATGAACGACCTGGGTCTGAACGGAGTTTATACCGCGGCACTGAAGCTGGCAAAGGGTACCCATGGACCTTATACGATTTCAGTGGGCGACCCGGATAAAAATACAGTTGACGCGTTTGTACTGAACAACCCAAAGGAAGTAACCTTCTACTATGATACCAATACCGGCCTGTGCTATTGTGATTCTTCCGATACGAAGATCGACAGCTCAAAGGTGTGCTATAATACGCAGGATACGAAATGCAAGAGCATATACGGCGCGGTAAAGACGGGGCAAAACGTCAACTTCGGCATCCAGACAGGCACAGATGTGGACGGCGTTGACATGATGATCAACGGGCCAGTATCCGAAAAAGTTTCTATGGACCCCGGCGCTTCTTCCGGCGGCACGAAAACCTGGACTGTTACCAAGTCCTGGAACAAAATCGGTCAGTATACCTATTATTTTGTTCTGCATTTCGGCTCACAGATCCAGCTGTACAATGACGACGACGGCTTTTACGGAAAAGGCCGGGTGTCCAACTTCGGGGAAGGGAAATCTTACGATCTGGTAATTTACAGCAAGGATTTCAAAACGCCGGACTGGATGAAGGGCGCCGTAATTTATCAGATATTCCCTGACCGCTTTAACGACGGAAACCGGTCGAACGACCACGCGCAGGTTCATGCGCGCGGAAGCGCAAACTATGAATTCGTTGAGGATATGAAGGGCTATGACTGGTACAGCTATCCGGAAAATCCGGACCGTGAAAAAGACCCGGACTATCCTACCCAGGCGATTAAAGGCAACGGGACGTTCGGCGATGAAATCTACGGCGGGGATCTGGAGGGCATTACCCAGCGCATCGGTTACCTGAAAGCGCTCGGCGTAAACTGCATTTATATCAACCCCGTTCTTAATTCTATTTCCAGTCATCGCTACGACACCTCCGATTACAGCAGGATCGACCCGATTCTCGGCACGGAGGGTGATTTCTCCAAGCTCGTTCAAACCGCAAAGCAAAACGGAATGAAGATCATACTGGACGGCGTTTATAATCATGTTGCCGACGACTCGGTTTATTTTGACCGCTATTACCGCTATGTCGGCAAGAGCGATAAAGTCGGTGCGTACCCTTACTGGGCGTATGTGTATGACCAGATGAACGAGAAAAAGCTGGATCAGGCGCAGGCGGAAGCCGCGGCGAAAGCATACTTCGGAAAGCTCGGTGTAAGAGATTATACCTATACCCAGTGGTTCAATATCCAAAATCAATACTTTTCCTGGAGCGTGGATTCGGATGGCAAAGTGCTTTCCGGCGACAAAATGGGAGACCGTCAGGGCAAAGGCGTTTACAAATACGACTGCTGGGCCGGTTACAACAGCATGCCGGAAATTAAGTCCACGAACGATTCCGAGTACCAGACTCCGGGTTGGGCAGGCAAAATCATAGAAGGCCCGGACAGTGCGGCAAGCTATTGGATTTCCAGAGGAAGCAACGGGTGGCGGCTTGATGTTGCGGACGGCGTTTCCGACGAAACCTGGCAGCATCTGCGCACCTCGGTCAAAGCCCTGAATTCGGACAATGTCATCATTGGCGAGCTGTGGGGCGATTCCACAAAATATTTACTGGGAGATATGTACGATTCCGTAATGAACTACGTGTACCGCAACGCGGTACTGAATTTTGCCCGCGGAACCGATACTTCGGAAACCGCCACGAAGAACCTTGAAAAAATGCGTGAGAGATATCCGGACGAAGCCTTCCAGGCCATGATGAACCTGGTCGGTTCCCACGATACGCCCAGGCTGATATCCTCTCTTGACGGCGTCGCGGAAGACCGGAACGACGGTTCTGATATCAAGAAAGCGTTCCCGACTGCGGCGGGTACTTCCGACAAGGCCAAGCAGCTTCAATACATGGTATCGCTGCTCCAGATGACATATCCGGGCGCGCCTACGATCTATTACGGCGATGAGCTGCAGATGGTTGGTGCGGATGACCCCGACTGCCGCCGTGCCATGGCGTGGGGCGAAGGCAGCAGGGATACGGTGGAGTGGTATGCGAATCTGGCGGCGATCCGCCGTCAGTACAATGCACTGCAGCGCGGGGAAATCATACCTCTGGATGCGAATGACGACGATATTATCTCCTACGCCCGCAAGGACGGCAGCGATCAGATGGTGATCGCGGCCAACCGTACCGAATCCGATAAAACCGTTACGCTGGATGTATCCTCCGCGGTAAAAGATGGAGAATTCACAGACCTGATTACCGGCAAAAAGTATACGGTCAGCGGCGGAAGCGTGGAAATTACCATTCCAGCGTACCGCGGCGTAATTTTGGCCGACCATTCTAAAAAGGCTGATTTCGACCGCAGCGCGCTCAAGCCCGCATATGACCCGTCGTATAAGGTCAACTACAGCACCCTCCCCACGGGAGATACCGGCGACAACGACGGCGGTGACAGCGGCAGCAAAAAAAGTCCGTCCGGCACAAGCTCCGTAAATGTTCCGGCCACGATCTCAACTCTTAGCGGCGAAAACATTCCGCTGGCTGCAGGCAGCATCCGGAACTTTACGGTTACCTGTGACGAAAAACCGATTATAAGCCAGGGCAACGGCGCTATTGCCATTATTAACCTGGTCAAAGACTGGGATCCGGTCACAAAGCAAATCGTACTGCAGGTCTGCGGTGTTGTTGGCTCGCAGGGCGGTACGACCGGCATTTACGCAACCGTAAACGGCCGCGTGACTTTGCTTTTCACAGTGAAGCTCGGTCCATGCCCGGTCAAGAGCGATACGACCTCAGGCGTTGCAAAGAAGGTTGGAGATGTTTATTGGGCCAGGGTTGCCGTGCCGCATAATGCAAAGATTGTATACAGCGCGGGCAGCAGCTCCGTTGTGACTACCATGCTCAAAAAGCTCGCAGGCAGCGGAAGCAGTCCCGACAGCTATTTGCTTGGCTTCCGGGCGGTAAAGGGCGGCACCACCGGTTTGTACATTACTGTGGACGGCGTGTTGTTCCGGCTTTATGTGGTCAGTGTCAAATAGCAGGAGCAGCTTGAATTAAAACAGACGGATTCCCCCGGCGGCGGATGAAAATTCCGAAGCCGGGGGGACATTAATTTCTCCCTGCATAATCCTGAATTTACGTCAGTCTGATTCCGGCTTTTAATCAAAGGCGCGGAAAACCCGGCCTTTAGGGGGCTAATGAATGATAATTATGTCAATGCAAGTACGGAGCAGGTTTGGATTTGTCTGTACGTTTTAACTTTTTTATAACCTCGTCTGAACAAAATCAGTCTACTATGAGAATGAGGTGATGAAGATGACATACTGCTATAATTTGCAGCCGGATAGAAAGAATGAATCTGCAGATCAATCCCAGAACATGAGAAGAAGGACAGAAAAAATGCTGGACAGCTTCAAAAATTTAAAGATAAGAAAACTGCAGGCCGGTAAAAGCGAAGACAATCCTGAACTTGTTTTCATAGCCAAAGCCATCCATAACTTTGAAGAGGATTTGGAAACCTTACAATCGAATAGCGCGCCGAAATGAGATCACATAGAACTATGTGGTGCCTTTTTGTTATTGCAGCAAAATTATGGGAAAGCAGCTTATGCCGCGTAATCATATCCGGATTTTTTCATAGAAATGAGGTGCAGCTTTGGACGAATATTTATAACATGATTCCATACCTCACAATAGAGCAGTTTAACGAATAAAAAATGCGCTTTGAAATGGCTTTCCATAGCCAAAACAAGGCGCATTTTGTGTATTGTTTTTCAGCAAGGTGTTTTACAACAGCCTCTGCTAGTTTATTTATCCTGGCCGTAGTAGGCATTAACGCCGTGCTTGCGAAGATAATGCTTATCCAAGAGCTCCTGCTGCATGGGGGGGAGGCTGGTTTCCAGCATCATGGAGTGAAAGTCCATAAATGCTACCTCTTCCATTACAACAGCGTTGTGTACGGCGTCAAGCGGGTCCGTTCCCCACGCAAAGGGGCCGTGGCTGTGAACCACTACGCCCGGAATTTCTTCGGGGCGGATGCCCAGTTGAGCAAATGTCTCCAGAATGACATTGCCGGTTTCCCGTTCGTAAGGACTTTCCGAACCCTTGTCGCAGGGCGTCCCAATCTCATTGGGACGCATCCTGCGGGTACAGGGAATCTCACCGTGAAAATAATCCCCCTGCGTAGTCCCCAACGCCGGAATCCCACGTCCCGCCTGAGCAAAGCTGGTGGCCCAGCGGGAGTGCGTATGTACGATGCCGCCCAGCTGGGGCCAAGCTTTGTAAAGTACAAGGTGGGTGGCGGTATCGCTGGATGGTTTGTATTTTCCTTCCAACTGGTTGCCGTTAAGGTCAACCACTGCCATGTCCTCCGGCTGCATGTTGTCATATGCCACACCGGAGGGCTTTATGACAACCAGACCGGTTTCCCGGTCGATGCCGGATACGTTGCCCCAGGTGAATGTTACCATCTTGAACTTTGGAAGCTCTAAATTCGCGTCGCACACAGTCCTTTTTAATTCTTCAAGCATCCCGCGACCCCCTTATTTCAGCTTCCATGCCAGGTCGTTCAAAAACAGCTGTTGCTTCAGGCTCTCTGCGGTGGTTTCCCTGCCAATATGGATATACTCAATGTCCATGATTTCCGCCCAGTCCTCCATGATGGTGGCGTTGATCTGCGTGGTCAGGACGCTGTGATGAGCGCCGCCGGACAGAATCCAGCATTTCAGGCCGGTCAACAGGTCCGGTTCCGGTTTCCACATGACTCTGGCTACCGGCAGGTTTGGCATTTTCATTGTGGGCTTAATGCATTCCACATCCTGAACAATCAGCCGCATTCTGCCGCCCATGTCAATTAAAGAGATGACGATACCCTTTCCGGCCGCCCCCTCAAATACCAGACGCGCCGGAGGCTCCCGGTCGCCGATACCCAGCGGGTGGATTTCAATGCGGGGCTTTTCAGCCGCAACAGAGGGACATACTTCCAGCATGTGCGCGCCGAGTGAGAGTTCTTTTCCCGGCTCAAGATCATAATTATAGTCTTCCATGAAAGAGGTACCACCCGGCAGCCCCTCTGCGATTGCCTTCACAATTGCGGTCATGCCGGACATTTTCCAGTCGCCTTCCGCTCCAAAGCCCAATCCGTCCGCCATGGCGTTCTGAGAAGCCAATCCCGGAAGCTGCTTCATTCCGTAAAGGTCCTGAAAGTTGGTAACAAAGCCTTTGGCGCCTTCCCGTTCCGTGATTCTGCGGATGGCAATTTCTTCTTTTGCCTGATAGCGCACGGAATCCAATCCGCTTTCAGGAAGAAGATAGCGTTTTTGATATTCAGCCATCTTTGCGTCAACGTCCGCTTCGGTAACTGAGTTCATGACTTCAACCAGATGACCCACCGGCCAGTAATCCACCTGCCAGCCCAGCTTGATTTCGGCTTCCACCTTGTCGCCTTCCGTGACTGCTACGTCCCGCATATTGTCGCCAAAACGAATCAGTCTCAGATTCCTGGAAAAAGCTGTGCCGGCCGCGCTGCGCATCCAGTCCCCAAGTTCTTTTTGAACCTCCGAATCCTCCCAGTAACCGACAACCACCTTTCTGGCAAGACGCATGCGGGCGCCGATAAACCCATGCTCCCTGTCCCCGTGGGCGGACTGGTTCAGATTCATGTAATCCATGTCCATTTCCTCATTGGGAATGTGGCGGTTATACTGGGTGGCCAGGTGACACCAGGGCTTTTGCAGAAGCTGGAGACCGTGGATCCACATCTTTGAGGGGGAGAAGGTATGGCACCATGTAATTACTCCGGCGCATCGGTCGTCGTTATTGGCATCCTTCATCACCCGTGTGCATTCCGCTTCTGTTTTTACGGTGATCTTGTAGACGATTTTACAGGGAATATTTTGTGCCCCGCTGAGCTTCTCCGCCATCTTTTGGGCGCGTTCCGCCACGGCTTCCAGCACCTCGGGCCCGTACAGCGATTGCGAACCCACCACAAACCAGAATTCATAATCTTTCAGCATATTCATCCTCGATTCTTAAATGTTTAAACTGTCTTCCGCTGCCTTTTCCACGGCAAGGCCGGTTTTGAAATGATTCAGAAAAGCCGCAAAGCCGATGACATCGGCAGCGTCCGGTTTGGTAACCGTTACTTTTACCGACGCATAGACACGTCTTGAAAGAAAATCCTCCAGACGCTCGCCGCCGGCTCTGTCCATGGTGTAGGCAGCCAGCAGCGCCATGCCGTAAGGTCCGCCCACCGAGGCGGTTTCCATGGTGGAGACCGGCGCGCTGACCGCGGCGGCAAGAAACCTTGCGCCGATGTCTGCATGGCGGAACAGGCCGCCATGCCCTGTAAGGCGTTCCACCGTGACGTTTTCATTTGCCAGGATATCCATTCCGATCTTTAGCGTAGCCAGTGTGGAGTAGATGCTTGCCCGGCAGAAATTTGCCAGTGTAAAGCGGCTGCCGGGGGAGCGGATCAGCATGGGATATCCCTCTGTGACTCCGGCAACCGGTTCGCCGGCCAGATAATTGTAAAGCAGCAGGCCCCCGCAGTCCGGATCGCCCTCCAGGGCCTTTCGATAAAATTTAGGGTAGATTTCGTCCATTCCCGCGGAGACGTCCATCATTTCCGCAAATTCACCCAGTACACGAACCCATGCGTTCATGTCGCTGGTACAGTTGTTGCAATGAACCATAGCGACGGGTTCTCCGGTGGGTGTAGTGACCATATCAATCTCCGGATAGTAGCTGGCAAGAGAATGCTCCAGAACCACCATGGAAAATATGGATGTTCCGGCGGAAACATTGCCCGTACGCACACCCACGGAGTTTGTGGCGACCATTCCGGTTCCTGCGTCCCCTTCGGGAGGGCAGACGGGAATACCCGCCTGCAGCCTGCCGGAAGGGTCCAACAATTTTGCACCGTCCTCCGTGAGGACGCCCGCATCCTTACCGGCAAGAAGAACACGGGGCAGGAGCTTTTTCAGATTCCAGGAATATCGGGAGGAAATTTTATTATGAAAAGTCCGGAGCATGCCGGCGTCATAATCGTTTGTCATGCTGTCAATGGGAAACATCCCGGAGGCGTCTCCGATTCCAAGTACCTTCCGACCGGTCAGCTGCCAGTGCACGTATCCGGACAGCGTGGTTAAAAAGCTGATGTCCTTTACATGCTCTTCGCCGTTCAGGATGGCCTGATACAGGTGGGCGATGCTCCAGCGCTGGGGAATGTTAAACCGGAAGGCTTCGGAAAGCTCCGCCGAGGCAGGTCCGGTAATTGTGTTCTGCCAGGTGCGGAAGGGCGTCAGCAAACGGCCGTCCCGGTCGAACGGGAGGTAGCCGTGCATCATTGCGGAAAAGCCGATGCAGCCGATTTTTGTCAGCTCCACGCCGTACCGCTTCTTCACGTCACAAACCAGGCTGCGGTAGCAGCTTTGCAGGCCCCTCCACACATCCTCCAGCGCATAGGTCCAGATGCCGTTTTCACAGGCGCTTGCCCAATCGTGACTTCCGGAGGCCGCCGGGACAAAGTCCTCCGTCAGAAGGACTGCCTTGATTTTTGTTGAGCCAAGCTCAATGCCAAGAGTTGTTTTTCCGTTCAGAACCGCGCTCCTGATCGTGTCGTTTTCCATTGTACACAGTCCTTTCTGTCATTTGCTGCGATTTTTTACATAGGCGAAAATGCTCTGAAGGACGATAAAGAAGCACAGCAGGGCAGCCGTGGCAATATTGGCCCAGCTTGAGAGCAGCTTGCCGTTTGTGGTAACCAGCGTGTGAATGGTACCTGTGATAAGCACGCCGAACAGGGAACCGATTACATTTCCCACGCCGCCGGTGAGCAGGGTGCCGCCGATGACAGAGGAGGCGATGGCGTCCATTTCAAAGCCCGTTGCCTGCTGTACGGAGCCGGACATGGTGTTCAGGCAGTAGCAGATGCCGCCGATGGAGCACAGGAACGAGGAGAGCATATAGGCCATCAGCTTGGTGCGTTTGACGTTCAGACCCATCATCGCGGCGGATGTTTCGTTGCCGCCCACCGCGTACAGCTCACGGCCGAATTTGGTGTATTTTAAAAGCAGGAAAATCAGGATAACCACCACAAGGGCAATAATGACGGTCGGGCGGATAAACGGAACCTGAACCTTGCCGCGGTTGTTGGAGTAACCCAAAAAGGCCGGCAGGAAAATTTTCGCGTTCGCCCAGGCGTAGAAGGTGGGATTGGCCTGTTGGGTAATGGAAATCTGGTCTGTGCAGATGACCGCCGTCATGCCGCGGGCAAAGAACAGGCCGGCCATGGTGACAATGAAGGGCTGAATCTGCATGTAGCCCACGAGAAAGCCCTGTACCAGCCCGAACACGATCCCGATGACCAGCACCAGAATCATCAGCGGAATGCAGGGGAGACCTCTGACGCCCATGCCGAAGGCCAGGATCATGCAGTCCATGGCTATCAGGGAGCCGACGGAGATATCGATTCCGGCAGTCAGCATAACGCAGGTCATGCCGCACGCCACGCAAATCAGACCGGCATTTGTAATCAGAAGATTCAGGAAGGTCTGCGTATGGGAAAAACCCTTGTCATCATAAATAATGCAGCCGATACCGTACATGACGACGAACAGGATGACAGTGATTAACAGCAGCAGCGTATGTCCGCCAAGGCTGCGCCTGGAGGAGGCAGCGGTCAATTTCTTATCCATTGTTTACACGGCCTCCCTTTTCTTAAAAGCAGATGCGCCGGCCCGGGCCTGGCGCCGTGCCGTGCGGTTTTCCATCCATGCCTTGAACACAGGAGCCTGCACCACAACGATAATCACGACGATAATCGCCTTGACCACAGGAGCCTGGTCGGTGGAAACACCCATGGCGAGCAGGGTTGTGGTAATGGCCTGAATGGTATAGGCTCCGATGATGGAACCGGCCATGGTGAATTTGCCGCCCGCAAGGCTGTTTCCGCCCAGCGCCACGGCGAGAATCGCGTCCAGCTCATAGTTGAGGCCGATGTTGTTTGAGTCCGCAGAATAAATGCGTGAGGAGGTGACAATTCCGGCGATACCCGCGCACAAGCCGCAAATCAGGTAGCACAAAAAGCAGATGCTGTCGGAATTGATTCCGGAAATCCGGGAAGCCCGCGCGTTGACGCCGACGGCCTGAATATAAAGCCCCAGTGAAGTTTTGTTCAGGAACAGGACGACGACGGTTATGACGAGGATGGTTACGAAAATCGGCGTCGGGACCGGCACGCCCGGCAGAAAGTTGCCGAGGTAACGGTAAGGCTCATAGCGTATGTAGGTGATTTGATTGTTGCACAGCAGAAGTCCGATCGCGCGGGCTGCCGTAAAGAGAATCAGGGTGGCTACCATAGGCTGAATTTTGAGCTTGGAAACCAGCGTCCCGTTGAACGCGCCGCACAGGCCGCCCAGCAGGATACCGCCCAGCATACCGACTGCCATGGGCATCATCAGCGTGCTGGTGCTGTTAACGCCGTAACCGGCCAGCAGCGTGCAGCTTCCGCAGGCCGCGAGGCTCATGACCGAGCCGACCGAAATATCGGTACCGGCGGAGACAGCCACCACAAGGGTCTGGCCGACCGCGAGAATGGCAATTTCACTGCCGCGGTTCAGAATATCAATCAGACGCCCGTAAAGGACGCCGTTGTTAATGGCAATATTAAAGAAAGTCGGGCTTTTAATAAGATTAATCAGAAGAACCAGTATCATGCAGAAAATTGGCATAAACAGTTTAAACTTTGTGATCCTTTTTAGAACAGTCACTGTTTTTCACCTCCGGCAATGGCTGCCATGACGCTTTCCTGCGTCATTTCTCCTTCGATTTCTCCAACCTTGGCTCCGTCGCGCATTACGCACATCCGCGAGCAGGTGCGGAGCATCTCCTCAATCTCAGAGGAAATAAATATCACGCTCATTCCTTCCGAAGCGAATTTCAGCACCAGCTTCTGGAATTCCGTCTTGGTGCCGATGTCAATTCCGCGCGTGGGTTCGTCCAGAATCAGAAAATCCGGGTGTGTGCATAGCCAGCGTGCCAGAATGACCTTCTGCTGATTGCCGCCCGAAAGCTGGCACAGAGGCGTTTCACGGGATGCTGTTTTAATGTTCAGCATATCGATAAACTGATCCGCCAGCTCGTTCTGTTTGGACTTGGGCAGCGTCTTGAACATGCCCTGCCGAGCCTGCAGTGCCAGAATGATGTTTTCGCGCACGGAAAGGTCCCCAATGCAGCCGTCCGCCTTGCGGTCGTCCGGCAAAAAGCCCATTCCGGCCTTAATGGAATCAATGGGTGCGCTGATTTTCATTGCCTTGTTCTTGAATTTCAGGAAACCGGTCTGCGCTTTGTCCGCGCCGTAGATGCAGCGCACCATTTCGCTGCGCCCGCTGCCGAGCAGCCCGGTAAGGCCTACGACCTCGCCCCTGTGAATCCGGAAATCAAACGGCTTGATGGTTCCACGGTGGCTCAGATTTTCCGCGTCCACCACCAGCTCGTCGCTCTGTGTAACGCCGCCTTCCGGCTTGATGGAGGCCAGGTCGTCGAAATCCTTGCCCAGCATGGCGGCTACCAGCTTAACGCGCGGCAGGTCGGCCACAGGGTATTCCCCAACAAACTTGCCGTTGCGCATTACCGTAATGCGGTCGCATACCTCGTACACCTGGTCCAGAAAATGTGTGACGAACAGAATTGCTACGCCGCGCTCCTTCAGACTGCGCATCAGGCTGAACAGTTTGGCAACTTCGGAATCATCCAGAGACGAAGTGGGTTCATCTAAAATCAGTACCCTGCAATCCATATCCACCGCACGGGCGATTGCCACCATCTGCTGGATTGCGAGGGAATAATTTTCCAATGTATTGGTTACATCCAGAGAAATCTGGAAATCCTCCATGATTTTCTTGGCCTTTTGATTCATGACCTTCCAGTTGATGGTTCCGATTTTTGTGCGCGGCTCCCTGCCGATGAACAGATTTTCCGCCACACTCAGATTGGGGCACAGGTTAACCTCCTGATACACCGTTGCAATTCCGATGCTCTGGGCGTCCTGTGTGGAATGGTTGTAAATATTCCCCTCAATACCCTCCATGTGAATTTCACCCGCGTCGCGCTCATGCACGCCGGTCAGACACTTGATGATGGTGGATTTTCCCGCTCCGTTTTCTCCCATCAGAGCGTGAATCTCACCCTTGCGCAGTGTCAGCTGCGCGTGGTCCAAAGCCTTGACGCCGGGAAAAGTTTTTGTGATGTCCCGCATC
>DATAML010000176.1:0-2825 GCA_036260545.1 Caproiciproducens sp.
TTCCGCGTTTCATATAATCATAAACCGTGTCGGTCTGATCGCCGTTCGTAACAATGGTCATCTGGTTCAGCACACGTACAGGAGAATAGATAATGAGCGAAGGATCAACCAGCTTAGCCGGGTCAAAAGCTTCTGTTCGGATGCCGTCGCCATCCTCAACAAATACACGGTTGCGGCTGTTTTCACTGCGGCCCATGATAAAATAAGCAATCACCGCGAAGTTTCCGTCTTCGCTTCTGCCAAGAATAATCCCGCGGCCGGGATAGGAATTGGAGCTCAGTTCTTTTTGAATTTCAATCATTTCCGCATTCTCCTTTTATAGTCGTCTTTCCGTTTTTAACGCTTATTTTTCCCTGACAGAACAGTGTGACCGCTTTGGGAAGGAGCTTCCATTCCGCCTGTTCCATCACTCTGCGCTGCAGAGTTTCCGGAGTATCGTCCGGTAATATTTCAACGGCTTTTTGCAGAATAATCGGACCGCCGTCGCAGATTTCATTTACAAAATGCACGGTTGCGCCGGTCAGCTTCACACCCTTTTTCAAGGCCGCCTCATGTACGCGTAAGCCGTAGTAGCCTTCCCCGCAGAAGGACGGGATAAGCGCCGGATGGACGTTTATAATCCTATTTTCGTAATGCCGTATTACATTTTCGCTGATAATGGTCATAAATCCGGCAAGCACGATCAAATCGATTCGATACTCCTGAAGCAGAGCGAGCAGCGCCTCGTCATAGCCCTGCTGGGTATTGTACTGCTTACGCAAAAGTACCTGCGATGGAATATCCGCTTTTTTTGCACGCTCCAGCGCATAAGCGCCGTCTTTGCTGGAAATGACGAGTGCGATTTTACCGCCCGGTATCTGCGAATTTGCCTGCGCGTCGATCAGCGCCTGAAGATTTGTGCCGCCGCCTGAAACCAAAACGGCAATGTTCAGCATAGGGTTACGCCCTCCCCGCCGGAAACAATGCTGCCGATTACGCAGGCCTTCTGCCCCATTGCGTTGAGGTCTTCCGCAATCTGATTCGCCTGCTCCTTCGGGACCGCCATGCACATACCAATTCCCATGTTAAAGGTGTTGTACATTTCACGTTCCGGAATGTTGCCCTGACGCTGTAAAAGGGAAAATACGGGCAGCTTCGGCAGGGAAGCCAGTTCGATTTTCGCGGTGGTATCCGGTTTGAGCATACGCGGGATATTTTCATAGAATCCGCCGCCGGTGATATGGGAGATTGCCTTGATCTGATATTTCTCAAGCAGGGCAAGCACCGGTTTTACATAGATTTTTGTCGGCGTTAAAAGCTCTTCGCCAAGTGTGTGTCCCAAGTCATCAAGATACATGTTGATATTTTTCTCACTGATATTGAAAACCTTGCGGACAAGTGAGAAGCCATTGGAATGGACGCCGGAAGACTGCAGGCCGACCAGCGCGTCACCGATTTCGATTTGTGAGCCGTCAATGATTTTGTCCCGGTCGACCATACCGACGGAAAAGCCTGCCAGATCGTATTCATCCGTAGGATAGAATCCCGGCATTTCTGCGGTTTCTCCTCCCACCAGCGCGCAGCCCGACTGTACGCATCCATCCGCTACGCCGGAAACAACCTGTGCGACTTTCTCAGGATAATTCTTGCCCACAGCAAGATAGTCCAGGAAGAAAAGCGGTTTGGCACCACAGCACACGACATCGTTCACGCACATGGCAACGCAGTCGATTCCGATGGTATCGTGCTTGTCCATCAAAAAAGCGATTTTCAGTTTTGTGCCTACGCCATCGGTTCCGCTGACAAAAACCGGGGTATTCATACCGGCTAAATCAGGCTGAAACAAACCGCCGAAGCCGCCAATTCCCGAAACTACTCCCGGAATATTCGTACGCGCAACATGGTTCTTCATGAGTTCAACCGCTTTATAGCCCGCGGTAACATCCACGCCCGCTGCCTTGTAACTTTCGCTGAAGCTTTTCATGTAATATCCTCCCATACCTTTTATCTGACTGAACTGATTTTATTATAATTCCAATACCTTGGCCTGAATTGCCTCGTCCTTCTTCGTAACCCCTTCGGCCATCTGCTTTTTCATTTCGGCCAGCTGAGGAGAAAGCGTTTCGTCGGAAAGCGCGAGCATCTGCACCGCAAGAATTGCCGCGTTGTCCGCCCCGTCAATCGCCACTGTGGCAACTGGAATCCCGCTCGGCATCTGAACCGTAGCCAAAAGTGCGTCAAGGCCGTCCAGGGTAGAGGATTTTACAGGAATTCCGATAACCGGAAGGGTGGTATTCGCCGCGAGGACACCCGCAAGATGCGCTGCTTTGCCCGCCGCGGCAATAATTACGCCGAAACCGCTGTCCTTTGCGGAAGATGAAAATTCAGCCGCCGCCTGCGGAGTGCGGTGTGCCGACATTACGTGCACCTCCACCGGAACGCCGAACGATTTTAATCTTTTAATTGCAGGCGAAACGACCGGAAAATCACTGTCGCTGCCCATAATAACCGCTGCCTTTTTTACTGCCATGATGATATTCTCCCTTTCAACGCCAACAAACTTCAATATGTTTTCATACAACGGCTTTATTATTCGCCGTTTTGGTCATTGTATCATACCGTATCTGTTTTTTCCGTTCTACTTTCGGCAATTTACAGGCCTGACAAGCCGGCTGAAAATAAAAACAGGCTGCTGCCAAAAAACGGCGCAGCCTGAATCAGATAAAATATTGAATATTGGCGCAATTTTCCAGTAAGCGCATGAAACCTTCTGATTTTATGACGGAAGATACTGTCATTGCACTTACCCTCCAAAAAATATTATATATTTATTTTAGGTGATAATG
>DATAML010000191.1:0-3063 GCA_036260545.1 Caproiciproducens sp.
GGTTTCGATACAGTTGATGTATACCGACCAAAATATTCGTTCACGCAAACAGATTGTCAAATCCAGTGAAAAGAACGGCCTTTATCTTGCAATGGATATTGCGGATG
The DNA here is from genome assembly GCA_036260545.1 of Caproiciproducens sp. Classification (GTDB taxonomy): domain Bacteria; phylum Bacillota; class Clostridia; order Oscillospirales; family Acutalibacteraceae; genus DATAML01. Next base: position 108 of record DATAML010000191.1, read on the forward strand.
CCTGGCTTTCAAGGGCTTTGGCAGAATAACGATATATTATTAAGGCGATACGGGTGAGTTACCGTATCGCCTTTTTCATACCCGAATAAAAATTGCCTCTCCCCGCTTTAATACGGGAAGAAGCAACTTAAATTTATTTTCCGATATCGTGGCGGTAATGCGCGCCGTCAAAATGGATTTTCTCAACTGCAGAATAGGCCTTGTCTAATGCTTCCTTTCGTGTGGCACCGAGAGCGGTTACGCCCAGCACACGTCCGCCACTGGTATAAAATGCGTCCTCTTTCCATACCGTCCCGGCGTGATATACTGTAGCACCATCGACCTGACCGTTTCCATCCAGACCGGTTATTTCAATTTCCTTGGCGTATTTCCCCGGGTAACCGCCGGAAGCCAATACCACACACGCGCAGGCGTCGCTGCTCCATTCAATAGGCTGGGACTCAAGGCGTTCTTCAACCACTGCCTGCAGAATATCAACAAAATCGGTTTTTAAACGCGGCAGCACCACCTGCGTTTCCGGATCGCCGAAGCGGGAATTGTATTCAATAACCTTTGGCCCGTCTTTGGTAAGCATAAGGCCGAAATACAGACAGCCCTTAAATTTTCTGCCTTCCCGGTTCATCGCCTGAATCGTCGGAAGGAAAATTGTTTTCATGCAGGTTTCCGCGATTTCGTCGGTGTAATACGGATTTGGACTAATTGTCCCCATTCCGCCCGTGTTCAGTCCTTTGTCATTGTCCAACGCACGCTTATGATCTTTGGAGGAAACCATCGGTTTCACGCAATTTCCGTCTGTAAAGGCCAGAACCGATACTTCCGGCCCGGTGATGAACTCTTCCACAACGATACGGTTGCCGGAAGAGCCGAACACTTTATCCTCCATAATCGTCTTAACTGCGTCCTGCGCCTCCGCAAAATCGGCCGCGATAATGACCCCTTTGCCCAGCGCGAGACCGTCCGCCTTAATCACCGTCGGATATTTATTACTCTTTTGAATATACTCCAGAGCCTTGTGCGGGTCGTCAAATACTTCGTACCCCGCCGTCGGAATCCCGTAGCTTTTCATCAGATCCTTGGAAAAGACCTTGCTGCTTTCAATGATCGCGGCATTTGCCCTCGGCCCGAAGGCGGGTATACCGGCATTCTCGAGCACGTCAACCATTCCTGCAGCAAGCGGGTCGTCCGGCGCGACAAAAACAAGGTCAATCCGGTTTTCCTTTGAAAATTTTACAACGCCGTCAATATCCGTGACCGGGATATCAACACAGACCGCGTCTTTTGAAATGCCGCCGTTTCCCGGTGCGCAGTAGATTTCCGTTGTTTTCGGGCTTTCCTTCAGCTTGCGGATAATCGCATGCTCACGGCCTCCCCCGCCGATCACCAATATCTTCATATTTTCCATCCGCCCCTATACAAATAAATTAAAATAAGCAGGAGTTTACTTGCAAGAACTTCTCCCCCGCCGCAAGCAGAGAAGAAGTTCAAAAAACTTATCCTTAATGGTGGAACAGTCTCATGCCGGTAAAGGCCATAGCAATATGATACTTGTTGCAGGTATCGATGACATTGTCGTCGCGGATAGAACCGCCGGGCTGTGCAATATAGCTTACCCCGGTTTTGTGGGCACGTTCAATGTTATCGCCGAACGGGAAGAACGCATCCGAACCGAGAGAAACATCGGTCAGCGTATCCAGCCAGGCGCGTTTCTCTTCTCTTGTAAGCACTTCCGGCTTCTCTGTAAACAGATTCTGCCAGGTGCCCTCCGCCAGAACATCCATATATTCGTCCGAAATGTAAACGTCAATGGTGTTGTCACGGTCCGGGCGGCGGATACCATCCTTAAACTTTAAGCCCAGCACCTTCGGGTGCTGGCGCAGGAACCAGATATCCGCCTTATTGCCCGCCAGACGGGTGCAGTGGATTCTGGACTGCTGACCGGCTCCCACGCCGATTACCTGCCCGCCCTTAGCGTAGCAAACGGAATTGGACTGGGTATATTTCAGAGTGATCAGGGAAATAAGCAGGTCGCGCTTCGCTTCGTCCGGAATCGTTTTATTCGCTGTTACCATATTGGAAAGAAGCTCATGATCGATGACAAATTCGTTTCTGCCCTGCTCAAATGTGATTCCGTAAACCTCTTTATGTTCGATCGGATTTGGGCGATAGTTTAGATCCATGACAACAATATTATAGCTGCCCTTGCGCTTGGATTTTAATATCTCCAGCGCTTCGTCAGTATAGCCGGGCGCAATGATTCCGTCCGATACCTCGCGCGCAATCAAGATTGCCGTCTGCTTGTCACAGACATCGGAAAGGGCGATCCAGTCGCCGTAGGAGGACATTCTGTCCGCCCCTCTTGCCATTGCGTATGCGCTGGCTAAAGGAGAAAGCTCCAGATCATCCACAAAATAGATTTTTTTCAGGGTCTCGGAAAGCTCGCAGGCTACCGCCGCGCCTGCCGGGCTGACATGCTTGAAGGAAGCTGCGGCCGGCAGGCCGGTTGCTTTCTTCAATTCCTGAACAAGCTGCCAGCTGTTGAAAGCATCCAGAAAATTGATATAGCCCGGTTTTCCGTTCAGCACCTGAATGGGAAGATCGCTGCCGTCCTGCATGTAAATGCGGGATGGTTTCTGGTTCGGGTTGCATCCGTATTTTAAAGAAAGTTCATTAGACATCAAAAGATACCTCCTAAGATTTACCGGTTTTTATTTACGATTCTGGTATCGGCAATCCCGGTTTTAATATTGATGAATCTGGTAAACAGGGAAACTTTATTTTCCTCGTTCAGGCTGTTCCAGACGGTTTCCGTAAACCGATCAATATCGCCGGTTATGTGCACAAGCGTAGGTTCGCCTGCAAAGGACGGAAGCGGATTGCCGTCTCCCTCGTAAGTATGTACAAAATGGCCCTCTCCGCCGACCGGAGAATCATACTCGTAAAAATAACGATGCACGGA
>DATAML010000193.1:0-9869 GCA_036260545.1 Caproiciproducens sp.
TCATAATCGATCCGGCCGACCAGTTCGGCGGCTTTACGGTCCTTCAAAACCGTGTCCTTCATTTTGGATTCTTCCGCACGCCCCCACAGCGGAAGCAGGAGGGTTTCGTTTACATTCCTTAAATCGATTTTTATCTTCGCGCTGTTTTCCATCACAATTCACCTCACTTGCCCAAATCCATTATGCGTAGATATGCTTGCTGAAATATCGGTCGCCGCGGTCGGGAAGGACCACGACAAGGTTGCTGCCCTCCGGCGCCTTAAGAGCCGCCTTTCTTGCCGCCGAGAGCGCCGCGCCGGAAGAGGTGCCGGCAAGCACGCCCTCCTTTGCCGCGAGCAGGCGCAGCTCTTCAACAGCTTCTTCATCCCTGATTTTGTAAATTTCGTCCACAAGCTTCATATCCATGGTGCCCGGCATAAAGGTGTTGCCGATTCCCTCAATGGCGTAGCAGCCGGGTTCGCCGCCGCCCATGGTGGAACCGATGGGGTCGGCCATGATGACCTTCACGTCCGGATTTTTTTCTTTCAGAAATTTCGCGATGCCGGAGAGCGTACCGCCGCTGCCCGCGCCCGCAACCAGATAATTCACCTGACCTTCCAGATCGTCAAAAATCTCCGGGCCGGTCGCGCGGTAATGGGCGAGGGGATTGGCCGGATTTTCAAACTGGCTGAGCGTGACCGGATGGTCAACCTGTTTTTTCAGTTCCTCCACCTTTTCTATCGCGCCCTGCATCCCTTTTTCCCGCGGGGTATGTACGATCTCCGCGCCGTAGGCGCGCATAATGGTCTGCTTTTCTTCCGAAAACTTCTCCGGAACGGCAAAAATTACGCGGTAGCCCTTGCCCAGTGCGGCCAGCGCGATGCCGATTCCCGCGTTGCCCGCAGTGGCTTCCAGAATCGTGTAACCCGGCTTTAAGATGCCGCGTTCTTCGGCGTCTTGTACCAGCGCGGTTCCCATCCGATCCTTCACGCTTCCGCCGGGATTATATAGCTCCAGCTTGACAAATACGTTCCTGCCGGGCGCAAAGCCCATATGGTTCAGCTTCAGCAGCGGGGTGTGACCGATCATTTCCCGCATATCGTTATAATATTTCATGTCATTCCCTCGCAATCGATTTTGCAAACGCCTGTTCCAGATCGTCTGCAATGTCCTTTTTGTCTTCAATGCCGACCGAGAGGCGTACCAGATTGTCAACAATACCGACCTTCTGCCGGATTTCATAAGGGATGGATGCGTGCGTCATGCTTGCGGGGTGGCATACCAGCGATTCCACGCCGCCGAGGCTTTCGGCAAGCGCCACCAACTTTACGCTCTGGAAGAACCTGCGGATGTCATACCGCTCGGAAAGTACGAACGAGATCATTGCGCCCGCGCCGGACGCCTGATTTTTCTGAATATCATAGCCCGGAAAATCCGCAAAGCCCGGATAATATACTTTGGCAACGCCGTCGTGGTTCCGCAGGAAATCCGCCAGATAAGCGGCGTTTTCCAGGTGCCGGTCCATGCGGACGGAAAGTGTTTTAATGCCCCGGATGAGCAGCCAGGAATCAAACGGCCCAAGGACCCCGCCGGTGGCGTTTTGCAGAAATCCGAGACGCTGCGCGGTTTCTTCATCCTTCACCACGGCAAGGCCGGCTACCAGATCGCTGTGGCCGCCGAGGTATTTTGTCGCGCTGTGCACCACAATGTCCGCGCCAAGCTGCAGCGGCTTCTGCAGGTACGGCGTCATGAATGTATTGTCTACGATCACGGTAAGGCCATGCCTGTGGGCGATTTCCGAGGCTGCCGCGATGTCCGTTACCGTCAAAAGCGGGTTCGCCGGACTTTCGATCATCAGCGCCTTCACATCTCTGCTGATTCTGCTTTCAAGCAGATTTAAGTCGGAGGTATCCACGATTTCATAGGTGAGGCCGAAGTTTTTGAACACCTTGTCAAGAACCCGGAAGGTGCCGCCGTAGACGTTGCTGGAGATAAGGACCTTATCGCCGCTCCGAAACAGCTGCAATACGGCGGTGGTCGCCGCCATGCCGGAACCGAACGCAAACCCGGCGACACCGCCCTCCAGTTCGGCAATCAGCTTTTCGAGCGATTCGCGCGTCGGGTTCCCGGTGCGGGAATATTCATACCCGCTGTTTTCGCCCAGACCCGTCTGGCGGTAGGTGGAGGTCTGGTAAATCGGGACGCTGACGGATCCGGTTTGCGCATCTCCGTCGATTCCTCCATGAATCAGCGTTGTTGTAAAGCTTTGCATGATGACTTCATTCCTTTCAGAAAATACACTTTATTTGTACAGATTAAAAAATACAAAAAAAGGCCGGGCGGCAGTTTACCGCTCGGCCTTTATCCGGGGCAAAAGTCCCGTTAAGAAAGGTTACAACAGCAAATCAGCCATTTTTTCAGAGCAGCACAACGCAGACAGTAACAACACGCTGCCACCCCGAATCCGCATGAAAGAAACTGATTTGCCATGATTCCGATCTCCCTCCTATAATGCATAGTATAAATATATGTTTAACTTTAAAATTATGTTACACCTTTTTTTCCGTCTTGTCAAGAAAAATTTCACTTGACACTTCGAGAGTTAAAATATATTATACATATATAAATAATATGTAATTTCATCAGTGAAGCTCTGCAGCCGCAAAATTACGGAACCGTTTTACGTTCCGTGCCGTCTGCGGCTCAAATTCCGGTTACCCACAGAAAACAGGCTTTTTTGCTTACGGCGCCTGCCGCCTTACCCGCAGCCCGACACGAGCATTGGCAGATATTTACATACAGCGAGGTGCTTAAAATGAAAATCAATACTTACGATAGAACGGATTCCCCGGCCGATCTGAAGGGCTTTGTCATTCCCGCGCAGAGCGGGGAACGCATGTATGCCAGCCTTTTTACGCCGAGGGGCAGCGGCCCGCGCCCAACCGTCCTGCTGCTGCACGGTTACCCGGGCGATGAAAACAATTACGATCTTGCCCACGCCTTTCAGCGCGCCGGTTATACGGTGGTGGTGTTCCATTACAGGGGGACGTGGGGGAGCGAAGGGCTGTTCAGCGTGACGCATCTTCTGGAAGACGTGTCTTCCGCGCTTGCGTTTATCCGGGAACATACCGGGGAAGAAACATACCGGTTCGATGCGGAAAGACTGATTCTGATCGGTCACAGCATGGGCGGCTTTGCCGCGCTGCAGACGGCCGCAAGGGATACCCGCCTGCTCGGCGTAGCAGCCGTTGCGGCCTTTGATCTTTCGCTTGCCACCCAGAGACCCAACCTGCGCGCTGCGGTTCGGCGCGAGTTTGAGGACTGCGTGCCCATCCGCCGGATTGAATTGGACAGCCTGATGAACGAAATTGACGAAAACGCGGAAAAATGGAGCTTTCCCGCGCTGGCGCGGCGGCTTAAGGGAATACCGGTTTGCCTCATCGCAGCCTCGGAGGATGGAATCTCGCCGCCGAGGCACCACATGGAGCCGCTTTGCCGCGCGCTGCGGCAGATTCCGGGCGCGCAGGTAACCGCCCGCCTGCTGAACGACGGGCACTGCCTGAGCGATACGCGCGTTGAACTTGAAACCATGCTGACGGAGTGGATTGCGGGACTGCTCAATCCGGAAATGTGACATATGAAAAAAAGCTGCTGATCTGCCCGCAGACAGATACAACAGCTTTTTATTTGTATGATTAGGATTTCCTGCTGCTTGGGGACTTACGTTCCGGACGCAGGTTAATCCATTCGAATATCGGAAAAGTCGTGGAGTTTGCTTACATTTTCGGTCGCGGTGCGGCTGTCTGCCTGTGCAAGGAGCTTGCTCCGGTTCTTCTTGATATTCCGGAGGGATTCCACGCCCGCGGGCCCCGCAATGCAGCCGCCTTCACAGGCCATCCCTTCCACAAAGTCTTCGGGCAGCCGGCCCGCGTTCAGGATGGACAGTACCCGCTTGCATTCCTTTGCGCCGTCGCAGGCCGCGCAGGTGAACGGCGTTTTGGACGCCTCTTCCGCCAGTACCTTTTTTACCGCTCCGGCTACGCCGCCGCTCTGCGCAAAGCCTTTTCCGGCAAGGCTGCCGTCCTGCTCGCTGTCCGCGGCTTCTTCCGGGTCAACGTCTCTGGCGGCGAACATAGCGGCCAGCTCCTCAAAGGTGAGGACATAGTCCGCTGTATCCTCCGTAACCAGAATTTCCTGCTTTTTCGCTGTGCACGGCCCGATAAATACAACCTTCGTCTGCGGGCTGCGGGAACGGATATACCGTACAACGGCGGTCATGGGGGACACGGTTCCGGAGATGTTTTCCATAAGCTTGGGAAAATGCTTCATAATCATTTCAACAAAGGCCGGGCAGCAGGAGGTCGTCATTTTCCTTCCTGCGGCAAGTGTGTCTTTCAGCTCGTGCGCTTCGTGCGCCGCAACGGCGTCGGCTCCCAGAGAGACTTCGACGGCGTCGGAAAAGCCGAGCTTTTTCAGAGCGCTTTTGAGCATACCGACCGTTGCGCTCCCAAAGTGGCCTTCAATCGCGGGCGCGAATACAGCGGTTACGGACGTCGGACTTTTTATCGCTTCAATCACTTCCACCATCTGGGAGCGGTCCGTAATGGCGCCGAACGGGCAGCCCTTCATGCACGCCCCGCAGCTGATGCAGCGGGAATAATCGATGACACTGCGGTGGTATTCATCGTTTCCCACCGCGTCCACAGGGCAGGCACGCACGCACGGGCGCAGGGTGTCTGAAATGGCGTTGTACGGGCAGGCCGCGGCGCACTGCCCGCATTCCTTGCATTTTTGCGGGTCGATGTATGCGCCCTTGGGCGTAATGGAGACCGCGCCGAAGTGGCAGGCTCCCTTGCACTGGTGGGCAAGGCAGTTCTGGCAGTTGTCCGTTACCCGGAACCGGCTGATCGGACATCCTTCGCAGGCCGCGGGCAGCACGCCGATGACCGCGTCTTTCGGTTGACCCGGCAGACTGCGTCCGCACGCGGAAATCAGGCGCTCGCGGATAATTTCACGTTCCTTGTAAATGCAGCAGCGGAAGCTGGGCAGGGGACCCGGAATAATATCATAGGGGATGTTCTGTTCCTTTTCGTGCAGATTTCCTTCATAGGTGTATTTTGCAGCCTTGGTCAGCGTTTTAATTTTCAGATGCTTTGCTTCGTTGTCAAATTTATATACCATGTTCTTTCCTTCCGTCATTTAAAAATAATCAGTAAAAAACCACGAACAATCCCGTATTCTTACGGGTTCCCTTCGTGGTTTATTTTTATATCTTTTTTGTTGTCAGCCTGAAAGCCTTCGTGGCTCTGTTTGTCAATATCTTAACATAATGTATCGGAAAATGTCAACTGAGGGGAAGAATATGATAACCTGTCTAAAAATTCACCCTATATAGGCAGACTTTCGGTAAAAATGATCGTTATATGTCATATAAAATAATAACAATTTTATAGTTTTTAAAAAAATTTATAAAACTTATCAAGAAAACAATAAATTATTAATCAATTTGCTGATTATAGTAAAATATTTCATTTTATTTGCACTTGATATTGGTTAATATTAATCACGGTTGATGACTAAAGTCGACAATTCAATTTTAGGAGGTTTGTATTTATGAAAGGCAAAAGGTGTTTAGCATTAGTATTGGTATCGGCAATGCTGACCGGGACTTTTTATGGTTGCTCCGGCAGCACAGCATCAGCGGGCAGCACGGCGGCCAGCGAAACAGCTGCGGTAAGCACTGCGGGCGACACAGCGCCTGCTGCATCGGCAGCGGCAGCGGCATCGGGCACTTTCGACTGGAAAAAATACTCCGGCACTACCATCAAGGTGAGTCTGAACCAGAACTGCACAGGTGAAGCAATTATAGCAAAGCTCCCCGAATTTGAAAAAGCAACAGGAATTAAAGTGGAACACTCCATCACTCCGGAAGCAAACTACTTTGATAAGGTTTCCACTTCGCTGTCCAGCCGTTCCGGCGACCCGGATTTGTTTATGTCCGGCCCTTATCAGCTGTGGGATTACTCTTCCGCAGGATATGTAGAAGACCTCTCAACCTATCTGAACGATTCTAACAAAATGCCGTCGGATTATGATTTCAACGATCTTATTCCCGCAACGGTCAATGCACTGAAATGGGACGGCACTGCCGGCCATAAGGTAGGAACCGGCAAGCAGCTTGCATTGCCGATGAACTTTGAAATTTATTCACTTGCATACAATACGGAAGCATTTAAGAAACTGAACCTTCAGGTTCCTAAGACTCTGGACCAACTGCTTACCGTAAGCGAAAAACTTAAAAACTGGAACGGTGCCGGCTCCTACGGCCTTGCAATTCGCGGTGCGCGCGACTGGGGCACCATCCATCCGGCGTACATGAGCGAATTTACAAACTACGGCGCAAAGGACTTTGAAATAAAGGACGGCAAACTTGTTTCTCAGGTAAATTCCGCGGAGGCCGTCAAGATGACATCCTACTGGGTAGACCTGATCAAGAAGGGCTGCGCGTCCTCCTGGGCAAAGTACACATGGTATGAAGCAGGCGCAGACCTTGGCGCAGGCAAAGCGGCTATGCTGTTCGACGCGGACAACAACGGGATTCAGCAGAACTGGGACGGCGCTTCCCAGGAAGCCGGCAAGATCGCATGGGCTCCGATGCCGACGGTCAAAGAGGGCGACACCGCAAACTCCAACATGTGGGTATGGTCCATGGCTATGAACGCGAATTCCAAGCATAAGGACGCCGCATGGTACTTCTTACTCTACTTCACCAGCAAGGAATTCTTCCGTTATGCTTCCGTAGAAGGCAAGAACGTTGACCCGTGCCGTACTTCCACCTGGAATGATTCAGGATTCCAGGCCAAGATGGCTAAGCAGCCCGGTTATATCGATACATACAAAAAGACTGTTGACAAAGCAACCATTCTCTTCACTCCCCAACCTTCCTTCTTTGAGACCACAACCGACTGGGCGGAAACGCTGCAGGATATCGTAGCGGGCAAGTATTCCGGTGTTCAGCAGGGTATGGACCAACTCAAGACCAAGATGGACAAGGCCGTAGAAGACGTAGAAGTACAATAAAACAGGACGGTCTAAACAGCAGCCATTGCCGACTTTAGTCTTAAGCTTACTCGTAACAGCTTTTATAGCTCTTCCCTTTTCTAGGTTTGTTTATAAGGGTGCTGAATCCGAATTTGCGGTTCAGCATCCCTTATAAAAGCAGACGAAAACAACCAAGGCTTACAGAGAGGAAACGATTATGCAGAAGGTTTCAACTCCCCAAAAATCCGCTTCGGCCGGAACAACAAATTATAATGAAGTTCCAAAAAATATCAGGATGCGTCCTTATTTGATTATCGCGCCTGGCATGATCATCCTGATCGGAATTATGATTCCGTTTCTTATGGCAATTTTCCTGTCCCTGACAAACTATTCCTTTAAAAATGCGAGCTGGCATTTTGTTTGGTTTAAGAACTGGCTGAATATGCTGAAAGATGCCGAATTTTATCATTCGCTTCTGGTCACATTTGAATATGGCATCGCCGCAACCGGCGCTCAGATGATTTTAGGCTCCATTATAGCGCTCTTACTGAAAAAAGACACATGGTTCAGCAAAATCCTGAAAGTACTGTTTACATTCCCGCTGATGGTCGCACCGGCTATCGCCGTTCTGATCTGGCAGCTGATGACTTCGAACTCGGTCGGCGTTCTTGAAAAGTTCCTCAATATGCTCGGAATCGTCGGTTTTCCGTGGGCGTCTTCCGCCAAGACGGCAATGTTTACGGCAGTAATGATCGATACATGGGTAAATCTTCCGTTTGTGCTGCTGCTGGTTCTGGCAGGAATTCAGTCCCTGCCCAAATCGCCTTTTGAAGCGGCGCAGGTGGATGGCGCGGGCGCGTGGTTTACGTTTAAAACGCTTACTTTCCCAATGCTGAAACCGTTTATGTATATCGCGCTTCTGTTCCGGCTTATGGCTTCCCTTCAGGAATTCGGCATTATTTTCGCGCTTTCCAAGGGAGGCCCCGGAGATTCTTTGATGACGATGTCACTGACCTCTTACATGGAAGCGTTTAAATACTCCAAGGTTGGCGCCTCGCTGCCGTACCTGCTGGTACTGTGGCTGATTATAAACTACTCCGCAAAAGCGATCGTAAAGAGGCAGCGCAAGCTTGCAAAACAGGCTCAGGGCTTCTAAGGAGAGGTGAAACATCATTGAAAAACAATAATAAAACGGCCGTATCAATCTTGCGTGCGGTTGGGCGCAATGCGGGTTTGATTGTTTATGCCGTGTTCGCTTTGTTCCCGCTGATTTGGATGGTTATTTGTTCGTTCAAATCCGATGTTGAAATGTACAACACCGTATTCAAATTTACCCCCACGCTGGAAAACTACAAAAACGTACTTTTCGGCACGGACTACTTCAGGGCATTCTTCCAGAACCTGCTGGTTTCCGGAATCGCTGTTGTTATCACGATTCTTGCGGGCGTTCCCATCGCCTATGCCCTTGCAAGGTATAACTTCCGCAAAAAAGAAGACGTTGCATTCCAGATTCTCTCTTTCAAATTTGCACCGGAAATTCTGGTTTGCCTGCCGGTTTTCCTGATTTTTCAGAAAATCGGGCTCTATGATACCTACTTCGGTCTGATCTGGGTCTACCAGCTGGTAACCATGCCGCTGGTCATCTGGGTTGTGCGCGGATACTTTGAAGATATCAGCGTGGAAATCGAGCAGGCGGCCGAGCTGGACGGCTACAAGTGGTATGAAATCTTTATGAAAACCCTGGTTCCGCTGATTAAACCGGGCCTTGTGGCAGCCGGCCTGCTCGCCTTTATCTTTGCATGGAACGATTTCACTTTCCCGCTGATCTTAAGCGGATTCAACGTGCAGACCATCACCATTACATCCATGCGCTATATCGCGTCCGACACGGTTCACTATGGTCAGGTCGCAGTCGCCTCTACGATTGCTGTTCTGCCGGAAGTGATTGTATGTCTTTTCATTCAGAAGCATTTGGTGCGCGGCCTCAGCTTCGGCGCAGTAAAGGGATAACGGAGGTTAAATATGGCTCAGATTGAACTTGAAAACATTACGAAGCGCTACGGCGAAAAGACTGCTCTGGATCAGGTCAGCCTTTGTGTAAAGGACAACGAATTCTTTGTCCTGTTCGGGCCCGCCGGCGCAGGAAAAACCACACTCCTTAAAACGATTGCGGGTATTGAGTTCCCCCAGGAGGGCCTGGTGAAGATCGACGGCAAAATCGTCAACCAGATTGAACCGATGAACCGCAACATTTCAATGGTCTTTGAAAACTACGCGCTCTATCCTCAGCTTTCAGTCTATGACAACATCGCGTTCCCGCTGCGCAGCAAGCTTTACCGCAAGGATGAAAAATACATACGCGAAGCGGTCGATAAAGTGACCAAGATGATGAATATCAACAACCTGCTGGAACGCAAGCCTGTTCAGCTATCCAACGGCCAGCGGCAGCGTGTCGCCATCGGCAGATGCCTTGTGCGCGAACCGAACGTATTTCTTATGGATGAGCCTCTGGCGCATCTGGACGCAAAGCTCCGCCATTTTATGCGCGGCGAGCTGAAAGAAATGCAGAGCTCTTTCAATACCACAACAATTTATGTAACACACGATTATATGGAGGCCATGTCCCTGGCAGACCGCATCGCGGTTCTGAACGGCGGCCGCTTTGAGCAGATTGGCACGGCGCACGATATGTATTACGAGCCTGCGAACGAATTTGTGGCAAAGCTTTTCGGCGAACCGGAAATCAACATTTTCCCGGCGGAACTGTACTCGGAGGAAGGCACCCTGAAACTGAACGTTTTCGCAAACGAGGCTTCGCTCATTCCCTGTGAGGATGCCGCGGCGATCCT
>DATAML010000197.1:0-5473 GCA_036260545.1 Caproiciproducens sp.
TGGCGGAGAAAGAGGGATTTGAACCCTCGCGCCGGTTACCCGACCTACTCCCTTAGCAGGGGAGCCCCTTCACCACTTGGGTATTTCTCCATTTGGTGAATAAATCGTGATTATTCAAAAAGGATGGCGGAGAGGAAGAGATTCGAACTCTTGGTCCCTTGCGGGATCACTAGTTTTCAAGACTAGCTCCTTAAACCACTCGGACACCTCTCCACTCACAAACTGTGTTTTATAATATCATATAAAGTAGCAGCTTGTCAATAAATTTCGTAAAAAAACCTTCCGAAAATTCCAATTTCGGAAGGTTCAGCCAGATTATTTTGTGAGGTATTTTGATTTGTCTGCTACGCTGCAAATGCCCATTGCCGGAATGGTTGCAAGGAACCAGAGCAGGGAAAACGGCAGACAGATTTGCCCCAGTATGTTCAGGGGCAGCGCCGAATAATCCCAGACGTTTAGCTTTAGGGCAAGATTTACCAGCACACCGACTGCGAATTCTACGCCGGTTATAATCGCAGAACCCGCAAAGCATCGCAGCGCCAGCGGCTTGGTCTTGATCCTTTCATTGCAGACACGGTCGATCAGGCACAGGCAGATTCCGCCTGCCGCCGCCATGGAAATGTCCGTCCTGCCGCGGCAGGCGACCTCCAGCGTGGGATAGATTGTTCCTCCTGTTAAAAATAAAAACGCATATTTTTTCATGATTACTCCCTCCAAATTCATTTCCCATTTGAATTGTTTGCAGGGAGATATCATTTATTCTTTGGTGAAATACTTTCACTAAACTATTTCAGATTTTATTCTTACAATAACGGAAGCAGCCGACAGCATTCGGTAAGAAACATCCGGATGAAAACATGAAGGGAATGTAAAAATCGTTTGGGCTTCCGGTTTTCCACTGAATAAAACTCTCGCTTGAACCGTGTGACGGAAACGGCGATCCTTCAAACAGGCTTTTTTTCATATGTAAATTTTGTTATTTGTGCTATAATAAAACTACCGAATCAGAAAGGATGTACTTGAAATGAGTTTTGGAAATAAAATACTGAAATATCAGGATGATATTATGAAAGATTTGGCCCAGCTGGTCGCCATTCCGTCCGTACGCGGCAAGGCTGCCGAAGGCCAGCCGTTTGGAAAGGAATGCGCCGATGCGCTGAGCTGCATCCTGAATAGGGCGGACCAAATGGGTTTTGCCACAAAAAATGTCGGCAATTACGCCGGCCACGCCGAGTACGGGGAAGGCGATGAGGTAGCCGCCGTGGTTACGCATATGGATATCGTTCCTGCCGGAGAGGGCTGGGAAACCGATCCATTTACACTCACGCAGAAGGGAAATCTGTATTTCGGGCGCGGTACGGCCGATGACAAGGGCGCGGCGATTGTTGCGCTTTACTGCCTGAAGGTTCTGAAAGAGGAAAACGTTCCGGCAAAGCGCCGCCTGCGCGCGATTTTTGGCGCGGGGGAGGAGACCGGAAGCGAAGACCTTGAGAAGTACCTTGAATCTGAGCAGCTCCCCGTCATGGCCTTTACTCCCGATTCGGATTACGGCATCTGTAACCGCGAAAAAGGGATTTTGCGCTTTTGTGTTTCAGGTTCCAAAAACGATTCAAAAGTGATCTCTGAGTTTGTTTCGGGTACCGTGGTAAACGCGGTGCCGTCCAAAGCAGTCTGCACAATCCGCTGCTCCGACGAGCAGTACGCAGACCTGCAGAGAGTTTCAAGTGAAGCGAAAGGCGATTTCCACTTTGAAAAAACCCATGACGGCGCGCGCATCACCTCCATCGGCAAGGCTTCCCACGCCATGCAGCCGCAGGAGGGCTTTAACGCGGCCGCATACCTTATAAAGCTGCTAACGGAGGTCTTTTCGCCCGACGAGCTTGGCAGCCTTATGCGCTTTGTAAGCGAGCGTATCGGCACGGAGCTGGACGGAAGTACCCTCGGGATCCGGCAGGAGGATTCGCACTCCGGCGCGCTGACACTGAATCTTGGGCTTTTCAATATGGGGACGAATTTCGCTTCTGCAGGCTTTGACGTCCGGTATCCGGTAACCTCCAACGGGGAACAGATTTTCTCCGCCGTTTCCGCTCAGGCTGCGGAATTCGGGCTGGACGCAACGTTGAACGCTGACACAAAACCGCTGTTTCTGCCGGAAAGCAGCTCGTTTATTACCCTGCTGCAGGATTCCTACGCCGCGGTAACCGGAAAGCAGGCGGAGCTTTACGCAACCGGCGGCGGAACCTACGCGCGCGCATTTAAGGGCAACGCCGTGGCGTTTGGCCTGTTTTTCCCAGGCGAGCCGGACCGCCGCCTCCACAATACAGGCGAACACATCGATATTGAGTACTTTATGCTTCACGCGCAGGTCTGCCTGGAAGCAATGTACCGTATGCTGACAGCTTAAAAGAACGAATGGAACCGAAACGGGGGATTCTATGGAAAACTACGTGCATGTTACGCTGGATGATATTTTAAAGAACGAAGAAATCAAGGCCTATATCACCAACGGCAATGCGAATTTAGGGGCGATCGGTTTTACGGAGCACGGTTTTCCCCACGCAAAGCGCTCATCCGATTATGCGGCTTCCATTCTGCGCAGCCTGAATTACGATGCGCGTATGTGCGAGCTTGCGGCGATTGCGGGTTATATCCACGATATCGGGAACGTGGTCAACCGGGTCGACCACGCGCAGAGCGGCGCGCTGATGGCGTTCCAGATTCTGAACCGGCTGGGTATGCCGCCCCAGGAGGTCGCGCTGATTGTCGCGGCGATTGGCAACCATGACGAAAGCACCGCGGCTCCAGTGAACCCGATTGCCGCCGCGCTGATCCTTTCCGACAAAGGCGACGTGCGCCGGACCCGCGTCCGGAACCGCGCAACGGTGAGCGCGGATATCCATGATCGCGTGAATTATGCGGTGGAACGCGCCGAAACGCAGATTGACGCCGCCCGGAAAACGGTTACGCTTGACCTCACAATCGATACGCAGATCTGCCCGGTGATGGAGTATTTTGAAATCTTTATGAGCCGCATGGTGCTCTGCCGCAAGGCGGCGCAGTTCCTCGGCCTTCAGTTTGAACTGATCATCAACCAGACCCGGCTGCTATAAAAAATAGTGCCTCCCGCTAATTTTTTCAAGCGGGAGGCATTGTCCTTTATACAGAAAAACCTCCGGAAAACCGGAGGCATAAATTTTATCGATAATTCACGGCGGAACGCGAGATAATCCCCGGATAAATCCGCAGGGTTTCAATGAGCGAGCAGAATTTGTCGGAAAGACTCACGATCAGTGCTTCCCTGTACTTCGGAGGGGTAAGCGTAAGCGGCCACATATGCTTTATAATAATATCCCGTTCCATATCGTTTAATGAAAAATGCTCCTCGGCATTTTCCAGCGCGGTTTTGGGGTGGGTAAAGCCGTGCAGCCCTTTCCGGTCGCTTTTCAGGTGCCAGTCGTAAAGGAAAAAGTCATGCAAAAGGGCGCCCCGTATCATGTTCCGGTAATCCACGTCCAGGTTCAGCTTCCGGCAGGCCAGGTAACTGTAATATGCCACGGAAACGCTGTGCTCAAGGGTGGAAACATTTGCGTGCTGAATAAAATTGCTCATTAATTGAACATCGCCGCATTTTAAAAGTTCCGAGGCGCAATTCTGAAAAAACTGTGCTTCTTCTTTGGATAATGCCATTGACGTTTCATCTCCGATATGATATTTCCTTGGAAATTACTTTTTAATAGTATCGCTTTTCAGAACGGATGGCAAGCGAAAAATGTAAATTTAACAGAGGAACGGCTGAATAAATCCCGATGCACATCTTGATTGAAGCGGTGCTTCCCAGTGCCCGTACAACAAGAAAAAGCGCCGCGCAGATTTACGCGGCGCAGAAAAACGGACAAACTGCGGCAAATTGTGCATGGAAAGGTGAATATCGGACTTATTTATTGTCCTCGTAAATGATACGGAGCCCGTCCAGCAAAAGGGTATCGCAGAAGTGGATGCTGCGCCGGCAGTGCTTTACGATTTCCCTGGAAAGCCCGCCCGTTGCAACCACGTGGCACTTCCGCCCCAGTTCTTCTTCCATGCGTTCCACCATGCCGTCGATCATGCAGGCCGTGCCGATGATGATTCCGGAACGCATGCTTTCCACGGTATTGCTGCCGATCACACGCGCGGGTGTTTCCAGACTGATGGACGGAAGCTTTGCGGTACGCTGTACAAGGGCGTCCATGGAAATCCCAATGCCGGGGACAATGCAGCCGCCAAGCATATTTTTGTCTTCGTCAAGCACAACAAGAGTAGTGGCTGTGCCCATGTCCAGAATGATGGTCGGGCCGTGGAACATTCCCGCTGCCGCCACGCAGCCCACAATCAAGTCGGCGCCTGAGAGTTCCGGGTGGTCCACTTTTACTTTCACGTCCATCTTTGTATGTGGACCCACACAGATGGGATCGGATTTGGTCAGGCGCTTGATCGCTTGGACAATATAGGAGGTGATCGGCGGCACCACGGAGCTGATGACCGAGCCTTCAATATCGTTCAGCGAAACGCCGTATATATCCAGAATATCGCGCAGTTCAATGGCGTATTGATCCTCCATGCGCGAGCGGTCGGTAGCCATACGCGAAACGAAGAGCAGCTCTTTGCCGTCATATACACCGATCGTAATATTGGTATTTCCAATATCCAGTGCCAGAATCATGCGATGACCTCCATTAATTTTTAAGGAGATTATACCAATTTTTAGGGCAATATGCAACAACTTATTGATAAAAGTTTAACGATTGTTGAAATGGGTCGAAAAAGGAGCGAAGTAAATCCGGATGGAAATACTGTCGCCCGATTCCGCTCAAAATATTCCGAATACGGTGAAATTTACACGATGCTATGTCAGACCGATACTTAGAAAAGAAGCCGTTGAAGCAGAAGGGCGCACTGATAAAACAGGGCGGATGCGTACCATGCGGTAATCAGCTGGTATATGGCGCTTACCGCCGTCCATTTCAGGCTGCCCGTTTCCCGCCGGATGGCGCCCAGCGCCGCGGCGCAGGGCGTGTAGAGGAGAACGAATATCAGGAAGGAGCAGGCGCTCAGCGGGGTAAAATCAGCCCGCAGGGCGGCGGTCAGATTGCCGGGGTTCAGTACGCTCATCGTGCTGATGATGGATTCCTTGGCAACAAGGCCGGTTAAAAGCGCCACCGCGGCTTTCCACGAGCCGAAACCGCAGAGTGTAAAGACCGGCGCAATCAGCCGGCCGACCGCCGCGAGGATGCTCTGCGAACTGTCGACAATCATCCGCAGGTCAGCGGAGAGCGACTGCAGCAGCCAGATGATCACGGTTGCGATGAATACGGTGGTTCCTGCCTTCTGCAGAAAATCGTTCATGCGCCGCTTCACATGGAGCCACACGTTTTTCAGTGTGGGAAGCCGGTAATCCGGCAGCTCCATTACAAACGGGGCGGGTTCGCCCCTTAAC
>DATAML010000018.1:0-39709 GCA_036260545.1 Caproiciproducens sp.
CCGTAATGGGCTACGCTGGAAGCTGCCTGCGCGCCGGTCATATTGTTGACTGCCGTAATCTGTGAATATTTGCGGAAGACCGATTTCACCCTGAACTGTGCGATTAACGTTACAATGAGAGCCGGTACGATATACACAAAATATGTATAATCGAAATAGTAAAACCCAAAACCGCCCATATTAAACCTCCGTTTATTCCAAAATCATAGCGTCATCGGCGGGATGTCCGCGGAGAAAATCCTTTCCGCTCATCCTTTTGCCGCCTTCATACTGTACCTGGACAAGTTCAACCGCCGTGGCCGGTTGCAAGCACTGTATACCGCAGCAAGATTCTGAAGATATATCAGACAAAAATCATCGGGGACGTTTCCGGTGATCCCGGCCGGGTATTTGTAAAAGAGGGTAATTTCGTTGTCTGCTGCGGTATTTCGGGAGCAGAGAAGCGTGGACGTTGATGCACCCAAGCCCCGGGATGTCCAGTATTTCCTTGGGAAGGATTTTCCCGTAGGCCACTACGACAATCGCGTCCGGGTTCAGTTGACGTACCGTTTCCGCCGCCTCCGCGGTACGCAGGGTCTTGGGCTGAAACACTTCGATTTGATACCGGAGTGCAAGCTCTTTTACAGGGGACGGCGCAAGCGTGTACCCCCTGCCCTTCGGTTTGTCCGGCTGGGTAAAAACGGCGCATACATCATGTCCCGCATCGATTAAGCTTTGTAGGCAGGGCACCGCGAAATCGGGCGTCCCCATAAAAACGATTCTCATTGATCCACCTGTCCGTTATTTCAAATTTTCCAGTTCCTCTTGCGTCAGCATATGCGTTACATGGGATTTAAATAGAATCCCATCAAGATGGTCAATTTCATGGCAGCAGACCGTAGCAAGAAGTTCCTCGCCCTCCAGCTCAAAAAACTCCCCTTTGCGGTTCTGGGCACGCACCTTTACGTGCATCGGGCGTTTGGTAAGGCCGTATTGGCCGGGGGAAGAAAGGCATCCCTCCACGCATTCCTGCTCGCCGCTCTGCTCAAGGAAAACGGGATTGATCAGATCGACCGGCCCCTCGCCGATATCGATCACAACGGCGCGGCGAAGAATCCCCACCTGGCAGGCCGCAAGTCCCACCCCGTCCGCGCTGTGCATGGTTTCCGCCATATCGTCAAGCAGGACGGCCAGCCTTTTATCAAATTTCTCTACGGGATGGCAGATTTTATTCAAAAAGGGGTCCCCTTCTTTAACAATGTTTCTGATCGCCATTCAAATACCTCCAATTATAAAATCATATCCGGGTTCATATCCACAAATACCGTAACACCGGAGTATTCCCGTACCGCCGCAAACTGAACCAGCAGCTTGGAAACCATTTCCCTGAATTTAAGATTATTACGGCACTTAATAATCAGTTTATACCTATATTTATTACTCACTTTGCTGATTAATGCAGGAGAAGGCTTTAAAACCCGCATCGGCTGGCCGGGATATTCGCTCTGCGCCAGCAGGCTCAGCATACTGAGAAAATTCCGGCTGGCTTTTTGCACTTTATCCTCGTATATGCCGACGAACCCCACCATGCAGATATCGGAGAAAGGCGGGTAGAGCATTGCCTTGCGCAGCGCGATTTCCCCTTCATAGAACCTGCCGTAATCCTGCTCCGCAGCCAGCTTAATGATTTCGTTTTCCGGCGTGAAGGTCTGGACAATGGCCCTTCCTGTATATTTCCCTCTGCCGGAGCGTCCGACCACCTGTGTAAGCAGGTCAAAAGCACGCTCATAGCTCCGGAAATCATCGCCGTACAGAGTCTGATCGGCAGACAGAACGCCAGCCAGCGTCACATTTTCAAAATCAAGCCCCTTTGCAACCATCTGCGTCCCGATGATGATATCATATTCGCCCTGAGAAAACAAATGCAGTTTTTTCTCATACGCAAACCGGGTCATGGTGGAATCGGTATCCAATCTAAGAATATTTGCCTCTGGCAAAAGCTCGTGCAGCTGTTCTTCCGCGCGCTGCGTCCCGAAGCCGGTATAATGAACCCTGTTTTCATGGCAGGAGGGGCATTCCGTTGTAAACGGGACGGAATAGCCGCAGTAATGGCACATCAGACGGCGGTTCGCGGAATGGTAGGTCATCGAGATGCTGCAGTTCGGGCAGGTAACCACATGGCCGCAGGCCTTACAGGAAACATAAGTATTATAGCCCCTGCGGTTCAACAATACAATCGACTGCTTTTTATTCTCAAGATTTGCAAGAAGAGCATCCGAAAGCTCCCTGCTCAAAATCGTATTGTTTCCATTTTCCAGTTCCAGATTCATATCCACAACCGTAACCTGCGGAAGCTGCGCGTTCCCGTACCTTGCGGATAATGTGTTCAGACTGTACCGGCCACTCTGCGCAAAATAATAACTTTCCACGGACGGCGTTGCAGAGGAAAGCACAAGCAGCGCTTTGTGGTAGGCACAGCGGAATCTTGCCACATCGCGCGCGTGGTACCGCGGCGAGGATTCCGATTTATAGGTGTTCTCCTGTTCCTCATCCATAATAATAAGGCCGATGTTTTTGAATGGGGCGAATACCGCCGAACGCGTCCCGACCGCGATGGTGGCCTCGCCGTCATTGACGCGCTTCCACTCGTCAAGCCGTTCCGCGATGGAAAGACCGCTGTGAAAAACCGCCACGCTTTTACCATACCTTTGATGGAACAGGGATATCGTTTGGGGCGTAAGAGAAATTTCCGGCACCATAACGATGATACCGCGCCCATCGGCTTTCACTTCGTCGATCAGGCGCATAAACACTGAGGTTTTTCCGCTACCCGTCACGCCGTAAAGCAGAGAAACGCCGCCGGTACCGGACTGGTATTGACGGTATAAATTATAATATGCGGTCTGCTGTTCCTCGGAGAGCACGATTTTTTCCGCGGATTCCGGGTCCGGAACATTCTCATACGGATTCCGGTAAATCTCTATATCGTAAAACTGCGCGACTCCTTTCGAAACGAGCGTATGTACCACGGAAGGAGTCACGCCGGAAAAATAGCACAGTTCTTTTAAAGAAGCGCTTCCCACATCGCAGAGCACCTGGTAAGCACTCTTTTGCTTTGGAGTAAGCTTGGGAAGCTCCGCGGTGTCCGTCAGGCGCACCATTTTCTGGGTGGCGTCGCCCACCGTTCTGACCGCGCCGCTGTTTTTGGCAAGCACATGGATACGGCAGAGTTTTTCCGGTACCGGGCAGTCTGCCGAAAGCCCGAACAGCTTTAAGAGCTTTTCGCGCTCAACCGCACCTTTCCGGTGAGAAAGGAATGCTACAATCTGCCGTTCCGTCTCGTCGAGCGCGGAAAGGTCAACGGAACCGGCCGGCTGCGCCAGGGAATATTCTGTCTTTATTTTGAGATTGATACCGACCGGCAGAAGAAGCCGAACCGCGTCGAACAGTGTGCAGAAATAATGTTCCTTCAGCCACGGTATCAGCTGAAGCGCTTCCACAGAAAGAAGCGGCGCCTTATCCAGCACCGCAGTTACAGGCTTTATTTTGTCCGTTTCGCCCTGCTTCCCCAGTTCCAGTATCATCCCCTGCCGTTTGCCGTTGGCAGTGCCAAAAGGAACCAGAACACGGCAGCCCGGTTTTGCCTGCGCGGCCAGTTCATCCGGAACAAGATAATCAAAGGCTTTATCAAAATGATAGACAGTACTTTCCACAGCGACCTTCACTACGGTCAAATCGGGCATGATACTCCTCTCCGCAGCACGAAATTACGGCTGTTCCGTATCGTCGTCATTCGGCTCTTGATGCTCGATAATCATAAATTTATGCTTCAAAAACTCCTGAACAGCCAGATCGACCGGCTTTTCCACAATGATTTCTCCCCGCATTTCCGCGTCTCCCGCAATCTCCCTCGCCCGTTTTGCTATTGCAACGACCAGGGAATAACGGCTCAGTTTTGTATTCAATATAATTTCAGCAGATGGTTTAAGCATTTTCAAGCACCCTTTCAATCAAATCTTTATCTCGAACCAATCTATGTTTTTCAGCGCAGATAATTGCGTTGATATCGTCCACCGCTTTTTCCACGGTGTCATTGATTACGGCGTAATCATAATGATTGGCCTGCAGAATCTCTTTGTGCGCAGTCGTAAGTCTTTTCTGTATGGTTTCATCATTTTCGGTCTTACGGTTCCGCAGTCGCTGTTCCAATACGGCAAAAGACGGAGGAAGAATAAATACACTTACACAGTCGGGACTTTTCTTTTTGATCTGTTCGCCGCCCTGCACTTCAATTTCAAGAATCACATCGTATCCGTCGGAAAGCCAGCGATTGATCGGCGCGCTGGGCGTTCCGTAATAATTGCCGCAGTACTGGGCGCTTTCCAGCATTTCATCCTGCGCCAGCATCGATTCAAAACGTTCCCGGGTAACAAAGTAATAATCCTTTCCGTTTTCTTCGCCCTCGCGCGGCGCGCGTGTCGTTGCGGAAACAGAAAGCCTGATATTCGGATTCTTTTCGATAAGGCGGTTCAAAATCGTATCCTTACCGGCCCCGGACGGCCCCGAAAAAACGATCAGCAAACCCTTATTCGTCATCTTCTTCGAGTTCCTCCTCGGTGATATCTTCATCGCGGTCATTGAGCCGGTTTGCAACCGTTTCCGGCTGAACCGCGGAAAGGATGACGTGGTCGCTGTCGGTTACGATTACCGCTCTGGTACGCCGTCCGTAAGTCGCGTCAATTAAAGTGCCGCGTTCCTTTGCATCCTGAATAATACGCTTGATCGGCGCGGATTCCGGGCTGACAATGGCAACCAGCCGGTTTGCGGACACCATGTTTCCGAATCCGATGTTGATAAGCTTCATAAAACTTTCTCCTTCTATTGCCGAGGCAATACTACTCAATATTCTGAATCTGCTCGCGAATCTTCTCGATTTCCGCCTTGATATTCACTACCATATAGGCAATCTGCGTATCCACGCATTTGGAGCCGATCGTGTTCGCTTCGCGGTTCATTTCCTGAACAATAAAATCAAGCTTGCGCCCGACCGCCTCATCCGAATTCAGCATATTACGGAGCTGTTCAAAATGGCTGCGCAGACGGACGGTTTCTTCCGCCACGGCAACCTTATCCGCAAAAATCGCGGCTTCCGTCAGAATTCTCTGTTCGTCGATATTGGTATCTCCCAGCATCTCCTGCAGCCTTTGCTGCAGCTTCTCCCGGTATTCCTCAACGGTCTGCGGAGAACGCTCTTCAATCTGATCCACGGTTTTCAAAATCAGTTCCGCCCGCTGCAGCACGTCCTCTTTCAGTCGTTTCCCTTCTGTTTCCCTCATCGTGAGCAGCGTATCCAGCGCCTTGTCCGTAACGTGCCTGACCGCGTTCCAGATAATCTCTTCATCCTCGGGAGTTTTATGGATTGTAAAAATATCCGCATTACGTGAAACGGTGGAAACGGAAATATCGTCGCGGAGATGATACCTTTGGGCCAGTTCATGCAGCGCGTTTACATAACCCGCCGCAATGGAGTGGTTGATTGAAACCTGGGCATCGGTATCCTCCAGAGTTTCAATAGAAACATAGAGGTCGATCTTTCCTCGGGATATCCGGTTTTGTAAATAGGATTTCAATTTTTCATCCAAAAAACCGTAGCCGCGTGTGATGCGGGAGGAAAATTCAAAATATCTGTGGTTGACTGATTTGATTTCTATGATTATATCGCGCCCGTCGATTGTGTCCTCAGATCTTCCAAAGCCGGTCATGCTTCTGATCACGCATTATCATCTCAATTCAAACAATTTACCGACGGAATTTTCGTAAAATCCGTCCTAAAACATTATTACTATTTTAGCAGTTTTATGCAGTGATTGTCAACTGCGTCGCACACAAAACAATTCAGCCCCAGAAACGGGGCTGAATCCTTTTATGTTTATACTTCTTTCTCAGACCGGGTGAACCATTTTTTCCGCGTCGGCATGCTTGCCGTCAATGCCGTATTTCTTTTCGGCACGCTTCTTAAAGAAGTCCGTCGCAACCTTCGGGAACTGCGCGTAGGAAAGCACGTCTTCTTCCTGCTCAATCCATTCCGCGCACTCCTTGCGGAGCGTTTCCAGCTCCGGTTTCAGCAGGTCGGCCGGGCGGCAAGTAATCCTCGGCGCGTCGCCGATAATCTTCTTTGCAAATTCATCGTCCACCGGAAGGGGCGTTGTTCCGTATTTTCCGGCAACAAGGTCTTTAAATTCATTGGTGCACATCTTATAGCGCTCGCCGGTAATGACGTTGAAAACCGCCTGAGTACCGACGATCTGGGAAGTAGGAGTAACAAGCGGCGGATAGCCGGAATCCTTGCGGACACGCGGAACCTCCTGCATCACTTCTTCAAGCTTGTCCGCCTTCCCCGCCTGTTTCAGCTGGGAAAGCAGGTTGGAGAGCATTCCGCCCGGGACCTGATAGATCAGGGCTTTTGTATTGGTCGCCAGCATCTTCGGGTCGAGCAAACCGCTCTTAATGTATTTCTCACGTACCGTCATGAAATACTCACGGATTTCGTTGAGCAGAACGAGGTCAAGCCCGGTATCGTATTCCGTGCCCTTCAGCGCCGCCACCATGGATTCGGTAGGCGTATGGGACGTGCCGAGCGCCAGCGGAGACATCGCCGTGTCAAGGTAATCGACCCCGGCTTCCACAGCCTTCAGCTCGCACATGGAAGCAAGTCCGGACGTATAGTGGGTATGCAGCTGAACCGGAATTTTAACCGCCCCTTTAATCGCCTTGACCAAGTCATAGGTTTCATAAGGAGTCAGCAAAGCGGCCATATCCTTGATGCAGATGGAATCCGCACCGGTTTCCTCAATTTTCTTTGCGTAGTCCACATAGTATTCATGCGTAAAGACAGGGCCGGTTGTGTAGGAAATTGCAACCTGTGCGTGCGCTCCTTCTTTTTTTGCGGCTTTGATTGCCACCGTGAGGTTTTTAAGGTCGTTCAAAGCGTCGAATATACGGATGATATCAATTCCGTTTGCCACGGAACGCTGTACAAAGTATTCCAGAACGTCGTCCGCGTAATGGCGGTAACCAAGCATATTCTGTCCTCTGAACAGCATCTGGAGCTTTGTGTTCGGGCATTTGGCGCGGATTGTCCGGAGCCTCTCCCACGGGTCCTCGTTCAAAAAGCGCAGGCAGGAATCAAAGGTTGCCCCTCCCCAGCACTCGAGCGAATGAAAACCGACCTGATCGAGCTTTTCCAGAATCGGCAGCATGTCCTCAATCGGCATTCTGGTCGCAATCAGCGACTGGTGGGCGTCACGGAGAACCGTTTCAGTAATTCCAATCTTTTTAGCCATTTCAGTGTGCCCCCTTAATTCAGGGATACAAGAGGAGTACCGGATTCAACGCTGTCTCCTTTGTTTACATGAACGGCGGCAACGGTCGCGTCATGCGGCGCCATAATTTCGTTTTCCATCTTCATTGCTTCCAAAATCAGGAGGACGTCGCCTTTTTTGATTGCCTGGCCGGGTTTGACGTTTACGGAGACAATTGAGCCGGGCATCGGGGCGGAAATCAGTTCCGCATCGGCAGGCACATCCTTTGTTGCTGCCGGCGCCGCAAGAGCTGCCGGAGCGGGTGCCGGTGCTGCGGCGGGCTGCGGACCGGCTGCCGGAGTGGGAACCGCAGGGACAGAAACAGGAGCAGCCACTGTGCCGTCCAATTCTTCTACCTGAACATCATAAGCAGTACCGTTTACCGTTATTCTAAGATTTTTCATAATTTTTACCTCCTAAATATTGAGATTCAGAAAAGATTATAACTGTATATTACTGTGCTTTTTCGGCAGTCTGGAAGTTCTCTTGCCGGAAAGCATCTCCAGGTTGGAAATAATTTTTGCTCTGGTATCCTGCGGCAGTATAATATCGTCGATATAACCGTTCGCGGCCGCTGCAAACGGGGACGCTTCTGTTGTCTTGTACTCTTCAATCAGCTTTTTACGATCCTCAACCGGATTCTCAGACTCGGAAAGACGCTGGTTCCAAAGAAAAACAGCGGCCGTATCCGGTGAAAGCTGGGAAACCAACGCGTTCGGCCAGGCCATGGTGTAATCGGCGTTGGCGCCGGAACCTGCCGCTGCGATATAAACCGGACCGTAGGCCGAACCGGTAATCACCGTTACCTTTGCGGTAGTCGCTTCGGAATAGGAGCTGGAAAGCTTAGAAGCTTCACGCAGCGAAGTAAATTTCTCTGCATTTACAAACGTAACCACCGGAAGCGAGAACGCATCGCAGAAACGGACAAAGCGTGCCGCCTTCGCGCAGGCATCCGCGTTAATCTCCCCATTGAGCGCAACAATTCCCGCAGCCGACCCGCCGATTTCTCCAAAGCCGGTCACGGTTGGCTCGCCGAATTTTTTGGCCAGCTCGATAAAGGTGTTCTCATCGCAAACAGTGAATATCACATCCGTAAAATCGGATTCCTCACTCAGGGATTTGGTACGATTGATGCTTTGTATGTTCAGCATGGAATCGCCGGAAAGATTGTTTGATGGAAGAATCGCAATAAGCTGGCGGGCAGCGGCGAGCGCGTTTTCTTCATTGCCGGCCTCAATATGGCAGAGGCCCGATTTTGCGGCCTCTTCACTGGAACCGCCTTCCCCGTTGGTTTGAACGGTAAGTTCCGCCTTATCTGACATAATCACGATATCCGCGCCGGCCGCGATCATTGCGGAAGCGCCGACGCAGGGCCCTAGGACAATCGAAATCTGCGGAACCACGCCGGAGGCGTTATTGGCATTCAGCAGAACTTCGCCGTATGCGGCAAGCAGCTCGCTGCCCTCGTTTAACCGGCCGCCTATGGAATCGTATATTCCGATAACCGGAGCTCCGGTTTTTACCGCCAGTGAATAAACCTTATTGATCTTGGCCGCCTGTGCTTTTGACATTGCACCGCCGTCAATCTCGCTGTTCTGAGCAAACACATAGGCAGGGCATCCCTCAATCGTACCGAACCCGGCAACAGCTTCCGTATAATTTTCTCCTGATTTTGCAAAGCTGCCGATTTCAGTAAAGCTGCCCACATCAAATAAAGAGGCAATACGTTTGAAGACCGTACTGTCTTTTTTTATGTCGATTGCTTCCTGCAGCAGTTCGGCATTACCGACATTACTCATTCTTATTCCCCCATTTATGTTAAATTTTTGTCTGATAAATTATTTACAACAATTATAATATATCCACTATAAGTTCGCAAGCATTTGTCCAGTTTTTATTGAATAAATCACCTAATTCTTACAATTTTTAATTATTTTCGATAAAAATCAAAAGCATTTATCGTTTTTCAAGAAATCACTGATTAAATCAAGGTATACAGATTGCCTGGCTGATTTTATGACCGGCAAGGAAAAGAATGCACGAATGTTTGCGTATTCGGAGCATTTTTGACGATGTCAGAGTAAAAATTGGGCAGCAGGACAGGCATCGGGATTTATTCAGCGGTTCCTAAGTAAATCCTGTCGATTGAAAGCAGTCCGCCGGACGGTTCACTCCGTTCGCTTAAAACAAGCACCCGGCGTTATTTTTTGCGTCCTGTTCTGTCCTGAGCAGCCGGTCTTTTCCCGTACTTCCTTTTAACGGCAGTATGGTGATCCCCGTTCTGCCCTTCCGATTCCGACTGCCTGTCCGCTTTTGCTCCGGCGGTAAGCCTTCTCACTTCCTCGGCGGTAAGCGCGCGCCACTTGCCCGGCTGCAGCATTCCGAGCTTGAGCGACCCCACCGCGATGCGCTTGAGCCTTGCCACCTCAAGTCCAAGCTGTTCGCACATTTTCCGAATCTGGCGGTTCCTGCCCTCATAAAGGACAATTTCCATCACAACGCGTCCGGGCTCCTGCGAAATCACCTTTATTCCGGCCGGGGCGGTTTTACGGTCGTCGATCACCATGCCGACCGCCATCTGCGTAAGCTGGTCTTCCGTAACGGAAGGCCGCACGGTAACCCGGTATGTTTTGGGGATATGCAGGGAAGGGTGCGTCATGGCATTGGCAAATTCCCCGTCGTTTGTCATGAGCAGCAGGCCCTCGGAATCCCGGTCCAGCCGGCCCACCGGATAGATGCGCTCCGGTACGTCCTTAATAAGCTCCGCGACGCATTTCCGGTCCATTTCATCGCTCATGGTGGTAATAAAGCCGCGCGGTTTATGGAGCATGATATAAACTTCCTTGACATGGGTTTCAAGGGGAACCCCATTTACGCTCACTTTGTCTTTTTTCGGATCGACCTTATCCCCGATTTGCGCCGTAACCCCGTTTACTTTGATCTGGCCGGCGGAAATCATTTCTTCCGCTTTTCTTCTGGAGGCAACCCCGCAGTCCGCAAGCATTTTTTGCAGCCTAACATCTTTTGCCATTCATTTTCACCCTTCGTTTATTTTAATAAAAACAGTTTTTTCAATCTGTCCAGAAACACTTCAAACAGATTTGCCGGTACTTCCTTTTTTGCGATTTTTTCCTTTGCCGTTATGTCCGTCTGGGCAATAGTCTTTGAGTCCAGCGTATAGCGAACCGTTCCCACCACCTGGCCCTGTTCGATCGGCGCGTAAAGGAACCTTGGTATTTCAACGGTTCTTTTTATGCGGAGGCTTTCCTCCGTATCCAATATGACGTTGTTTCCGTCGGTGCCGCAGACTTCCACGCTCCCTTTCAGGCCGCCGACTACCGCAACCGAATCCGAGAAGCCGGAATCGTCTATCACGCAGCTTGTTAATTTTGAAAAGCCGTAATCCAGGAGCTTCTGATGGTCGTTCCAGTCGTCCGGCGCGTTGAGAGTAACCGCGATCAAACGGATTCCGCTCCTCTGCGCGGCGGATACAAGGCATCGGCCGGCGTTCTTTGTAAAACCGGTTTTCACGCCCGTGCAGCCCTCATACATGCTTAACAGCTTATTATGGTTCGTTAAGCGGCGCGTATGTTCCGGGTTAATGTACTCCACGTCCATATGCCGACTTGCGGCAATTTGGGCAAAATCGGAATTTTTCATCGCCGCCGCGGCCAGAACCGCCAGATCGTGCGCGGTCGTATAATGCTCTTTATCATCAAGTCCGGACGGCGTAACGAAATGCGTATCGTTCAGCCGGAGTTCTCTTGCCCTTTGATTCATTTTCCGGGCAAATCCCTCCAGATTGCCGCCGATGGCGATTGCCGCCGAATTTGCGGCGTCATTGCCGGAAACGGTAAGCATACCAGCCGCAAGGGATTTCAGAGTAACCTGATCGCCCGGAAGAAGGCCCATGGAGGAACCCTCTACCCGAACCATTTCATTGGTAATGGTAATGACCCGGTTATTGACCGCCGCTTCTTCCAATGTAATCAGAGCGGTCATGATTTTGGTCGTGCTGGCCATGGAAAGCCGCTTGTTTTCCTCTTTCGCATAGATGATCTGACCACTGTCCGCATTGATCAGAACCGCGGCCTTTGCGGTAACCTGTGGCTGTGTGTCCGCAAATGCTGGGGACGGAAAAGCAGCCAAAAGAGTGAAAACAAGCACGGAACAAATTATTTTTTTTAACAAAGCAACCACCTGCCTATAAAATATATGCAGGCGGCTGCTTCAATATTGACTATTAAATTTGAGGGTCTTCCAGCTTTACGTCTCCGGTGTTGTCTGCGGATTTAAAATCGTCTTTCTTCTCTGCCCTGTTTTTTTTGTTTTCGCCTTTTTTGCTGCCGACAAAGTCGCTGATTTTGTCTACGACTTCCGGGAACATTCCGATAATACGGTCCGCCGTGCTGTTGTACGGATCAATCTGCAGCAGTTTGACACTGCCGTTGCAGATCGTGATGAAAGCAACCGGATTAATGGAAACGCCCGCGCCGGTGCCGCCGCCGAAAAATTCTTTTTCCGTCTGAACCTTGGAGGGAAAATCCGAACCGCCGGAAGCAAACCCGTAGCTGATCTTGGAAACCGGAATAATAATCGATCCGTCCGGCGACGTAATCGGGTCGCCGACGATGGAATTAATATCCACCATTTGTTTGATTTTTTCAAGCGTCGTATTCATCATGCCTTCAATAGGATGGTCGCTCATTTTAATGCACCGCCTTTTTTTTCATTTTTGTTCTTTTAAATTTGGATAAAATACCGGTTTCCTTTAAGACCTTTAAAAACTTAATCAATGCTGACAGTCCGTAGGAAACAAGGAACAGCAATAAGATATGGACCTTTCCGTCAAAGCGGATCCTGCTTTCTTCCGACTGAAAATCCGGAACAATATTGATATGGTAGTCTTTGCACTTCGTATTGTTGACCAGAACGCCGAAGGATGTATAAACCACCGAGCAGACATTCCCGTAAAGGATCGCCGTCTGCGCGGCATCACCGTCCGCAACGGCGATATCGGTGGAAATACGGTCGATCACCATATGGGACAGCATTTTCTTTGCCGTTCCGGCTGCGATTGAGGCAAGCCTTTTAACAATATGCAGAAAGCCGGATAAACCTCTCTGCTTTATTATGTCCCGAATTACCGATTCTGTTTCATCGGTTTTCTCAATATTTTCTTCTTTTTTTTCCGGCTCCTGTTTTTCTTCTTTCTCCTCAGCCGGCTGTGGGACAACCGTGTACCGGAAGAACAGATACCGTATCTTCACTTCCGCTTGATTTTCATAATGAGCGTATACAGTAACCGGGCAAAGCAAAAGAATCAGAAAGAAAAGCAAAACCGACGCGATAATGATCAATGCAGTCGTCATAAAGCCTCCAAAAGCGATTTGGAACGCCGTTTACTCCTCCGATGCTTCCGCCGCTTCCTCTTCCCCAAGCTGCTTTTGCGGAAGCGGAGGCAGTTCACTCAGCGAGGATATGGAAAGGCACCTTAAAAAGTCCGGCGTGGTTCCGTAAAGCAGCGGCTTGCCCGGCAGTTCCAGCCTGCCGCGTTCCTCTATCAGCCCTTTGGACGTCAAGCTGCCCAGCACGCCCGAACAGTCAACGCCGCGAATCTGCTCGATAAACGCTTTGGTTACCGGCTGATTGTAGGCAACGATCGCGAGAACCTCCATAGCCGCCTGCGAAAGCGGCGTGTTCCTGCGCATATCCATAACCTTGCGCACATGCCCGGCATACTCCGGGTTGGTGCACATCTGATAATTATTTTCAAGCTTTACGATCCGAATACCCGCGTCCGGCCGGTTAAACTCGTCCATCAAATTTTTGAGCATTTTTGAAGCAGTGGGAACGTCAAGTTCCAGAGCTTCAGCAATCCGATTCACGGAGACCGGATCGCCGCTGGAAAAAAGAATCGCTTCTATTGCTCCCTGAAGCTTTTTGATTTCCAAACCTTCGCACCGCCGTTCATCAATTTTATTGTTGCATCGCGGCTGCTGCCTTCAATGCGAATCCTTTTTCCTTTCACCAGTTCAAGCACCGCTAAAAAAGTGGCAACCAATTCTGATTTTTCCTGTTTTTCTTCAAACAGCGATTCATATTTTACTTCGCTTCTCCGCCACAGCCGCCGGAGCACATAAATAATGCGGGAAGCAACCGACACAACCTTATGGGATACGATCCCGGAAAAGGCCTCCGCCGGCGGGGGCAGGAACCGTCTGCCGCGCCCCGCAGCGTTCAGGTAAGCCGCCAGAATCTCCTGCGGACTGTGCCTGCGCTCATAAGTATTGTCAAATTCAACCTCGGCCGGTTCACGTACAAAGGAGTCAAAACCGAAGCGTTCCGTTAAAATTCCCGCTATTTTTCTGCACTCCTGATATTCGAGAAGCTGGCCGGTCAATTCGCGCCGGAGCTCTTCCGCCTCCTCATGCTTTGGAAGCAGGTAAACGGTTTTAATATAAACCAGGCGGGCCGCCATCTCAAGGAATTCGCTGGCGAGATCCATATCCTGCTCTTTCATGACGTTGATATGTTCCATATATTGTTCAAGCAGTTCAGAGATTTGGATATCGCAGATATTCAGTTTGTTTTTACCGATCAGGTAGAGGAGCAGGTCAAGCGGCCCCTCAAACGCCGGAAGTTTATAGGATAGTTTTTCCATAGTACCCCGCTTTTATAACAGCCCGAACAAATGGTACAGTGTCTGAGCAAGCCAGAACACTCCGTCGAAAAACAGGCTCTGCAGATAGCCGATCGGTGCGCTCAGCACTCCGCTGAAAAGGACTACAAACGCAACCATTACAATGATATTCTGATATCTGTAATAATTATAAAGCGTTTTATTCGACAGAAACGCGCTCAGAATTTTTGAGCCGTCGAGCGGAGGCAGCGGGATTAGATTAAAAACTGCCAGCCCTACATTGATGGAAATATACGCGCCGAAAAAGCGGTTTACAAATTCAGGAAGCGTACCTTCTTTTGTCGCAATCCAGATGCCCACATAGATTAAGGCGCCGACAAAGGAAGCCAGCAGATTGGAAACCGGCCCTGCCAGAGCGGTAATCGCCATATCGCGCTTCGGGTTCTTAAAATATCTTGTATCCACCGGCACAGGCTTGGCCCACCCAAAGCCGAACAGCAAAAGAAAAAGGGCGCCCGCCGGATCAATACTGGTAATCGGGTTTAACGTGATTCTTCCCTGATATTTTGCAGTATTGTCTCCAAGCTTATAAGCAACCCAGCCGTGGGCACACTCATGGAGCGGCAGAATACAAAATATAATAAACAGTGTAGCCAGAATCTGGGAAACAATGCTTGCCATGGAAATCGGCTGCCCTGAGAAGATGTCGCGAAGCATATCAATCAGCATATTACACTCTCCTTTTTATCTGATTATTATAATACTTTACAATGAAAAAAACAAGCAACGTACCGGTCTGTCCCCTGAAATTGTAAATAAATCGCCCAATATATAAGAAAATAAGAAAAAAAGCTTGCATTTACCTGCTATATCTGATAAAATACCAATGTTGTAATTATATAACAGCCCCTATAAAGGAGGTGCAGATACATGGCAAAGTGTGAAGTTTGTGGCAAGGATATGGTTTTCGGTATAAAGGTTTCTCACTCTCATCGGCGTGCGAATCGGACTTGGAAGCCTAATATTAGACGCGTGAAAGCGGTAGTAAACGGTACTCCTAAGCGTATTTACGCCTGCACCCGTTGCTTGCGTTCCGGCAAGGTTACCCGTGCTGTCTGATGCAAAACAGAACATTAGAGTTTAGAGGAGCCTTTTCAGGCTCCTTTTTGCTGCAAAATTTAAGGCAAACTGTTCATTGCAGTTTGCCTTTTTCTTTATGATTTATGTTTCACGCTGATCTTTTTTTCCGTTCCGTTCTTAATTCTTTCTATATTGGATTTATGCTTTACAATCAGGATAACCGCCAGAACCAGAGCAATCGCAGTGGTTGCAAGCACATAAGAAAGCGTGACCGCCGAATTCCCGCCGCGGTAATCCAGAAAATAAGTAAGAAGGAAATTTGTAACCGGGAACGAAGCCGCGGCAACCATGGAGGACAGGGATACAATTTTTGTAATAATCAGCATAATGATAAAGATGGAAATAACGATAATGAAAACACGCCAGTCAACCAAAGCGATCATGGCCGCACTGGTTAAAACCCCTTTACCGCCTTTAAAACCGAAATAAAGCGGGAAAATATGTCCGATTACACAGACGATACCCGCAATATAGCCGCCGTACCGCGCCGCCTGCTCCAGTACAAGCGGAGACGCGGACAAGCCGCTGCAAAAATACTGAAATACCGCTCTGCCAATCAGAACGGAAGCAGCGCCCTTCGCAAAGTCAAAAATAAAAGTGAACAGCGCAGCCTTGGGGCCAACGGAGCGCAGCACATTCGTCGCGCCCGCATTTCCGCTGCCAAGGGAGCGGATATCCGTATTGTGCTCAAACACTTTGGTGAAAATGATGGAAAAGCTCAGACTCCCCAAAAGATAGGATATAACCGCAACAATGATACCGGGCAAAGCAAAATCCTGTAAATAATTCAGCATGGCAAATCCTCCTTATTTATCCCCGCGCTCGCGCACGACAAAGCGAATCGGCGTGCCTTCAAGCCCAAAGGTTTCACGAATCCGGTTTTCCAGATATCTCTGATAGGAAAAATGGAAAAGCTGTTCGGAATTGACAAAGCAGACAAAAGTTGGCGGCTTTGTGCTCGCCTGCGTCATATAATAGATTTTCAGCCTTCTGCCCTTGTCGGTAGGCGGCTGGACCCTGGCAACCGCCTGCGCCAGCACGTCGTTGAGCATGCCTGTGGCAATGCGGATGGCATTGGAGTTCGCCACGTGCTTGATCAGCTCAAATAGGCGGTCAAGCCTCTGCCCTGTTTTGGCAGAGATAAAAATCATCGGCGCGTAGGACATAAAGGAAAAGTCTTTTTCCAGCTGTGCGCGGTAGTCAATCATGGTACGGTCGTCCTTTTCCACCGCATCCCATTTATTGACGACAATCACGCAGCCCTTTCCCGCCTCGTGCGCAAGGCCCGCCACCTTAGAATCCTGGTCGGTAAATCCGACAGTAGCGTCGATCATGATTGCGCAGACGTCGGCGCGCTCAATGGCCATCTGTGCGCGGATCACGCTGTAACGCTCGACGGTATCCTCCACCTTGTTTCTTCTGCGCAGCCCCGCCGTATCGATCAGGGTGAAACGGCCATACTGATTTTCAATGGTCGTGTCGATCGCGTCGCGGGTCGTGCCGGCAATGTCGGAAACAATGCATCTTTCCTCACCGGAAATTTTGTTTACAAGGGAGGACTTTCCCACATTCGGTTTGCCGATGATGGCAACCTTGATCAGTTCTCCGTCTGCTTCTTCCTCTTCCTCCGGCGGCAGCTGCTTTACAATCAGGTCAAGCAGGTCGCCCGTACCGTGGCCGTGTACCGAAGAGACCGCAACCGGATCGCCCAGCCCCAGATTGTAGAACTCATAGAATTCGGCGGGCGGGCCGCCGACCGTATCGCATTTGTTTACACAGAGGATAACCGGTCTCCCACTCTTCATCAGCATGGTCGCAACATCGGAATCCGTGGCGACGACACCGCTGCGGATATCGGTAACCAGAACGATTACATCAGCCGCGTCAATGGCAAGCTGCGCCTGCACCCGCATCTGGGATAAAATCACATCGGCCGCGTTCGGCTCAATACCGCCCGTATCCACTATGGTGAATTTTCTTCCGTCCCATTCGCATTCGCCGTATATCCTGTCCCGCGTAACGCCGGGCGTATCGTCCACAATGGAAAGTCTCTGACCGATCAGTTTATTAAAAAGGGTTGATTTGCCGACATTTGGTCTGCCAACAATTGCAACAACCGGCTTAGACATTTTTATCACTCCCTATAATCGCATTCAAAAGCTCATACCCGTCGTTCGGAACAGGCACCGCTTTCACGGCGAATTCTCTTTCGATATCTTTTAAAGACACATCGTCAAGGAATATTTCGCCCTCGCGGCGAAGCATCACGCCGGGCAGAAGCAGTTCATCGCCCAGATCGCGGCCTTTCAGCTGTTCCAGAATATCCCCGCCGGTTACCAGCCCGGATACGTTGATAGTATGGCCAAAAAAATTATTTACTATTGGAACCACATTACAAGTAAGATTATGGCATTTTATTCTCAATTCGTCAAGTAAGCTGTCCAAAAACGGATGCGCGGCCACACCGGTGGCAATAGTTACCCTGCGCGGCCCGGCGGGCGCTTCAAAGTCCTCCAGAGCCTGCTCGAATTCCTGTTTTAAGTTTGCCATCAGCCCCACGCCGTTTTCCAGCTGATCGAAATCGCCGTAAAATTCGGCGGGCGGTATGGGGCGCTGCGCCTTGAGATAAAATTCGTCTGCTGCGTAGCAGACCCTTTCGCCGTATTCCGCTTCAAAGCGATTCCCAAACTCCTCCGCGATTTCCAGTACAGCCCGCGCGGAAGCGATATCATACGGTTCCAGAGGATACAGCCCTTCCCTGAATTTCGTCAGTCCTAACGGCACCAGCGCGATGCTCTGAACGGAGGGATACAGCCTGCCGAGATCGGTGAGGCTGCGCCGGAGTTCATCTCCGTCGTTTATCCCCCTGCACAAAACGAGCTGGCAGTTGATTTTGATTCCTGCGGCCGTAAAACGGTATAAAATATCGAGCGATTTTCCTGCAAACCGGTTCCCCATCATTTTTACGCGCAGCTCCGGATTCGTAGTATGCACCGAGATATTGATCGGGCTGATATGCATTTTAATGATCCGTTCCACGTCACGTTCCTTCATGTTTGTAAGCGTAATATAATTACCAAACAAAAAGGAGAGGCGGGAATCGTCATCCTTAAAATACAGACTGCTCCGCATCCCTTTCGGCAGCTGATCAATAAAGCAGAAAATGCACCGGTTGCTGCAGGAATGCTGCTTATCCATAAGATATGTTTCAAATTCCAGTCCAATGCATTCATATTCGCCTTTTCGGATGGATACGGTGCGTTTGTTCTGATTTTCATCCAATAACTCAACCATAAGATTCCGTTCCGTTTCATAAAAGCGGTAGTCAAGAATATCATAGATTTCGTTGGAATTAATGGAAACAAGCGTTTCACCCGGCAGAATCTTCGCTATTTCAGCAGGGCTGTCCTTTTCAACCGATTTGATTTTAACTGGCATGGCTGCTCCTTTACAACATACCGGCAAGCCGGGATTTCATTTTGCAAAAAAATAAGAGAAGGATTGCTCCTTCTCTACATTTTCGGAAAATCAAGTGAAAACTCAGGCTTCCTTCTTAATAACTTCCCTGCCGTTGTAGTAACCGCAATTACCGCAAACTCTGTGTGGAGCCTTGAACTCACCACATTTCGGACATTTCATCAAAGTCGGAGCACTAAGTTTCCAGACATTGGAACGTCTTTTATTCTGTCTTGCGCTTGATAATTTTCTCTTTGGTACCGCCATCGTCAGCACCTCCTTACAAAACTCGGGCTATTCTATCAGCTTTTTAAGAACCTCCAAGCGAGGGTCAACCTGATGCAAATCACAATTACATGCTCCGTCATTCAAATTTTTACCGCAGACAGGACATAAACCCTTACAGTCCCCGCTGCATAAAAACTTTGTGGGAAGTTCAAGCAATATATCCGCTCTCATCAGCTCGTCCAGATCCAGTTTGTAATCCTGAACCTGAATGTAACCGTCGTCGTCTTCATTCTCCAGAGACAGAACAAGCGTGTGTGCAAACGTGTAATGATACTGCTTATTGATCTGTTTGGTGCAGCGGTCGCACGGAATGGAAAAATCAAACGCAACGTCGGCATCCAGCTTAGCAAAGCCGTCATGGCTTTTTACCGCACCTTTTACCGATACAGGCGAGACAAACGGATAATATCCGTTGATATCCGTTGATGATAAATCCATGCTGTAATCAAACGGACAGCTCTCACTGTCATTTGAAAATACTTTTTTTAAATCAAGAAGCATAATTCACCTCAGCGCTACATTCAAATATTATATAGGTTTTTGAGCGCTTTGTCAATAGGGAATTACGGATTCGACTATATTTCGTCACAAAGATACTGCCGGAGGCAGAAACGCCCCCGACAGTATAAAATATGAACCGATCCGTTTAGATCTGAACTGCTACCGAATTGATTTCCTCCGGAAGGTCGCTTGCGTTTGCGGATACCAGGAGGGTGATTTTAGTATCTGCCAGAGTGGAAAGCGTATTCATCTTTTCTGCAAAAGCGGAAAACGCTTTCATGTCCTGACCGATGATTTTTAATGTAGAGTCAACATAAATATCGGTAACGTCATAGTTGCCTGCACAGATACCGCTGATGAAGCCGCAGAGTGCATCCGCGCCCTGGATTCCGTAAGCGTCGGTATCGATCAGTCTTGCCTGATGGGAAATGTCATAAGTCAGTTTTAAACCTTTTTCAATAACAACCACATTGCCGTTTGAATTTTCGACCGCTTGATTTGCGCTTTCAATGAGTTTCTTTGTTTTTCCCGAACCTTTTTTGCCCACGATAAGAGTAATCATTTAAGAACTCCCCCTATATTAATTATTTTTCCGCAAAACGGACTATTCACTCTTCTTATTTCTTTAAGCGTGCTTCCAGTGCATCTTTCTGTGATTCATAGCCCGGTTTGCCCAGTAATGCAAACATATTCTTCTTATAGCTTTCTACACCCGGCTGGTCAAAGGGGTTTACGCCCATCATATAGCCGGAAATTGCACAGGCTTTTTCAAAGAAGTAAATCATAAAGCCCAGCGTGTCTTCTGAAAAATCCGGAGCGTGGAGGACGATATTGGGTACTCCGCCGTCCGTATGAGCCAGAACAGTACCTTCGAATGCCTTTTCGTTGACATACGCCATGCTCTTGCCCTGGAGGAAGTTTAAGCCGTCCACGTTCTCGGGGTCGTTGCCGAGGAACAGCTCTTTTACGGCTTTATCAAACAGAACAACCGTCTCAAACAGGGAGCGTCTGCCATCCTGGATATACTGGCCCATGGAATGGAGATCGGTGGAGAAAACAACGGAAGCCGGGAATAGGCCTTTATTGTCTTTTCCTTCACTCTCACCATAAAGCTGCTTCCACCACTCGCCCATCATGGTATAGCGCGGTTCATAGCTTGCGAGAACTTCGATTTCTTTTCCCTTGCGGTACAGAATATTCCGGATTGCGGCATACTGGTAGCATGCGTTTTCCGCCAGGTTCGGGTTATCGAATTCTTTCTGCGCTTTTGCCGCGCCGGCCATTAAAGCATCGATATCGGCGCCGCTGACCGCAATAGGAAGAAGACCGACTGCCGTGAGCACCGAATATCTTCCGCCCACATCGTCCGGAACGACAAAGGATTCATAACCCTCTTTTGCTGCAAGCTGTTTCAGTGTGCCGCGGGCCTTATCCGTCGTGCAGTAAATTCTCTTGCGCGCTTCTTCTTTTCCGTATTTTTTCTCAAGTAACTCACGGAATACACGGAAAGCGATTGCAGGCTCCGTAGTGGTGCCGGACTTGGAAATCATATTGATGGAAACATCTTTTCCCTCGCAGATTTCAAGGATTTCGCTCAATGCGGTTGAGCTGATGCTGTTGCCTGTAAAATAAATATCGGGCGTCTTCTTCTTGAAGGAATTATAGTTCTGGGATTTTAAAAATTCAATCGCCGCGCGTGCTCCGAGATAAGAACCGCCAATGCCGATCACTACAAAAACGTCGGTGTCGGACTTTATCTTTTCCGCGGCCGCCTTGATCCTTGAAAACTCCTCTTTATCATAATCCGTGGGAAGCTTCACCCATCCGGTAAAGTCATTGCCCAACCCGGTTCCCGAATGAAGCAGCTCATGCGCGATCTTCACCTGAGGGGCAATGGCCGTATATTCATTTTGACTGATAAATTGAGACAGATGCTGGGTATCAAGCTTAATAGACATATAGTACCTCCTAAATGTTGCTGCTAACCTAAGTCTATTTTACAATATACTGTTAACATTTGCAAGGAGGAGTACTATATTTAAAAAATTTTTCATATAGTTAATTTTTATTATTCATCATTTATTACGCCATTTTCAGCAGACGCTTTGCCAGCATTTTAAAAGCAGATTCAAACGTGATCTGAGCTACGGCGGTTTTGGCACAGATATTGTACTCCTTCACCACTTCGCTGTTCAGCGTATAGGTGATTTTACCGATGACCTGCCCGGACTCAACCGGCGCCGTTACGCTTTCATTCATGGTAATCTGATACTGAATCTCGCCGGCTTTTCCCTTCGGAACCAGTATGCTGCCGTCCGTTTTCACGGTCGTTTCAACAGTGCCGTCCATTCCATTCTGCACCGCAACGGGCTTCAGCGCCTCCGGAGGAATATCCGGGGTGGTTACCGACCAGTTGGCAAAACCGCTGTCCAGCAGCGTGGAGGCCGCCGCAAAACGGTCTTTTGTATTGGAAGAACCCAGCACAACCGCTATCAGCTGTACCCCGTCCCGTTCCGCGGTAGCGGAGATACAGCTTCCGGCTTTCCCCGTCGTCCCGGTTTTCAGCCCGGTAATGCCCTTATAGGACTTTAAAAGCTTATTGGTATTGACAAGCTGGGTTTTTCCGCTTCGGAGGTTATCGATCCATGTTTTGGAGTAGTCATATATTTTTTTATGCTTGATCAGCTCGCGCGACATCAGCGCGACATCATAAGCGGACGTAACATGGCCGTCTTCATCCAGCCCGTTGCAGTTTTTAAATGTAGTATCCTTCATTCCGAGTTCCTTTGCCCTTTTATTCATCTGCTGCAGAAACTCTTCCTCACTGCCGCAGACATGCTCGGCAAGGGCAACCGCCGCGTCGTTCGCGCTGGCGATGACTGTGGCTTTCAGCATTTCATCTACGTTCATGCTTTCGCCGGGCTTCAGCCATATATCGGAGCCGCCCATGGAGGCTGCGTGTTCACTGGCGGTAACCGTATCGGTCATTTTGATTTTTCCCGAGTCCAGTGCCTCCATAACAAGCAGCAGGGTCATAACCTTCGTGATGGATGCGCAGGGGCGCTTTTCATGCGAATTCTTTTCATATAGTACCTTTCCGGTCTGCGCTTCCATAAGCAGAGCTGACGGCGCCTTAACTTCCGTATCCGCCAGAGCTGCCGCCTGCAGCGGGAAAGCGGATACCAGCAGCAAGACTGTCATAATACATGCCGATACCTTTTTCAACTTCATATCCAGCACCTCCAATTTATCAGCCCTGTCTGAAAAGAAAGCTTAATCGGTTCCTGTTATCAACCGCGTGCAGCCGGGTTCCCCTATGAAAATGAGCCGCTCCCTGCCGATCAGACATGACCTAGTAAATCTTATGCCTGACCGGCTGGTTCTATCCATAAAATTTATGCAAAACCGGCATATCTTAACAGAAAGAGCTGCTCTTGCGAGTCGTCACGCGCGTCTGACTTCCGGCGATACCACTCATTGCAGAAGCAGTGCAGAATAAACGCCCTTTCTTGGAAGTACACCCGCTTTTCACGCTGCTCCGAGCGGAATGCTGCAGATACAAAAAAGCCCCATCCCAAACGGGATGAGGCTTCATCGTGAAGATAATCTGATTATTTATCAGAGTTAATCTTAATAACAGCACCGGAACCGACAGTGTGACCGCCTTCACGGATAGCGAAACGGAGGCCTTCTTCGATAGCGATAGGAGTAATGAGCTCAACGTCCATCTCAACGTTATCGCCAGGTACGCACATCTCAGTTCCTTCCGGAAGAGTGATAACGCCTGTAACGTCAGTGGTTCTGAAATAGAACTGCGGACGATAGTTATTGAAGAACGGAGTATGACGTCCGCCTTCATCCTTGGTCAGTACATAAACCTGACCGCGGAACTTTGTATGAGGATGAATTGAACCTGGCTTTGCAAGAACCTGGCCGCGCTCAATTTCATTTCTCTGAATACCACGGAGAAGAACACCGACGTTATCGCCAGCCTCAGCAAAATCAAGGGTTTTCTTGAACATTTCAAGACCTGTAATAACAGATTTCTTACGCTCATCTGTCAAACCAAGGATTTCAACTTCTTCGCCAACCTTAGCTGTACCACGGTCAACTCTGCCGGTAGCAACAGTGCCGCGGCCGGTGATTGTGAATACGTCTTCAACAGGCATAAGGAACGGAAGATCAGCCATACGGGCAGGAGTCGGAATGAAGCTGTCAACAGCGTCCATTAATTCATGGATGCATTTGTACTCAGGTGCGTTGGTATCGGTAGATTTTGACTCGAGAGCAACCAGAGCGGAACCACGGATAATCGGGGTATCGTCGCCCGGGAACTCATATTCGTTCAGAAGGTCACGAATTTCCATCTCAACGAGATCGAGCAGCTCCGGATCGTCAACCTGGTCAACCTTGTTCATGAAAACAACAATATAAGGCACGCCAACCTGACGGGCAAGCAGGATGTGCTCTCTGGTCTGCGGCATCGGGCCGTCAGCAGCAGAAACAACAAGGATCGCGCCGTCCATCTGTGCAGCACCGGTGATCATGTTCTTAACATAGTCGGCATGGCCGGGGCAGTCAACATGAGCATAGTGACGGGCAGCCGTCTGATACTCAACGTGTGCAGTGTTGATTGTGATACCGCGCGCTCTCTCTTCAGGAGCTTTATCGATATTGGCATAGTCAACGAAATCAGCTTCACCGCTGAAGTTAAGGACCTTTGTGATGGCTGCGGTCAGTGTGGTCTTGCCATGGTCAACGTGACCGATTGTACCAATGTTTACGTGGGGTTTGGATCTGTCGAACT
This sequence comes from Caproiciproducens sp., assembly GCA_036260545.1. GTDB lineage: Bacteria > Bacillota > Clostridia > Oscillospirales > Acutalibacteraceae > DATAML01. Next base: position 24,176 of record DATAML010000018.1, read on the forward strand.
TTGCTTTTGCCATTGGAAATCCTCCTTTTTATTTATACAGATAATAAATTGTTATAGTAAAACTATGCCTATCATTTTATCAATTAACTACATAAAAATCAAGCACATTTTACAAGTTATTCGGTCTTTTTTCCGCGTGTGGAAATAATCTTCTCGGAAACAGACTTCGGAACCTCCATCGAGGTATCCGGCTCCATAACATACTGGCCTCTGCCCTGTGTTTTGGAGCGCATATCGGTCGCGTAACCGAACATCTCGGAGAGCGGAACTTTTGCGCGGATCTGCTGAGCTCCGGAAATAGCGTCCATACCCTCAATCATACCGCGGCGTGAGTTCAGGTCGCCGATGACGTCGCCCATATACTCTTCCGGTACGGTTACGGTAACCTTCATGATCGGCTCCAGAATAACCGGATCTGCCTTCCTCATAGCCTCTTTGAATGCCATGGAACCGGCAATCTTAAACGCCATTTCAGAGGAGTCAACTTCATGGTAGGAACCATCGTACAAAGTAACCTTTGCATCGATAACCGGATAACCGGCAAGAACACCGGAAAGCATTGCTCCCTTAATACCCTGATTGACAGGCTCAATGTATTCCTTCGGAATCGAACCGCCGACTACGGCGTTTACAAACTCATAGCCCTTGCCAGGATTGGGCTCAAGTCTGATCTTAACATGGCCGTACTGGCCTTTACCGCCGGACTGACGTGCATACTTCGTGTCAACATCGGAATTCGTGCGGATGGTTTCTTTATAAGCAACCTGCGGCTTACCGACATTTGCTTCCACATGGAATTCACGCAGAAGCCGATCGACGATAATTTCAAGGTGCAGCTCGCCCATGCCCGCGATAATGGTCTGACCGGTTTCTTCCTGTGTATATGCACGGAAGGTCGGGTCTTCTTCCGCAAGCTTTGCAAGCGCAATACCCATTTTTTCCTGGCCGGCTTTTGTTTTCGGCTCGATAGCAACTTCAATAACCGGGTCCGGGAACACCATGGACTCCAGAATGATCGGACGATTCGGATCGCAGAGTGTATCGCCGGTGGTCGTATTCTTAAGACCTACCGCCGCCGCAATATCACCCGCATACACGGTTTCGATGTCCTGACGGTGGTTCGCGTGCATCTGCAGGATACGGCCGATGCGCTCGTTGTTGTCCTTTGTGGAATTGTAAACGCCGGAGCCGGCATTCAGTGAACCGGAATAAACGCGGAAGAAGCACAGCTTACCGACAAACGGATCTGTGGCAATCTTGAACGCAAGAGCGGCAAACGGCTCGTTGTCCGTGGAATGGCATTCCATATCCTCGCCGGTATCCGGGTCTGTTCCCTTCATAGGCGGAATATCTGTCGGGGACGGCATATAGGCAATAATCGCATCCAGAAGCTTCTGAACACCCTTGTTGCGGTAAGAGGTACCGCAGGTAACAGGAACCATGCTGTTGGCAATCGTAGATTTACGGATTGTCGACACGATTTCTTCCCTTGTAAGGGCTTCCCCGTTCAGGTACTTCTCCATCAATGCGTCGTCCTGCTCGGCAACATGCTCGATCAGTTCATTGTGGTATTTTTCGGCAAGCTCGCGCATGTCTTCCGGAATTTCCTCAACATGCATTTCCTTGCCCATTTCATCGTAGTAAACGTCGGCCTTCATGTCGACGAGGTCGATGATACCTTTAAAAGTATCCTCGGCACCGATCGGGAGCTGAATCGGCACAGCGTTGCATTTAAGGCGGTCCTTCATCATCTGAACAACACGGTAGAAATCAGCGCCCATGATGTCCATCTTGTTTACGTAGGCCATACGGGGAACATGATATTCCTCTGCCTGGCGCCAAACCGTCTCAGACTGCGGCTCAACGCCGCCCTTGGCACAGAAAACCGTTACGGAGCCGTCAAGGACGCGGAGCGAACGCTCAACTTCTACCGTAAAGTCAACGTGGCCTGGAGTGTCGATGATGTTGATTCTATGGCCCTTCCAAAAGCAGGTAGTCGCGGCAGAGGTAATTGTAATTCCTCTTTCCTGCTCCTGCACCATCCAGTCCATAGTTGCGGCACCGTCATGCACTTCGCCTATCTTATGGTTAATACCTGTATAATACAGGATACGTTCTGTGGTTGTTGTTTTACCGGCATCAATATGAGCCATGATACCGATATTGCGAGTTAATTCTAGTGATACCTGCCTTGGCATAGTTTCCTCCTTAAAATTTGAAAATGTGTTGGAACATGGACATTATTCAGGCAATACGGCTCAGCCGATTACCATCTGTAATGAGCAAATGCCTTGTTAGCCTCTGCCATCTTATGCGTATCGTCACGCTTCTTGGCAGCGCCACCAGCACCATTTATCGCATCAAGGATTTCACCGGCAAGTCTTTCTTTCATGGTCTTTTCAGACCTGAGTCTTGAATATGTGGTCATCCAACGCAAGCCTAAAGTCTGTCTTCTTTCAGGGCGGACTTCCATAGGAACCTGGTATGTGGCACCGCCTACACGGCGGGCCTTTACTTCGAGAGCCGGCATAACATTTTCCATCGCGGCCTCAAATACCTCCAACGGGTCCTTTCCTGTTTTCTCGCTAACAATATCGAATGCACCGTAAACGATCTTCTGGGCAACACCCTTCTTACCGTCTACCATAATGTTGTTTACAAGACGTGTTACAAGCTTGGAATTAAACATTGGATCAGGCAAAACATCACGTTTTGCAATATTACCTCTTCTTGGCACTTTACTTCCCTCCTTCACAGAATGATATCATAGGTACTCGAAAGCGACAAACTCCCGTGGCCAATACAGAGGCGTTCTTTATATAAAACGCCGCTGCATTATGTTACTGAAAACATGCAGCCGTTCGGTTTCTGTCAAATTAAACTACCCTTATTTTTTTGCAGCTTTTGCCGCACCGGCCTTGGGACGCTTTGCACCGTACTTGGAACGGGCCTGCATACGGCCTGCAACACCTTGAGCATCAAGGGTACCACGGATAATATGGTAACGCACGCCAGGCAAGTCCTTAACACGGCCGCCACGAATCATAACAACGCTGTGTTCCTGCAGATTATGGCCCACGCCCGGAATATAGGCGCTGACTTCGATCCCGTTGGAAAGCCTTACTCTGGCGATTTTACGCAGAGCGGAGTTCGGTTTTTTCGGGGTAGCAGTCTTAACAACGGTGCATACTCCACGCTTTTGCGGGGAATCCTGATCGATCGCGATGCGCTTCTTGGAGTTCCATCCTTTTAAAAGCGCAGGAGCCTTGGCCTTTGTTACAGCAACCTCTCTGCCCGTATGAACTAACTGGTTAAATGTTGGCATAAGACACCTCCTCACATAAATTTTATATGTCAAACGGATATTATTATATCCGCATGAACATCAGATAGTCGTTTCATCCTTACATAGCTTATTCCTACTTCGGGTAAAAACCCGGAATAGGAATAAGTATTTTTGCTGAAAACCATCACAATTAGTTATTATAGCGCTAAACGGCATCGCTTGTCAAGGCTTCATTTGTTGGCTGAATCTCAACATCGGAATAGCATTTCATTCCGGTACCCGCAGGGATCAGCTTGCCGATAATAACGTTTTCCTTTAGGCCGAGCAGCGGGTCAACCTTGCCCTTGATCGCGGCATCGGTAAGCACGCGCGTGGTCTCCTGGAAGGAAGCCGCGGACAGGAAGGAATCCGTTGCAAGGGACGCCTTGGTAATACCGAGAAGAACCGGTGAAGAAGTTGCCTCCCTGAGGTCAGTCTCGCCAGCCGCAACGCGTTCGCGGATAATCCTGTTTTCCGCTTCCAGCTCGCTCTTTTCAACCAGAGAGCTGGCAAGCAGCGTTGTGTCGCCTGCGTCTTCCACTTTGACCTTCTTCATCATCTGGCGGACGATAACTTCGATATGCTTATCGTTGATGTCAACACCCTGCATACGGTAAACGCGCTGAACTTCTTCGATCAGGTAATCCTGAACCGCCTGGGTACCGCTGATTGCAAGCACGTCATGCGGATTGACCGAACCTTCGGTAACTCTCGTACCGGCCTTGATTTCCTGACCTTCCGCGACAATAATACGTGAGCCAAAAGGTATCAGATACGACTTGGAATCGCCGGTTTCTTCATTTGTTACAACAACATGGCGGTTTTTCTTGATTTCCTCAAAGGAGACCTTACCGGCAATCTCACTAATGATGGCAAGGTGCTTCGGCTTGCGGCCTTCAAAAAGTTCCTCAACACGGGGCAGACCCTGTGTGATATCTTCCGCACTGGCGACGCCGCCGGTGTGGAAGGTTCTCATTGTAAGCTGCGTACCCGGCTCACCGATGGACTGTGCGGCGATAATACCGACCGCCTCACCGACGGTGACAGGCTGGCCGTTCGCAAGGTTCGCGCCGTAGCACTTCTTGCAGACACCGTGCCGTGCGTGGCAGTTGAGGATGGAACGGATCGTAATACGCTGAGTACCCTTGCCTACAATGATGTCCGCATCGTGGTCGTTCATGAGCTTATCCTTGGAAACAAGGATTTCTCCGGTTTCCTGATCAACGAAATCTTCTACAAGATATCTGCCGATTAAACGCTCGTGCATGGGCTCAATAGACTCCTTGCCCTCGCGGATATCGTAAACTTCGATGCCCTCCATCGAGCCGCAGTCGTCCTCACGGATGATGACTTCCTGTGAAACATCGACCAGACGGCGGGTAAGGTAACCGGAGTCCGCGGTTCTTAGCGCGGTATCGGCAAGGCCCTTTCTGGCGCCGCGGGAAGAAATAAAGTATTCCAAAATGTTAAGGCCTTCACGGTAGTTGGCACGAATCGGAATTTCGATCGTTTTACCGGAGGTGTTTGCAATCAGACCACGCATACCGGCCAGCTGACGGATCTGGCTCATGGAACCACGGGCTCCGGAATCCGCCATCATGAAGATCGGATTGTAGCGGTCCAGATTTTTCTGCAGCGCGACGGAAACATCGTCCGTTGCCTTTGCCCAAATCTTCAGAACCGCGTTGTAGCGCTCGCTGTCGGAAAGCAAACCGTTTTTAAACTGGTCGAATACAACGTCAATCTGCTTTTCCGCGGTATCGATAATATTCTTTTTCTCCGGCGGAATGGTGGCATCGCAGACAGCGACCGTAATTGCGCTCAGGGTCGAATACTTGTAGCCCTGTGCCTTTATGCTGTCCAGAACATCCGCGGTCATCGGAGTTCCGTGCATCTTTATGCACTTATCAATGATCTTTTCAAGCTGCTTTTTACCGACCAGGAAATCAACCTCATAGCGGAACAGGTTATCCGGATTAGAACGGTCGACAAAACCCAGATCCTGCGGAATAGGACGGTTGAATATCATGCGGCCGACGGTGGTGTCAACCAGTTTTGTAACCGGCTCCCCATTGACGTCAAGCGTTCTGCGCACTTTTATTTTGGCGTGCAGGCCGACGACTTTTGCATCGTATGCCATGATTGCCTCATCGAAATTACGGAACACCTTGCCTTCGCCTGTTTCCCCGTCCTTCTCCAGAGTAAGGTAATAGGAACCCAGAACCATGTCCTGTGTAGGAACGGTAACCGGGCGCCCGTCGGAGGGCTTTAACAGGTTGCCGGCAGCCAGCATCAGGAAGCGGGCTTCCGCCTGTGCTTCTGCGGAAAGCGGAACGTGCACGGCCATCTGATCGCCGTCGAAGTCCGCGTTATACGCCGTGCAGGCCAGCGGGTGCAGTTTCAGGGCGCGTCCTTCAACCAAAACAGGCTCAAAAGCCTGAATACCGAGTCTGTGAAGCGTAGGAGCGCGGTTCAGCAGAACCGGATGATTTTTAATGACGATTTCAAGCGCGTCCCAAACCTCCGGTTTAGCGCGCTCAACCGCTTTTCTTGCCGCCTTGATATTTCCCGCAGCGCCGGTTTCCACCAAGCGCTTCATTACAAACGGCTTAAACAGTTCGAGTGCCATTTCCTTAGGAAGACCGCACTGGTACATTTTCAGTTCAGGGCCGACAACGATAACGGAACGTCCGGAATAGTCAACACGTTTGCCCAGAAGGTTCTGGCGGAAACGGCCCTGCTTGCCCTTGAGCATATCGGAAAGCGACTTGAGCGGGCGGTTGTTCGGGCCGGTGACCGGCCTTCCGCGGCGGCCGTTGTCAATCAGGGCGTCAACGGCTTCCTGCAGCATACGCTTTTCATTACGGACAATGATATCTGGCGCGCCAAGCTCCAAAAGCCTTTTCAGGCGGTTGTTGCGGTTGATTACGCGGCGGTAAAGATCGTTGAGGTCGGAGGTCGCAAACCGGCCGCCGTCAAGCTGAACCATCGGGCGGATATCCGGCGGAATAACCGGAACCACGTCGAGAATCATCCATTCCGGACGGTTGCCGGAAAGGCGGAACGCCTCGACAACTTCCAGCCGCTTAAGGATACGGACGCGCTTCTGGCCGGAAGCGGTTGCCAACTCATCCTTTAATTCCTCGGAAGCCTGGTCAAGATCAATTTCCGCGAGAAGCTTTTTGATTGCTTCCGCTCCCATGCTGGCTTCAAAGTCGTCTTCATATTTTTCGCGCATATCGCGGTATTCTTTTTCATTGAGCAGCTGTTTTTTGGAAAGCTCACGGACACTGCCCGGATCGGTTACAATATAGAGTGCAAAGTAAAGCACCTTTTCAAGCATGCGGGGCGAGATATCCAAAATCAGGCCCATTCGGGAAGGAATTCCCTTGAAGTACCAGATGTGGGAAACCGGGGCAGCGAGCTCAATGTGGCCCATGCGCTCGCGGCGAACCTTGGCACGCGTTACTTCAACGCCGCAGCGTTCGCAGATTTTGCCCTTATAACGGATTCTTTTATACTTTCCGCAATGGCATTCCCAGTCCTTCTGCGGCCCAAAAATCCGTTCGCAGAACAATCCGTCACGTTCCGGCTTCAGGGTACGGTAATTGATCGTTTCCGGCTTTTTTTACCTCGCCGTGCGACCATTCTCTGATTTTTTCAGGTGAAGCAAGTCCAATCTTGATTGATTCAAAAGTGTTAAATTCCATGTTGTGACCCCTTCCTATTCTAAGTCGTCGCCTGCATCGGAAGCAATATCAAAGGGTTCGTCCTTATCAAAATCATCTTCACTGTCGTCATCGTTCAGGTATCCGTCGGATTCGTCGAACAGGCCGTCGTCTTCCTCATTTTCGTCAATGGAATAGCCCTCGAGGTCGTCGGCTACGTTCGATTCTTCAAAGTTGCTGTCCGTCGGATTAAAGCCGATGTCGTCGTCATCGTCAAAGTTCTGTCTTAAATCAATCTCATCGTCGTTCTTGTCAAGCACCTTAACATCAAGGCCAAGGGACTGGAGTTCCTTGATCAATACCTTGAAGGATTCCGGAATGCCCGGCTTCGGAATGTTCTGGCCCTTTACAATAGATTCATAGGTCTTTACACGGCCGACCACGTCGTCGGACTTGACCGTAAGGATTTCCTGCAGTGTATAGGCCGCGCCGTAAGCTTCCAGAGCCCAAACTTCCATTTCGCCGAAGCGCTGGCCGCCGAACTGGGCCTTGCCGCCCAGAGGCTGCTGCGTAACGAGGGAGTACGGGCCAGTGGAACGCGCATGGATCTTATCGTCAACCAGATGATGGAGCTTGAGGTAATACATAATGCCGACGGTTACGGGGCTGTCGAAATATTCGCCGGAACGGCCGTCCTTCAGCCTTGTTTTACCGTCTTCGCTGATTCCGGCCTGCTTGAAGCACTCCACAATATCCTGCTCGTGTGCGCCGTCGAAAACCGGGGTCATGATCTTCCAACCAAGGGCCTTTGCCGCATAACCCAGATGAACTTCGAGCACCTGACCGATGTTCATACGGGAAGGTACGCCCAGCGGATTCAGAACGATATCCAGCGGCGTGCCATCCGGCAGGAACGGCATATCCTCTACCGGGAGGATGCGGGAAACAACGCCCTTGTTGCCGTGGCGGCCGGCCATCTTGTCGCCGACAGAAATCTTACGCTTCTGGGCAATATAGCAGCGGACGACCTTATTCACGCCCGGGCTGAGCTCGTCGTGGCTGTTTTCGCGGTTGAACACCTTAACGTCAACCACAATGCCGTACTCGCCGTGTGGTACTCTGAGGGAGGTATCGCGGACCTCGCGCGCCTTTTCACCGAAGATGGCGCGCAGCAGGCGCTCTTCCGCGGTAAGCTCGGTTTCGCCCTTCGGCGTTACCTTACCCACCAGAATATCACCTGCACGAACCTCCGCACCAATGCGGATAATTCCACTTTCATCCAGGTCGCGGAGCAGGTCTTCGTTTACGTTCGGGATATCCCTCGTGATCTCCTCAGGCCCAAGTTTTGTATCTCTGGATTCCACCTCATATTCCTCAATATGGATGGAAGTATAAACATCGTCGCGTACAATTTTTTCGCTGATCAGAACAGCATCCTCGTAGTTGTAACCTTCCCAGGTCATAAACCCGATGAGGGCGTTTTTGCCCAGGCTGATTTCGCCGTCCTTGGTTGCGGGGCCGTCGGCAATGACGGAACCGGCTTCTACCCTGTCGTTCACGTTGACGACAGGAACCTGATTGATACATGTCCCCTGATTGGAACGCATAAATTTGATGACATGGTAAACGTCCACCTCACCACTGTCGCAGGCAACGCGCACTTCATTTGCGCTGACGCTGCGGACAACACCGGGACGCTTGGCAATCACGCAGACACCGGAGTCTACGCCGGCCTTGTATTCCATGCCGGTGCCGACAATCGGGCTTTCCGTCTTCAGAAGCGGAACCGCCTGGCGCTGCATGTTAGAGCCCATCAGCGCACGGTTTGCGTCATCGTTTTCAAGGAAAGGAATCATTGCGGTAGCAACGGAAACAACCATCCTCGGCGATACGTCCATGTAGTCAGCCTTTTCACGCTCGACTTCAAGGAATTCGTCGCGGTAACGGGCGTTTACCTTCGTATGCAGGAAGCTGCCGTTTTCATCCAGCGGCTCGTTCGCCTGCGCAACAATGTAATCGTCTTCCATATCGGCGGTCATATAGACCACTTCGCGGGTAACCTGATTGGTCTTTTTATCCACGCGGCGGAAAGGCGCTTCGATAAATCCGTACTCGTTGATTCTTGCAAAGGATGCAAGGTAGGAAATCAGTCCGATATTCGGACCTTCCGGGGTTTCAATCGGGCACATGCGTCCGTAATGGCTGTAATGAACGTCACGCACTTCGAATCCGGCGCGGTCTCTGGACAGACCGCCGGGGCCCAAAGCGGAAAGACGGCGCTTGTGCGTAAGCTCGGCAAGCGGATTCGTCTGATCCATGAACTGGGACAGCGGTGAAGAACCGAAGAATTCCTTAATCGCGGCCACAACCGGGCGGATATTGATTAAGGAATGCGGGGTCAGGACCTCAAGGTCCTGCGCCTGCAGGGTCATCCTTTCACGAATCACGCGCTCCAGACGGGAGAAACCGATGCGGAACTGGTTCTGCAGCAGTTCGCCGACGGAACGGATGCGGCGGTTGCCAAGGTGGTCGATATCGTCGATGTTTCCAAGACCCATCGCAAGGCAGTTCATATAGTTAATCGAAGAGAAAATATCGTCAATGATAATGTGCTTGGGAATCAATTCGTCAATTCTGGTTTTGATGGTTTCCTTCAGCTCGTCGTCATTGGAACAGGAATCCAGAATCTCGGCAAGCACGCTGAAGCGCACTCTCTCGTTTACGCCGCATTCCGCCTTCGCGTCGAAACCGATAAATTTATTGATATTGACCATGCCGTTGGAAATAACCTTGACCTCGCGCTCGTTAACGGAAACAAACGCCACGGTAACGCCGGCATCGTCGATCTCCCGTGCTTTTTCATGGGAAACGATTTCGCCCGCTTCCGCCATCAGTTCGCCGGTAAGCGGATTGACAATCGGCTGGGAAAGCTGCTGGCCCGTAATACGGCCGGCAAGGTTCAGTTTTTTATTGTATTTGTAACGGCCGACCCTGGAAAGATCATAGCGTCGGGCATCAAAAAACAAGCCGTTGATATGCGACTGTGCGCTTTCAATCGTCGGCGGCTCGCTCGGCCTTAATTTTCTGTATACTTCAAAAAGAGCTTCCTCCGTGTTTTTGCACGGGTCTTTCTCAATGGTGGCGTTCATCCGGTCATCGTCGCCGAAATACTCCCGGATTTCTTCATCAGAGCCTAAGCCAAGGGCACGGATGAAAACAGTGATGGGGATTTTGCGGTTTTTATCAATACGCACGTAAAAAATATCGTTTGCGTCGTTCTCATATTCAAGCCATGCCCCGCGGTTTGGAATGACGGTTGAACTGAAAAGCTCCTTGCCGGTCTTGTCATATTCCATTTTATAATAGACGCCGGGAGAACGAACCAGCTGGGAAACGATTACGCGCTCGGCGCCGTTAATTACAAAAGTGCCGCTGTCGGTCATCAGGGGGAAATCGCCCATGAACACTTCGGATTCCTTGATTTCGCCGCTTTCTTTATTCAACAGTCGCGCGGTCACTCTAAGCGGCGCCGCATAGGTTGCGTCACGCTCTTTGCACTCTTCCACGCTGTAATTTGGCTTGTCATCATCCAGTTTGTAATTCACAAAGTCCAGAACAAGATTGCCGGTATAGTCTGTAATGCCGGAAACATCCTTAAAAACTTCCTTGAGGCCTTCATCCAGAAACCACTTGTATGAATTCTTCTGCACCTCAATCAGGTTTGGCATTTCCAGAACTTCATCGATACGCGCAAAGCTCATACGGACATTTTTGCCAACTTGCACCGGTTTGACATTCACCATTGGCTCAATCACTCCATTCATATATTTACCATCCGCGGCATAAATAAAGCACAAAAATTTGCATCATACTATTGCTGAGTTGTGATTTAGTGATATTCTCTTGCCTTTTTTCATATGTTGTGATATGATAGTTGAGGATAAACAAGAGTATATGTTTCCATGATGATGCAGTATATTATTTTATTACAATATATTGTGATTGTCAAGCTGTTTTTTTAATTTTACCATTTAATTAGTAGTCCGTTCAGACGGATCACATAGAAGAAACCGGCAGAAATCTGCCGGTTTCTTTATTTTTTATTTGTTTTTTAAATCCGGGCTGCTGAGGGAGTCAAAAGTATATGAATCGAGTTTTGTGCGCACAACCGAAGAAATATCATCATAAATCTGATGAAATCTGCAGCAGGTGGTGTGTGAGCAACTGTATTCATCCTGCTGGCAGCGGCTGATCATGTAAGGCCCCTCAACGGATTCAATCACCTGGCGCAGCGTAATTTTTCCGGGTTCGCGCGCAAGCATATATCCTCCGTGCGCCCCTTTGTACGATACAATCAGCCCGCCGGCAACCAGTTTCCGCAGAATTTTCAATGCAAACCGCAAGGGCACCTTCGTTTCGGCGGAAATGGCGCGCGCGTCCACCTTCCGGTTTGAGACGGCAAGCATATCCACAATACGCACCGCATAGTCTGCTTCTAGCGTCATTACCATCTAAGCATCCCCTTAATCCAAGAAATCTTTCAGCTTTTTGCTGCGGCTCGGATGGCGCAGCTTGCGGAGCGCTTTGGCTTCTATCTGGCGGATACGCTCTCTGGTGACGTTGAATTCCTTTCCCACCTCTTCCAAAGTACGGGAACGTCCGTCCTCAAGGCCGAAGCGGAGGCGGAGAACCTTTTCCTCACGCGGAGTAAGCGTGTCCAGCACATCGGCGAGCTGTTCCTTTAAAAGCGTGTGGGAAGCTGCGTCCGCCGGAGCGGGAGCGTCATCGTCCGGGATAAAATCGCCGAGGTGGCTGTCTTCCTCTTCGCCGATCGGCGTTTCAAGGGAGACCGGTTCCTGCGCCACGCGCATAATCTCACGGACTTTATCGACCGGCATGTCCAACTCCGCGGAAATCTCGTCCGCCGTAGGCTCATGCCCGTTCGTATGCAAAAGCTGGCTGGATACCTTTTTTACCTTGTTGATGGTTTCCACCATGTGGACGGGAATACGGATGGTTCTTGCTTGATCCGCGATTGCACGGGTAATCGCCTGACGGATCCACCATGTGGCGTAGGTCGAAAATTTAAATCCCTTGGTATAATCAAATTTTTCAACGGCTTTAATCAGACCGAGGTTGCCTTCCTGAATCAGGTCAAGGAACTGCATGCCGCGCCCAAGGTAACGCTTTGCAATGCTGACAACCAGGCGGAGGTTTGCTTCCGAAAGACGTTTTTTCGCGGCTTCGTCGCCGGTTTTGATACGGATGGCGAGGTCGATTTCTTCTTCCGGCGTAAGGAGCGGCACCCGGCCGATTTCCTTGAGATAAACCTTAACCGGATCATCGATGGCGATTCCTTCCGTGCTCAGTGAGGTTTCAATATCCTCGTTCTCGTCGATCTGACCGTTCAGGTCGATATCGTCAAGCGGCAAATCAGCAAAGTCCTCGATAATTTCCACGCCCTGCGCTTCCAGCGTATCATAAAACTTTTCAATTTGCTCCGGGTCGAATTCAAGCTCGCCGAGCGCGTCTAAAATTTCTTTTGTGGAAAGCTGGCCCTTGCTCTTTCCCTGTTCGATTAATTCCCTGATTACCGTTTTCTTGTCCGGTGCTCCCATTAATAAGTTCCCCCTATTTTTTCTGCGATCTCAGCTCACGCAGATAACTCTGCAGGTCCTGCGTTTCGGCTGAAGCGGTATCCACATTTCTCTTTAAGAATTCTTGGTTGATTACATTGATATATTCATCCGCATCCCGCCTTGTGACGGAAACGGTGTTAAACCTGGCAAGTATTTTTGCGATGGCCGATATTTCCTCAACCGAAAAGCCTTCCGATATATCTGTAAGGCTGATCGGCTTGCCGTCTATAATTCTGCCCATAATTACCTGATATACACGGCGGTTGAATGTTGTGACAAATTTTTCGGGCGGAATTACTCCGCATATCTCCTTAGCGTTCTCCGGGTATTTCATAATATACGCAATTAGTGCTTCTTCCGCGCTCGCGGCCCGCAAATGCTGTGATTTTTCAGGGTTTATGCTGTCACGGATACCGGCTTCCTGCTGCTGGAAGGCTTTAAAATCCTTTTCCTGCCGGTCTTTCTTCAGCTTTTTGAAGTTTTTGTCCACAAGCAGCATGATGGCCGGGCGGTCAACCCCCGTTTCCTCCGAAAGCTTTCCCGCATACACTTCCTGCTCAATCCGGTTTTCCAGCGTGGCAAGAACGGCGGCCGCACCCTTCAGATAGGCAACACGCCCCTCCGGGTTCTGTATATTGCAGCTCACCTTGATCTTCTGAAGCCGGTATTCCACATCATTTCCGCTGGCTTCCAGCATCTGCTTGAATTTTACACGGCCGTTCGGGCCGTTGGAACGTATGTATTCATCCGGATCTTTTCCGCCGGAAATGGCAAGTACCTTGACCAGCAGCCCCGTTTCGCGCAGGATTGGAATCGCGCGGGAAGCGGCTTTCTGCCCCGCTTCATCGGCATCGTAGGAAATCACGACTTCCTTTGCGTAATTTGCCATCAGGTGCGCCTGGCTCGGCGTCAGCGCCGTGCCCAGCGTTGCGACCGCGTTGGTAAAACCGGCCTGATGCAGGGAAATCACATCCATATAGCCCTCGCAGAGAATCAGCTGTTCGCCGCCGCTGTTCTTTGCGAAATTCAGCGCAAACAGGAAGCTTCCCTTATTGAATACCGGCGTTTCCGACGTATTCAGATATTTCGGCTTCTCATCCGTCAAAATTCTTCCGCCGAACGCAATGACGTTGCCCCTCAGGTCTATGATCGGGTACATCACTCTGGAATAGAAGCGGTCGACAGCCCGCCCGCTCCTGCCTTTGAACGCTACGTTGGCAAGGATCATTTCCTCCTGCGTATAGCCCTTTTTCTCCAGCATGTCCACAAGCGCGTAGCGTGACGGAGGCGCATAGCCCAGCCCGAAGCGGCGTATGGTGCTTGGCGCAAGTCCTCGGCCGGTCAGGTATTTCATCCCCTCCGCGCCCTGCTCCGAATTCAGAACCGCGTTATAAAAACGGGCGGCATCGCGGTTAATTTCATAAATCCTTGATTTCAGCCGCCCCATGCCGTTGTCGATATTCCCTTCCGGCACCTGAATGCCGGCGCGCTGCGCCAGAAAACGCACAGCTTCCATATAATCGAGGTTTTCAATCCGCCGGACAAAGGTGATCACGTCCCCGCCGGCACCGCAGCCAAAGCAGTAAAAGGAACCGTTTTCCGGATAAATATTGAAAGAGGGTGTTTTTTCATTATGGAACGGACAAAGCCCCACCAGATTTCTGCCGCTGTGCCGCAGATTCACATAGGACGCGGCGACCTCAGAAATCTCACTGCGGGCTTTGAGCTCCTGCAAAAAGGCTTCCGGCAATGGCATATCGTCACCCCCATTTTTCAGCCCTGCACTGCCTGTTTATCGGTTTATATGTTCCAGGATTTCGGAACGTAAATATTCTGGAACAGTTTTATCGCGTAATGATCCGTCATACCCGCAATGTAATCGCAGGCCGCACGTTCCACCCCGTCCTGCGCGGCGATGAGACTCATGTCTTCCGGCAGGTTGCCCGGCTTTCTGAGATAATCGTAAAGCGCGCCGATCAGACACGGCACTTTCTTCTCCTCTGCCTTTGCATAGGGGTTCAGATACACATATTCAAACATGAAATCGTACAGCCGGTCAAACGCCTTCTGTACGGCGGGATTCATCTGGATTACACCGTTCTGGCTGTTTTCCACCACGGAATGAACCAACGTATCGATTCGCTCGGAGCGGCGGCAGCCCAGTACGGAAATGACTTCTGCCGGAATTTGGTTCCCTTGCAGAACCCCTGCGCGCTCTGCGTCGTCAATATCGTGATTGATATAGGCGATCCGGTCGGCCAGCCGGACAATCCTTCCCTCCAGCGTGTCCGCCTCGGTGCCCTTTGTGTGGCAGAGGATTCCATTACGCACCTCTTTGGTCAGGTTCAGGCCCTTGCCGTTTTTTTCCAGCTTCTCCACAATCCGAACGCTTTGCTCGTAATGCCGGAAGCCATGTTCGCATATTTCGTCAAGCGCACGCTCCCCGGCATGTCCGAAAGGAGTATGCCCCAAATCGTGCCCCAGTGAAATTGCTTCGGTCAGGTCTTCGTTTAAAAGCAGTGCCCGCGCGATAGTGCGCGCGATCTGGGAAACCTCAAGCGTATGCGTCAGCCGGGTACGGTAATGGTCACCCTCCGGCGAGAGAAACACCTGCGTTTTATGCTTTAACCGGCGGAACGATTTGCAGTGGATGATTCGGTCCCTGTCCCGCTGGTAAGGCGTGCGCAGTTCGCATTCTTCTTCGGGCATATCCCTGCCCTTTGTATTTTTTGAGAGCGCCGCGTAGGACGATAAAAACTGTTCCTCGATATTCTGAGTACGCTCCCTGACCGTCATAGCGCCGCCTCCTTTATAATTTCTCATTGACTTATACGTAATATCTCGCTGTTTTCCTGCAAATATTTATATAAATTTAAAAAATTTTTCACCGGTAACCTCAATA
>DATAML010000036.1:0-4778 GCA_036260545.1 Caproiciproducens sp.
GCCTGCCCATCGACTTCGTCGATCCCTCGGAAGGAAATTTCCCTCTGACGGAATCCGTCGCCGTTCCGGACAAAGGCGATAAGACCAATCCTCTTGCGATGGAAATGGCAAAATGCATCATCGAAAAAGGCCGCCCGATTCTGATCAAGACCTATCCCAACCCTCTCTATGAGGGAGAAAAGGCCGACGCGGCCAACCAGTCAAAATATCCCAAGACGTTCAGCCAGCCGCTTTCGGTTGAACTGCTGGAGAAACATCAGAAAATTTCCGAGGCTGCCAAAGCAGCGGCACAATCCTGACCAAAGGAGACAATCAACCACCGTGAACAAATACAAGCTTTTAACCCCGGGTCCGCTGACCACCACCGAAACCGTAAATCAGGAAATGCTGTTTGATCACTGCACCTGGGACGACGACTACAAAAACATCACGCAGAGCATTCGCAGCCGGCTTTTAAAGCTCGCGCACGTCACGCCCGAACGGTATACCTCCGTCCTGATGCAGGGCAGCGGCACCTTCGGAGTAGAATCCGTACTTTCCAGTACGGTGGGAAATACCGACAAGCTCCTGATCTGCTCGAACGGCGCATACGGAAGCCGCATGGCGGAAATCTGCGAATGGAACCGCATCCCTTATGTACATTATCAGGAACCCTGTGACCGCATTCCGTCCGCCGAAAAAGCCGCCCGTTTTTTGGACGGCGACACCGCTATTACCCATATCGCCATGGTACACTGTGAAACGACCACCGGCATTCTGAACGATGCGCAGACTATGGGAGCGCTCGCCCGGGAGCGGGGTAAAACCTTTATTCTGGACGCCATGAGCAGCTTCGGCGGAATTGAAATCCCGGTTGCGGACTGGAATATTGATTTTTTGATCAGCAGCGCCAATAAGTGCATTCAGGGCGTCCCCGGCTTCTCTTTCATCCTAGCAAACCGTGAGAAACTGGCCGAAAGCAAGGGAAAGGGAAGGAATCTCTCCTTGAATTTATACGACCAGTGGGAAGCAATGGAACGGGACGGGAAATGGCGCTTTACCTCTCCGACCCACACGGTGCTGGCCTTTTCCAAAGCATTGGACGAGCTGGAGGCGGAGGGCGGAATTTCCGCCCGTAGCCGGAGATATACACTCAACAACCGTCTTCTGATCGATGAAATGGAAAAGCTGGATATTCACCCGTTCCTTGGAAGTGATCACCAGTCTCCCATTATTACAACATTCCTGTACCCCAAATGGGCAAATTTCCGCTTTCCGGAGTTCTACCGGTATATCAAGGACCGGGGGTATGTGATTTATCCCGGGAAGCTGACCGAAGTGGATACCTTCCGCATCGGGAACATCGGAGAAATATACCCGCAGGATATTGAAAAGCTGACGGGAATCATCCGCAGTTTTTTCACGGAACACGGAGGGCTGCAAAATGGAGATTGAGGCGGTTATTCTGGACTGGTCCGGCACGGCAATCGATTACGGCTGTTTTGCACCGGTTCAGGCATTTATGGAGGCTTTCCACGAATTCGGCGTCGATCCTGCGCCGCGCGAAACGCGTGAACCCATGGGAATGCGCAAGCGGGATCATCTGACCGCAATGCTTTCCATGCCCCGCATCCGGGAAAAGTGGAAAGAAGTCCATGGACGGGATTGCGACGAGAAAGACGCGGAAGATTTGTACCGGATGTTTGAAGAGAAGCTGTTCCGCGTTCTGCCCGAATATTCCCGCCCGAAGCCCGATACGCTTGAAACCGTGCGGGAGCTGCGTACAAGGGGAATCAAAATCGGTTCCACAACCGGATTTACGAACCGGATGATGGAGGTTGTGGCGCCGACAGCCCAGAGCTTCGGATATGCGCCGGACCTGTGGGTCAGCCCGGATTCCACGGAAAATTACGGCCGACCGTACCCCTATATGATTTTTAAAAATCTGCAGGCTTTAAAGGTGGCTTCCGTAAAGCATACGGTTAAGATCGGGGATACTATGGCGGATATCCTGGAGGGGAAAAACGCAGGGGTTCTTACTGTGGGCATAATCGAGGGCAGCTCCGAAATGGGGCTTTCTGAAGAGGCCTTCCACTCTCTGGAAGAAGCCGATCGGGAACAGCACACCCGGCGCGTCGCGGAGAAATTCAAAAAATCGGGCGCGGATTTTGTGATTGCCCGTTTGGGGGATTTCATCCCGCTGCTGGACCGGCTTAAAGCTATGGAATCCTAGATTCAACCGAAAAGCACCTCTTTAATAACTGCTTACGAAAAGATTCAGGAACTGCCGAATGAATTTGCAGCAGAAATTCTCTCAAAAGGAACCGAAGCACACAAAAAATGCGCGTTGGAATTGACTTTTCAGCCCACTCAACGCGCATTTTTGATATGTTCTTTTTTAGGGGTTCCTTTGCATCCGCCTTTCCGGATTATAACTCAGTGACAAAGTGAGGCCTTCATCTAGGAAGATAATCTTATAAGCTTGTATATATTGTTCTCCTGCCGCTGACCTTTCCGCACGGCAGGTGTAGGCGCGCAGCAGTTCGCAAGTGGTAATTGTTACAAACGTATAGGTTCTCCGGTTTTAAAAGGAATCTTTTCCTTAAGTTTTTAGAAGACTCCAATCTGCCTTGTGGAATCTCCTGCCGGCCGGCTTCCTTCTTTCACATTGATTTTTACCGAGGCATGCGTAAGCAGCCGGTTCTTGTTGTCGTACACATCGAACATAATGTATGCTGTGCCGGTGCCTTTTCCATTCACCTGATAATTTCCGTTTTTCAGCTTTGTTACGGTTGCCGTTTTATCATTTGTCGAGTGGATTTTTACGGATGCGGCCTTGTTACCGGTCAGCTTTACGCCGATCTGATAATTGCCTCCGACGGACATCTGATAATTTCTGGTATCCAGCGTAATCGAATCGCCGACGCCGGCCACCGCATAATAACTGAAATGGTCAGTAGAGAAGACGAGACACCCGTTTTCCACCGTCGCGTTCATGTCGGTAAACGTGCCGGCTGATTCCTCGTACCGCAGCACGTGCGGCATGCCGCGCAGGCCGGCGGGAACTGGCAGCTTTACTTTCACCTTGCCGGTAAAGCCAGTAATCGCGCTGCCGTTCTGGTCAAGCAGTTTCAAGTCGTAGATTACCGGAGTGCCTATCACCTTCAGCTTTGTGTCTGTCATAGCCACACGGAATGCGTTTGCGGCCTGCTGATCGGAAGTGTCCGAAGCGGATTTCTGAGATGTGCTGAGAGAAACGGACGTTACGCCCGAAGGCATTGCCGCGCCGGAAAGATCCGCCGCGGTGCCGTTCGGGGCGTCGGTGACGGTTGCCGGAAGAGTTGGTGAGGAATTGACTTTTGAATTGTCTTGGTTTGAATTATGACTTGTATCCGCCGAAACAGTAACGGTGACAACGTAGTTCTGCGTATCGCCGTTTTCCGCCGTGACGGTATAGATGACCGGCTTTTCAAAGTTCTGCATGATTCCGCTCTTGGGAGAAACGCTTGCTTTTCCACTGACGGTGATTGTCGGTGTTAAAGCCGTTATATTGGTTCTATAGGGAACGGTCACCGCTATAGTATGGTTGGCTTCATTGATGGAGCAATCATTTCCGCCGATGGCGAAGGAGGTAATTTTCTTGCCTGTGTTTCTTGTATCCGTCGAAACGGTAACGGTGACAACGTAATCCTGCTTATCGCCGTTTTGAGCTGTGACGGTATAGGTGACCGGCTTTTCAAAGTTCTGCGCAATTCCGCTCGCGGGGGAAACGCTCGCGTTTTTGCTGACGCCGATTACTGGCGTTAAAGCCGTCACATTGGTTCCATAGGGAACCGTCACCGCTATGGTGTGGCCGACTTCATTGATTGAACAGTCGTTCCCGCCGATTGCAAAGGAGGTAATCGCCTTGCCTGTCTCCGCCACCTTCACCGTAATATGAGGACAGATTCCCTCATCTTTCAATTCATAATTTGGCGGCAGTTTGGCAGTAAACAGGTATGTTCCTGCCGCGTGTGCTTCATAAGCGGGATTTTCCGTCCATGTAACGTCGTTAATGGTGAGTTCCTCCGAGCCATTCCCTGTTGCGCTTAAAGTGTCCGGCAAATTCAAATCGGAGCGCGCCGTACCGACCGGCACCGTCTGCTCTTCCGTGTCAGCGGGCAGCTTGTCAAAGGCGGTGACAAGCACCACATCAGCAATATTCGGACTTGAACTTCCTGTAACATTTTCCGTCAGAAGAGCTACATAGTCATTATGGTATTCAACGGGAATATAAAACGTCGGAGTAACGCTTTCCAGAATAAAAGCCTCCGATCCGATTGAGGTGACCAGTCCTTTGAATTTGACATAGGTTAAGCCTGTGCAGTTATTAAACGCTCTGTTGCCAATGGTCTCCACACCGGCGGGTATCGTAATAGCGGTTAAGTCTGTGCAGTTGGCAAACGCGTTAGCACCGATGTTCTTCACGCCAGCGGGGATCGTCACATGTGTTAAGCCCGTACAGAGGCTAAAGGCTGATTGGCCGATATCACTAAGATGGCTGCCGGAACCAAAGGAAACGTCGGTTAAGCCTGCGCATCTGCTAAACGCACTTGCCCCGATGGTTGTTACGTTGTCGGGGATTGTTACAGCGGCCAACTTCCCACAATTGCAAAACACACCTGCGTCAATCACTTTAAGAGGGCTGTTTGAGCCAAAAGAAACGCCCGTTAAGCTTTCGCAGGTAAAAAACGCTCCCTCGCAGATTGTCGTTACGCTGTCTGGTACCGCGTATGTTCCGGATTTTCCGGCAGGAAAAC
>DATAML010000052.1:0-4736 GCA_036260545.1 Caproiciproducens sp.
GGGGATAAACGATATCCGGATCGGCGTAACCACTCTGGCCGACAGCGTTGCGGGCCGCATGAGGAAATACGGCGTAAAATGCTGGGCGGTACAGGTAACCATCCGCAACCCCAGCTTTAAGACCATAACCCGCCAGAAAACACTCGCCTCCCCCACCCATCTGGCAAAGGAGCTGGCAAGCTCCGCGATGGAATTGATTCAGTCCGCGTGGAACCTGAACGCGCCGATTCGCATGCTGACCATAACGGGGTCGAACCTGATACCGGACGACGTTCCCTGCGAGCAGCTAAGCCTTTTCCAGTCCGGCAGCACGGAGCGCGAAAAGCAGGAACAGCTGGAAACCGCACTGGACGCAATCCGGCTGAAATACGGCAGCGGCGCAGTTGCTTTTGGCGGCATCCTGAACAACGATATCGGAATTGAAGAACACAATTATGAAGAGGAAAAGGAGCAAACGGAATGAATTATAAAGTATTCGGCAGCACGATTGCGGTACGCATCGACCGCGGGGAAGAAATTCTTGCAAGCGTAAAGGAAATCTGCAAAAAAGAAAACATTAAGCTGGCAAGCATTTCGGCGATCGGCGCGGTTGACCACGCGGCAGTGGGGCTCTATATGGTCGAAGAGCGGGAATATCTGCCCAACACCTTTGACGGCGAAATGGAAATGACCTCGCTGAACGGCAACGTGACCACAAAGGATGGCGAAGTTCACCTGCATATGCACGCAAATTTTGCCGACGGCAAGGGCAATGCTTTTGGCGGCCACCTCAATGAGGCGGTGATCAGCGGTACCTGCGAGATGTTTATTGAGAAGATTGACGGAGAGATCACCCGCCGTATCGACGAAGTCACCGGCCTGAATATTTTTGACATATAAAAGGAGCGAAATCAAATGGTAAAACACATCGTATTATGGACACTTACGGACGAGGCTAAAAAGGATGCCGACAAGATTATTCTTGATCTGAACAAGCGGTTCAAGGCGCTTGTGGGCGTTGTAGACGGGCTGACCGCCATTGAGGTAGGCCACAATTACAACGGCGGCAAATTCGATCTTGCGCTGTACTGTGAATTCACTACCAGGGAAGCGCAGGATAAATACCAAACGCATCCGGCGCATATCGCCATTAAGGAAACTGTTCACACTCTTGTCTGCGGCAGGGACTGCATCGACTACGAGATATGACAAAGAGTTACCCTTCGGCTGCGCCGGAGGGTAACTCTTTTCTATGGTGCTCAAAGTTTATTGCTTTATAACGGGGAACAGAATGCCTGTCTCATATTCGTCCGGGTCGCAAACCGAATTTTCATCCTTGATATAGCGTTCTATGGCCGGCCCGGTCACCTTATACCCCGGGTTCTTTGCCAGCCACGCACAAAGCGCATCATAGGCGTACTTTATGGTTTCATACGGCCCGACATGGGTAGTTGCCACGCAGAGCTGCGCCGGGATTTCCTTTACGCCTTCGGCTTCGCCGGAAACCTGTACCTGTGCTTCCACATCCATATTTTCGTAAGAAAACTCCTCGCCGTGGTACAGAAGCTGCGTGGCACCGGCTCTTTTCAGGCCACGTTTCTTCATTTCCCGCAGCAGCTCCTGAAACAGGTCATGGGTTTCTGAAATACAAATTTTCTTGCGGATACCAAACACTTTTTGCGGCGGCGTATCCATAACGATAATATGATATTTTTCCTGAACCATACTCTTGCCCTCCATTTTAATAATGTCGTCCTCCATGGTGCGAAGCGTTTTGCGAAGAGCATGCAGTTCGTTATATGCTTTTAAGCGCTGAATATGGACGCGCTGGGCTAATTCTTCCTGATTCAGCTTCAGCAGTTCCGGAATCTGCCCCAATGAAAAGCCGTAGCTTTTCAAAGTTTCAATCTGTAAAAGGATAGAAAGCTGCGTTTCATCGTAATACCGGTAGCTGTTTTCTTCATTTGTGTGTACGGGGCGCAGCAAACCCATAGCGTCATAGTAGCGTAGCATGCGCGAAGATACATGGCACAGCTTCGAAAACTCTCCAATGGTGAACATTGTCTTTTCTCCTTTGGGATGGTTTGAACTAGTTCATGAATATACTACACCTTGACATGGTGATAAGGTCAAGAGGTTTTTTAAGGGGTGCCGCAAAATTTCATTTTGCGGCACCCCTTTTTGCTTTCTTACGTATTCACTTTTCATAATAATGGACGACCCTTGTTTCCGGTTCGCCGTTTTTATGCTCATTGTAAATGAAAAAGCAATCCTTTCCGTGACTTTTGGCGTCATAAAGCGCCGTGTCGGCTTTTCGGAAAAGATCCGGGAAGGTCTTCCCGTCATCCGGGAAAACGGAAATCCCGACGCTGCCCGAAATCTTATAGTCCTTCTTTTCTCCGGTGTAGGTGCCACGGAAAATATCGCATACCTTTTGGGCTTTTTCCGCAATCTTCTCGTTTGAACCCACATTTTTCAGGAACACAATAAATTCGTCGCCGCCGAATCTTCCGATGATATCCGAGCTGCGGAACAAGGAACGGAGCTTTGATGAAATCCCGGTAAGGACGTTATCGCCGAAAAGGTGGCCAAGGCTGTCGTTTACCGCCTTGAAATTATCAATGTCGATAATCATCAGGGCATGCCGCTGATCCGTGCCGGACATTCTTAAATAACTGCGGATATAGGATTCTGCGGTTGTTTTATTATACAGCTTTGTAAAGGGGTCCCGCTGCGTATCATAGATCAGCTTTTCCCTCTCGCGCATCCGGATATCGATATCGGATATTTTTCCGATGATCTTCACCGGGTTCCCGATCTCGTCGCAGATGAGCGTGGTGCTGATATTCGTCCAGATATAGCCTTCATCCTTCTTCTTCAGGCGAATTTCAAACTCGCTGTCTGCAATCCCTTCGCTGAGCTCGTCCAGAATTCTGGAAAGTATGATTTTATCTTCATTATAAACAATTTCCCCATTTAAAATGTTTGAGATGATATTCCCGTTGGGGATGGGCTGGCCGAATACCTCCGTCCATTTTGACGAAACCTCCAGCGTATCATTTTCAAAATTATACTCAAAGAAAACATCGTTAAAGTGCTCCGTAATAATACGGTAACGCTCCTGTTCCATCTGAATCTGCTGCTGGAGCGCTTTTTCTTTCGTAATATCGGTGAAAGTGCACTGCAGGATATCAGCCTGCTCGCTGGTTATGATGTTGGTCGCGTGCATTCGAATCCAAAGTATCCGTCCTTCACGGCTGGTGATGCGGTACTCCAGCTTTACGTCTCTGCCGTTTTTCAGCTGCTCTGAAGCGTCCTTGAAAATCAGCGCGATATCGTCGCTCACCACAAGCTTTTCCAGAATATCCGTTCCCGATTTGCAGGAAAAATCCTTTCTGGAATAACCGCAGATTTCATAAAACGCATTGTTCGCGTACAGCAGCGACAAATCCTCGTCAAGCGCAAACCGGACGACGCCTACCGGAATACTGTTCAGAATAGTATTCAGTTCGTTAAATGTAATCTCTTCAACGTTTGAATTGTCTCCCGGTAAACCGTCAGCCTGTTTCATGACCTGTTCCATGTCCTTTCGGCTTATTCCATCCATAGCCTAAACATTTTGTCTATTAATAATATATTTTATCATATTTTAAGTTTTTTACAATGTCTATTTTGTAAACATCAATCCATCCAGCATTTCCTGCTCAACCTGGTTTAGTATTTGCTCCATCTTCTTTTTGTCCCGCTCCGCAGCGTAAAGATTACAGTTTAAACAGCAACAGTCCTCAAAAGTGGAAACAGTGAGCTGGAAATACGGAACTTTCTTAACTGCCGCGGCCATATGGACGTCTTGAGCAGCGGCAGTCCCAAAGCGCAGGCGGCCACCGTCAAGGATACCCAGATTGCTGTAAGACACAACCGGAATTGTGAATATTTTAGGGAATATTCTCTGCAATACCGGAAACGGCAGCATATGGAAAATAATATCGAGCAGGAGAATTCCCTTAAGACAACGTTTGTCTGATTTCTGTTGCTTCATCTGGCTGGAAACCTTTTTCAGCGTTTCCTCAAACGTCTCATTTTCCTTAAAATCGATCTGGCAGATATAATTGCTTGTAAGATTGGTGATTCCGTATTTGCAGCCGGCCGGCAGGTATTTCCTCAAGTCCACCGGGCAGGGAACCGTAATGCTGTTTAGACCCAGTTCCCTCTGCAGCACCCGGATGTATGCCGTAAGCAGAGCATCGTTTACCGTGGCATTTCTGCTTTTCGCATTCTGTTTTATCCGCAAGAATTTATCCGCCGATATACCGTGAAAAACGAAAGCCGGTTTGCCGCCTCCCTGCATCGAAAATGCCAGCTGCTTTTCATGCCCCGGCACCGGATATTTTGACGTCAAAAGCCTGAATTTTTCAACAAAACCCATTCCGGAAAAAAGGAGGCCGGCCCTGCGGGGATAAGGCTTAAAATCCGGTTTTGAACTCAAACCGCAGCAAAAATTATAGGAAGCGCAGAGCAGGTATAAATACTCCTTGAAACCGGCCGCATCGCAAAGCGTATGGTGGACGATGATGCAGAGGATATCGGAGGTCTCGCCTTTTACAAGATGAATTTTTAGCGGCGGCTGCGATGTAATATCAATCACCGCGGCAAGCAGATTTTCACACTGATTTTCATCATCTATTTCTCCTTCCGTAACCGATACCATATTCTCAGCCGTAAACCCGCAGTCCTGCCAAAAAGGCCGCCAGCCCCGT
>DATAML010000121.1:0-6378 GCA_036260545.1 Caproiciproducens sp.
CGGAGCATATCCACAACGATATCTATCTGCTGAAACTCAAGGAAAAATACGGCAGCAATCTGATTGACGACACAATCAAAATAGACACCATGCTGGAAAACCGTTAAGGAGGCAATATGGCAAAAATAACGCTTAACAGAAGTGTACGGGACAGTCTGCTCACCGTTGCTCTCCCCATTTCCCTGCAAAGCCTGTTTCAGGCGTCCCTCAGCGTGATCGATGAAATCATGATCGGCCAGATCGGTACGGACAGTATTACGGGAGTGGGCCTCGGCTCGAAATTCCCGGGCCTCTTCCTGATTACGCTTGCCGCAATCGGGACGTCGGCGTCGATCATGATCTCGCAGTATTACGGAGCGGAAAGCCTGCAGGGTGTGAGCCGTTCCTTTGTGTGCAACGGAATGCTGGCACTTTTGGTTACCGTACTGTTTTTTCTGCCCTCCGCCTTTTTCCCGGAACAAATCATGCGGCTTTATACCAACGACAGCCGGATCATCCGTATGGGCGCCGATTATCTGCGCCTGACGGCAATTGGCTATTTCCCTCTCCTGTGTACCACGATGGTTTCCGCTATACTCCGCAATACCGGTTATGCGGGGATTCCCATGGCCGCGAGCATCGTTTCCGTACTCACCAACACGCTGCTGAATTACCTCCTGATTTTTGGCAGCTTTGGTGCTCCCAGGCTCGGCATAAATGGAACGGCGGTCGCAACAACCGCCTCCCGTATACTGGAAAGCCTGATTTTGCTTGCTTTCTTCTTCCGGTTCCGGCAAAAAGGCGTGTTGGGAATCCGCTTCCGCTCGGTGCTGCCCCGGAACTTCCTGAAACAGACGCTGGTGATTGCATCCCCCATTGTGGCCAATGAATTTTTGTGGGGTTTCGGCGATACCGTGTATGCTTCCGTTTACGGCCATATCGGAACGGAGGCGGCGGCCGCCATGACGCTGACCTACCCGGTACAGGGCCTTTCTATCGGGCTGTTTACGGGCGTTTCGTCCGCCACAGCCATTCTCGTGGGAAATTCACTCGGCAAAGAGAAAACCGATGAGGCTTATGCGACCTCGCGTTCTTTTCTCCGGCTGGGGATGGCCGGCTCCGCCTGCTTCGTTTTCATTTTACTGATGTTTTCCAAGATCTATGTAAACCTTTATAATGTCCCTGAAACCACAAAGCAAACCA
Organism: Caproiciproducens sp.; assembly: GCA_036260545.1. Taxonomy (GTDB): domain Bacteria; phylum Bacillota; class Clostridia; order Oscillospirales; family Acutalibacteraceae; genus DATAML01. The sequence continues at coordinate 1,183 of DATAML010000121.1, forward strand.
CTGCTTTCCTTCTTGCAGTATTTGCAGGATTCCTTCTTATTAAGGTTTCAAATATGATCCTGGGAGGCGGAATTTTAAGAAGCGGGGGGAATACCGGCTATACCCTGCTGCTGGATGTGCTTGGCACATGGGGGATCGGCGTTCCACTGGGGCTTTTGGCCGGTTTTGTACTGCGTCTGCCCATCCAATGGGTTTACTTTTTCATTTCCATCGAGGAAGCGGTACGATTGGTTCTGGGACTTTGGATTTTCCGTTCCGGAAAGTGGATCAACAACATTACGCGAAAGAGCGTCAGCGGGGCATAACCCGCTGACGCTCTTTTTATCCGTTTGAACTGTGCCCGACCCAAGGAACGCAGATTTTTGCCGCGCTTACAGAGCTCTGGATTTATCGATGCACGCCTGCATCGCGTCAATGATGCTGCTGCGGAAGCCCTTTTCCTCCAGCACCTTTACCGCTTCAATGGTGGTGCCGGCGGGGGAGCATACCATATCCTTGAGGGCGCCGGGGTGCATTCCGGTTTCGAGAACCATTTTTGCGCTGCCCAGCACCGCCTGCGCTGCGAACGTATATGCCTTGTCCCTCGGCATGCCGCCCATAACCGCCGCGTCCGCCATGGCCTCGATCATCATGTAGACATATGCCGGGGAGCTTCCGCTTACGGCCACCACGGCATCCATCATATATTCCGCCACTGCTTCCGTTTTGCCGAAGCAGTTCAGCAGGCTGCAGACATATTCAAATTCCTGCTCCGTCACAAGCCCGTTCTTGCAGACCGCCGTCATGCCCGCGCAGACCATTGCAGGGGTGTTCGGCATGGTGCGTACGAGCTTTACTGTCCGTCCGAACATCTCTTCCAGCTTTTTCAGCGTCTGGCCGGGGGCGATGGTGACGACCACCGTGCTCTCCGCCACGAAGGGAGAAATCTCCTGAATCACGGAAGGGTAAAACTGCGGCTTTACGGAAAGCACCAGCACCTCGCAGCCGGCGGCAACCTCCGTGTTATTCTGTGAAATGGAAATCTTTAGCGCGTCCTGTGCTTTTTCCAGCGCGGCGCGGGTTACGTCCGCCGCAACAATTTCCTCCGGCTTCAGAAGCCCGGAATTGATGATGCCGCCCATAATGGCTTTTGCCATATTTCCGCAGCCGATAAATCCAAGTTTTTTATTCATATTAAATGCCCAGCTTTCTTTTTATATTTGATCGGTTCCGCTGTCAACGGAGCGGATTTTCGGGTGATAAATTGATAAATTGATACTTTCCTTATGGTACACTAACTTTGCGCAAGAAGCAAGGGCTGGAATGGAAAACCGGGGCGTCAGGCAAGATTGTTACAAGATTCTAAGGCTAAGAAATTTTACCGGCAGGATGCTTTTTCGCTGCCGTATGTTATAATAGCCTTATCAGAACAGAAAAACGGGGGACGGCAGATGAAAAACGCGTGGTGTTATGATTTTCCGGTCGGCACGCTCGTGATTGCGGAGGACGGTGCGGGAATTACAGACATTTTCCGGGCGGACGGAATAAAACCGGACGGCCTGACTGAAGCAGAAACGCCGATGATTAAAGCGGCGGCGAAGCAGCTGAAAGAATATTTTGAAGGCAGGCGGAAGAAATTCGAACTTCCGCTTTCGCTCAGCGGGACGGATTTTCAGTGTTCAGTCTGGAGGGCACTGCAGGCGATCCCCTACGGGGAAACCCGCAGCTACCGGCAGATCGCCGAACAGGCCGGCAGCCCGAAAGCGTGCCGCGCCGTGGGCATGGCAAACCACTGCAACCCCGTGATGATTGTGGTTCCCTGCCACCGGGTGATCGGCGCGGACGGCAGTATGGTCGGCTATGGCGGGGGACTGGAAATGAAGGAATTTCTGCTCCGGCTGGAAAAGGAAAACCGGAAAAAGTAAGGAAAAACAGCCGGCGCAACCGCAGGTTGACAAAACGCAAGCGCAGCTTGGTAGCCGGGAACAGCGTTTTTCTCTATACTTTTTACGAGGTGGTAAAAGTGATTTTTGCGGAAAAACTGCAAACGTTAAGAAAAGGAAACGGAATGTCACAGGAATCGCTCGCGGAAGCCCTGGGTGTTTCCAGGCAGGCGGTTTCAAAATGGGAATCGGGACAGTCGTATCCGGAAATGGATAAAATGATTGCGCTGAGCGATCTGTTCCATGTAAGCATGGATTATCTGGTGAAGGATGCAAGCCCTGCCGAAGAAGGGAACCGGTATCCGGCCGGTTTCAACGCATTCAAATCCATGCTGCATTATGAATACAAGAGCAAAAGGAAGCTGGGAAACCTCCCACTGGTGCATATCAATATAGGCCACGGATTTTACGTAGCCAAGGGGGTCATAGCAATCGGCAATATTGCAATCGGCTGCGCCGCGTTTGGAGCGCTCGCGGTGGGCGGGCTGTGCTTCGGCGCCTTTGCTTTGGGACTTTTGGGGATTGGGGGAGTGGCGCTTCATCTTCTGCTTTCTTTCGGCGGCATCTCGGTGGGAGCGGTCGCCTTTGGCGGTGTTGCCGTAGGGATTATCACCTTCGGCGGACTGTCCATAGGCATGTTTTCTGTCGGCGGCTGCGCCATCGCCTCGCACATCGCGATCGGCGGATTTGCAAAAGGACATATCGCGATCGGCGACTCGGTTGAGGGAATCAGAACGATCTGTATTCACGACAGAAGCTTCCGCGACATCAGCGCGCAGGAGGTTCGCGACCTGATCAATCAGGAATTCCCCAACCTCTGGCAGCCGATTGTGAACGCGGTTACGGCGTTTTTCGGCTGACTTTCAGAAACGGGCTTTGCATGCTTTTATTTAGGAAGAGAAAGAAGTCTAATTTGGAAGAGGAGACGAACCTATGAATAATGAGATTAAACAACTTAATATGCTGCAAGTTATACTGCTGCATCTGATTCCGGGCTTCCCTATCCTGTTTATTGCTTTTGCGTTCTCAAATCCTTATTGGGGAATCGGTCTCCCGTTTATGCTGTCACTTTCATTGGCGATTGCTTTTGGTCTTATTCCAACCGAATTGCTTATTTTGTTTTTTGCGGCAAAGCGTAGCGGTATAAAAATAAAAGACATCATTTGCTATACTGAAAAGACATCTTTTTTCAAAACCATTCTATGGGTATTACCTCTGCTTACTTTTGGGGGACTTGTTTTTGTTGCTATGCCAGGCATTGAAAAACCCCTTTGGACTATGTTTAGCTGGGTTCCCGACTGGTTTCATAGCAATACAGACACAATAAAGCAACAGCCGTCATTTATATGGCCGACGCTAATAATTACCTTTATTTTTAATGGGCTTTTGGGGCCAATTGTTGAGGAGCTATATTTTCGGGGATTTCTATTGCCGCGTATGAATAAGTTAGGGAAGCTGGCGCCTTTGGTCAATGTAATTTTGTTTTCCTTATATCATTTCTTCAACCCTTGGGAGAATATTACACGCATTTTGGCAATGCTGCCCTATGTTTATGCAGTCTGGTACAAAAGGAATATTAGAATTGGAATGATCGTACACTGTCTGGGAAACTTAACCGGAATTATATTAACAGCGGTATTTTTATTGAGTACATAATTAGCAATTTGTGAGCCTGTTTTGAATCAATTCTTTCGAAGCTTCAAAAGGGATAACAAAGCGGCGGCCCGGTTCAAAATCGGGCCGCCGCTTCAGCCTGTCGAAAAAGTCCAGCGAAAGCTGGGCTTTTTCGTTGTAAAATGGTAAAATATAGACGGTGATGAAAGATGCTGGAACGGGAAAAACTGCGCAGAGATGCAGTGGAATTTGTGAATACAGACCTATTGGTGCCGGGGAATCATCTGCTGCGAAAGATTGACAGCGCGGTAGATTTTATCCACATTTATGACTTTGTAGAAGATTTGTATTGTGAGGACAACGGTCGTCCCAGCGTGGACCCGGTCGTTCTGTTTAAGATTGTTCTGATCCAGCATCTGTACGGAATCCCCTCTTTACGCCGGACGATGCAGGAAATCAATATGAATATCGCGTATCGGTGGTTTCTGGGATATACACTGAACGAGGAGCTGCCGCATTTCTCCACTGTGAGTTACAATTTTAAGCACCGGTTCACAGAGGAAACCGTGGAGCAGGTATTTTCGTGGATTTTGCAGGAGGCAAATTGCGCCGGATATTTGGAGCCGGAAGCAGTATTTGTGGATGGGACGCATATCAAAGCAAACGCCAACATCAACCAAAAGATCAAAAAGGCAGTTCCTCAGGCGGCAAAGCGATATGCCTCAGAATTAATGGAAGAGGTTAACGCTGACCGGGAAGATCATGGAAAGAAGCCATTTGACAGTACTTCGAAACCGCCGAAGGAAAAAGAAATCACGGTGTCCAAAACGGACCCGGAAAGCGGGTTGTTTCAAAAAGGAGAACACAAGAAGTGCTTTGCCTACGAAGCACATACTGCCTGCGACAAACATAATTTTGTTCTTGGCGTTGAGGTGACTCCGGGAAACGTACATGACAGCGTGGCGTTTGATGCGGTCTATGACAAAGTGACGGAACGGTTTCCTGAAATTGAAACAGTGGTGGTGGACGCCGCATACAAAACACCGCATATCTGCAAACGGGTGTTTGACGACGGGCGGGTACTTTCCACAGCATACAAGCGGCCAATGACCAAAGCGGGAAATCTGGAATGGTGGAAGTATGTATACGACGAATATTATGACTGTGTGATCTGCCCTGAATATCAGGTTCTGCATTATGCAACAACCAACCGTGAGGGATACCGGGAATACAAAAGCCGGAGTTACATCTGCGAAAAATGTCCATTCCGTTCTCGCTGCACCGACAGTAAAAGCTGTACGAAAACAGTAATGCGTCATGTGTGGCAGGATTATGTGGAACTTGCGGAAGATGTCCGGCATACACCGAAATACAAAAAGCTTTACCAAAAGCGAAAAGAAACCATTGAGCGTGTCTTCGCCGATGCAAAAGTGAAATATGGGATGCGTTACACGCTCTACCGGGGCTTAACTCAAGTGACGAATTGGGTTAAGCTTAAGTTTGCTGCCATGAATCTCAAAAAGCTGGCAATGTGGAAATGGAGAGATGGCCATCCCTCCGGGTTTTTATTGATTTTACATTGCTTATTTTCCTATCCTGCATATTATCAAGAGAACCCATCCTTTGCTTAACGCCTTGGATGGGTTCTTCGACAATCTGA
>DATAML010000159.1:0-8050 GCA_036260545.1 Caproiciproducens sp.
GGAGGAGCTTACGGTGTTCCCCGGCATGGAAGACCTGCTCAGCCTTCTGCGTATTCTGAAATACTACAAGGAGGGCCGGTTTGAAGTTATCATCGTGGATTGCGCGCCGACGGGCGAAACCCTCGCGCTGCTGAGTTTCCCTGAAATGCTCCGGTGGTGGATTGAAAAGCTGTTTCCGGTAAAGAAGAAGATCATCCGCGTTGCGCGCCCCATTGCGGAGCCGCTTCTCGGTGTTCCGATGCCTTCCGACGAGGTGCTCGACGAACTGGACAAAATCTATTACCAGCTGGACGAAATGAAGAAAATCTTTTCTGACCGAAAGACGACAAGCATACGAATCGTCGTGAACCCGGAGAAAATGGTTGTCAAGGAAGCCCAGCGCAGCTTTACCTATCTCAATATCTATGATTTCAACGTGGACGCGGTGATTGTGAACCGCGTGATCCCGGAAAACGTAACGGATGATTACTTTAAGGTCTGGAAGGATATCCAGAAAAAGTACCGTGCCGAAATTCAGGAAAGCTTTTCGCCGGTGCCCATCTATTATGCGCCTCTGTTTGAAACCGAGGGGGTCGGGACGGAAATGCTGAACCGTATGGCTGCGGAAGTATTCCGCGAGGAAGACCCGGTCGAAATCAAATTTGACGGCAGGACGCAGCAGGTGGAAAAGGACGGGGAAGAGTATATCCTATCCATTGCCATGCCGTTTGTTGAGAAAAGTGACCTTGCGCTGAACCAAAAGGGCGACCAGCTTATTATAAAAGCCGGAGTAATCAAGAGAAGCATCACGCTGCCCCGAACCCTGCTCAATTTTACGGTGAAAAAAGCCGTGTTTGAAAAGGATGTGCTGAAAATACGTTTTGGAGGGGAAAGCAATGAATGAAGAGCTTTTGAAAAAGGCGATCCGGTACAAACTGGAGCTGGCGGATTCCATGCTGGACTGCCTGCCGCCCAAAATGTCGTCCGGAATAAAAAATCTACGCAGGGCGGCGGCCGAATGTCTGAATGATTATGAGAAAGAAACGCACGACCCGGCTTCCCAAAAAGAAAATGCGGACGGCGGCCTGAAGCATGTCCCGATTGAATAAAACAAGTAAATTCCCCTTGGGCAGCAGAAGTAGCCGGCTCAAGGGGAATTACTGCGCGGCAAAACAATTCAAAAATAGTATTTAATATTAATATAAATTAAGGTATAATAGGAATACCAAAATTAGGAATGGAGGAAAGCAGTATGGCAAACAAAAATGCGAAGTTTTTTATCTGTAAGCATTGTGGAAATTTTGTAGGAATGATTTACAACAGCGGAGCATCGATGATCTGCTGCGGCGAACCGATGACGGAGCTGATTCCGAACACGGCGGAGGCGGCGTATGAAAAGCATCTGCCGGTGGTCACTGTTTCGGGCAATCAGGTAACCGTAAAAATCGGCAGCGTGGAACACCCCATGACGGAAGCGCACTACATTCAGTGGATTTATCTTGAAACCAAGCATGGCGGCCAGCGCAAGGCGCTCAATCCCGGGGATAAGCCGGAGGCGGTCTTTGTACTTGAAGACGATGAAGCCGTTGCGGCCTATGCCTATTGCAATCTTCACGGCCTGTGGGAAACAAAAATCTGATTAATAACAGAAAAGCAGCGGTTCTTTCCAATTGGAGAGAACCGCTGTGGTTTTAAATGTAGATACTGTCATGAACGGTCAACCCTGAGAGAGTGCATTGATTTTTGAACTCCCGCTGCTTCTTTTCTTCAGTATTGGTACGGAAAGAATCCCATAAGTCAGCATGGAACTAAAAAGCTCTATGGTATGCCCGAAACGAACGGCATCGGGCATGTATGCGTTGGGGAATAGCAGCGGGGCTGAAATCAAAATGCTGAAAAGCAATCCCGGAATCAAGTAGGATGCACGGTTTTTCACTTTCAGAGAATTCAAGATTAGAAGTGCCAGCAGAGCCCACAAAATCCCCCGGAAAAGCTGGAACAAAATCAGAAACGGGCTTTGACCGGCCATGTGCTGAAAGAAATTCGCAATCTGTGTGCTTCCAGTATAGAATTGACGAATTACAGGAAATTGCCAAGCTACAAAATATCCAAACAGAAAATAGATTACGACATAGGTGAGAGTTAGAACGGCAAGATTGGGAAGTAATGCAAATCTTGCTGCTTTCTCTCCAGTTATCTCGTTCCGAGCGTTTTCTTTTTTAAATTTTCCAAGAATCCAGACTGCCAGCATAGAAAATACCGCCGTATACAGGGCGCCCGATAACGATACGCGAAACACTTCTGATACAGGCATTTTTACCGCACTGTTAAAAAATAGGGTTTCAATCTGTGTCATGAAATACTGGACGCCCCAAAATACGGTAAAACACACAACCGCAAGTCGTATCCCACGCAGTCTTGAATTTTCAATCCATACTGTAAGAATCAGAACATTCAAAAGAGAATACACCAAAAGAGAATACATCAAAACAGGCATAACGTCGCTTGAGGAAGACGAGAAAGTCTGTCCCATACCCATTAGTATACTGGAAGCCGCCATGCATACAAATAGAATTATGATGAGCAGGAGAATTTTTAGTAAAAAAAGGATTGCTTTTTTCATAAATATTAACCCCTTAAATCTTTTTATTAAGTTAATTTCGATTCAGACGTCCGGTGTGCACAGTTTAAAGTACAGTTCCTTCCACATTATCGTATGATAACATTCTAATAAATAAGACTTTAAGAAAAATTTATATGAAATTAAAATAGAATTAAGAATTACTATGCCGTCCAAATCCGCAGACCAAATCGAATTTCTTTCCCTTCCACTAAGAGCCATTGCTTTAATAAAAAATTGACCTGTTCTATAACGGTTAGATTGCAAATTCATTGATTCTCACGGCACTCAGTAGTATAAATCTCCATACATTCACACAAAAGGCTCTTTCTCATTTGAGAAAGAGCCTTTAAAATTTCTGTTAAATTATTCAATGATGCTCTTGCCGTCCATTTCAGCCGGCTGGGGCAGGCCGAGAATTTTGAGCATGGTCGGGGCGATATCGGCAAGCCTGCCGCCGGAGCGGAGCGTGCACGGATAGCCCACAACGCAGAACGGAACCGGGTTTGTGGTATGTGCCGTAAACGGGGAACCGTCGTCCTCAAACATCTTGTCGGCGTTGCCGTGGTCCGCGGTGATCAGGGTTACGCCGCCCATTTCGGATATGGCGTCGGTCACTCTGCCCACACATTTGTCAACCGCTTCCACCGCGGCTTTTGCGGCTTCAAATATGCCGGTATGGCCGACCATATCGCAGTTGGCAAAGTTCAATATGATTACGTCATACTTTCCGCTGTGGATGCAGTCGACCAGTTTGTCCGTAACCTCGTACGCGCTCATTTCCGGCTGCATATCATAGGTTGCAACCTTCGGTGAGTTGACCAGCACGCGGTCTTCGCCGGGATACTGCTTTTCCACACCGCCGTTGAAGAAGAAGGTCACATGGGCGTATTTCTCGGTTTCCGCAATGCGGAGCTGGGTGAGGCCGTTCTTTGAAATATATTCGCCGAAGGTGTTTTCCAGTGACTGCGGTTTAAACGCAACCTGAACATTCGGCATGGTGGCATCGTACTGCGTCATGCAGACGTAAGTAAGCGGGAAAAATCCCTTTTTGCGTTCAAAACCCTTGAATTCCGGGTCCACAAAGGTGCGGGTGATTTCACGCGCGCGGTCCGGGCGGAAGTTAAAGAATACGACGGAATCATTCGCCTGAATTCCGGCGCCCTTTGCGCATACGGTCGGAACCACGAATTCGTCGGTAACCTCGTCCCGATAGGAATTCTCCACGGCCTTTACCGGGTCGGCACACGGAACGCCCTCGCCGTAAACCATGGCGGCGTATGCTTTTTCCACACGCTCCCAGCGGTTGTCGCGGTCCATCGCGTAGTAGCGGCCCATCACGGTCGCAATTTCACCCACGCCGATTTCCCGGAGCTTCTGCGCGCATTCTGCCACAAAGTCCTTGCCGGAGGAAGGGGGAACATCACGGCCGTCAAGCAGCGCGTGGACATAGACCTTTTTGCAGCCGCGTTTTTTCGCAAGTTCAACCAGGGCGTACAGATGTGAGTTGTGGCTGTGAACGCCGCCGTCCGAGAGCAGGCCGATGAGGTGCAGCGCTTTATTGTTCGCTGCGGCATTGTCTGCCGCGGCAAGAAGCGCGGGGTTCGTAAAGAAGTCGCCGTCGCTGACTGATTTTGTAATGCGGGTAAGCTCCTGATAAACGATGCGGCCCGCGCCGATGTTGGTGTGGCCGACCTCGGAGTTGCCCATCTGCCCGTCCGGCAGACCTACGTCCAGACCGGAAGCCCCAATCTGCGTGATCGGGTTGTTCGTGAAAAGACGGTCAAGGTTCGGCTTGTGCGCGGCCTTTATAGCGTTGCCGTTTTCCGGCGCAATGCCGAAGCCGTCCAGTATCATTAATAACAGTGGTTTTTTCATAGTGAATGAGCTCCTGTCTTTCGGAAATAAGAATCCTATCTGGATGCTGTGAGGCACCAAACAGGATTCGTATCATTAATATTTATTTATCGGCTTGCTGCCTTGACAATCTCAGCAAAGTCGGCCGGCTTTAAGGAAGCGCCGCCGATGAGGCCGCCGTCAACGTCGGGCTGGTCGAGCAGCTCGTTTGCGTTCTTTGCGTTCATGGAACCGCCGTACTGGACGGTCATGGCGTCCGCCGCAGCAGCGTCATACAGCTTCTTCACGGTTGCGCGAATGACGGCGCAGACTTCGTTTGCCTGTTCGGAGGTAGCGGTTTTGCCCGTGCCGATTGCCCAGACAGGCTCATAGGCGATGATGATTTTCTTGAGTTCATCCTTGGAAACGCCGCCGAGGGCGATCTTTGTCTGCATTGCCACCAGCTCGTCGGTAATGCCCTGCTCGCGCTGCTCAAGGTACTCGCCCACGCAGAGAATTACGGTCAGGCCGCTGTCCAGAGCTGCGCGTACGCGCTTGTTTACGGTCACGTCGGTCTCGCCGAAGTAGGTTCTGCGCTCGCTGTGGCCGATGATTACGTACTGCACGCCCATGGAAGTCAGCATATCCGCGGAAATTTCACCGGTGAACGCGCCGCTCTTTTCCCAGTGGCAGTTCTCGGCGCCCACGCCGATGTTGGTGCCCTTGGTTGCTTCCAGTGCAGCGGAGAGGTCAACATAAGGTACGCATACGACAACGTCGCAGTCCGCTTCCTTAACGAGCGGCTTAATGCCCTCAATCAGTTCCTTCGCCTCGGCAGGGGTCTTGTTCATTTTCCAGTTACCCGCGATAACTGCTTTTCTTAATTTCTTATTCATTTTAAGTCCTCCATATCTTAATATATATAGAATTAAAGGGGCGGAACACCTCCGCCCCTCAGGCTATCGATTATTATTTATCGTTCAGGCAGGCAATACCCGGGAGCTCAAGGCCCTCAAGGAATTCAAGGGAAGCGCCGCCGCCCGTGGAAATATGGGTCATTTTCTCCGCAAAACCGAGCTTTTCAACTGCAGCCGCGGAATCGCCGCCGCCGATGATGGAGATTGCGCCGCTGTCCGCAACAGCTTTTGCCACGGCGATGGTGCCTGCGGCAAAGTTATCCCATTCGGAAACGCCCATAGGTCCGTTCCATACAACCGTTCCGGTGCCTTTTATGGCGTCCGCGAACAGTGCGGCGGATTTCGGCCCGATATCAAGGCCCATCCAGCCGTCCGGAATCTGGTCGGAGTCAACAACCTTGTGCTCGGCGTCCGCTTTGTATTCGGTCGCTACCACGTTGTCCACCGGAATCAGGAACTTAACGCCCTTTTCCTTTGCCTTAGCCATCATATCCTTTGCAAGCTCAACCTTGTCGCTCTCGCAGATGGAGGTGCCGATGGAATAGCCGAGTGCATTCATGAAGGTGTAGGCCATGCCGCCGCCGATGATCAGGGTGTCAACCTTGTCGAGCAGGTTTGTGATGACGCCGATCTTATCGGAAACCTTCGCGCCGCCAAGAATTGCGACGAACGGACGCTTCGGGTTGCTGAGCGCGCCGCCCATGATGGTGATTTCTTTCTTGATGAGGTAGCCGCATACGGCCGGCAGATAGGCTGCGACGCCGGCGGTGGAAGCATGTGCGCGGTGTGCGGTGCCGAACGCGTCGTTTACATAGATTTCAGCAAGGGAAGCGAGCTGCTTTGAAAATTCGGGATCATTTTTTTCCTCTTCCTTGTGAAAGCGTACGTTTTCAATCAGTTCCACTTCTCCGTCTTTCAGGGAAGCTGCAATGCTCTTGGCGCTGTCGCCGATGACGTCGGAGGCCATTTTCACTTCCTGGCCGAGGGCCTTGGAGAGGTACTTGGCAACCGGGGCAAGGGAATATTTCATGTTGAATTCGCCCTTCGGACGTCCCAAATGAGAGCAGAGGATTACCTTTGCCTTGTGGCCGATAAGATAATTGATTGTCTTAAGCGCCTCGTCGATACGTTTCGGGTCTGTGATGTTGCCCTCAGCGTCAAACGGTACATTGAAGTCGCAGCGGACGAGTACCTTTTTGCCTGCAACATCAATATCTTCTACAGTCTTTTTGTTGAGATAATTCATGTTATGCACTCCTTTATATTTATGAGTTCAGAATATACGTATTTAACCTTTGCCATTATACACTAAAATATGGAGTATTTCAAGCGTATTGGGGCGTGGAGAACCGACATCGTTAAATTAATCACCAATCAAAACTGCGCAGCTTTCCTTTGCATAAAAGGTTGGGGTAATCCCACTGGCGTAGCACCTCGTAAACGCCGATTGCCACGGAATTGGAGAGGTTCAGGCTGCGCGCGTCCGGGTTGTTGAGCATCGGAATCCGCACGCAGGTATCGGGGTTTTCGTGCAGAAGATCTTCCGGCAGGCCCGCCGTTTCCTTGCCGAAAATAAGGTAGCAGCCGTCGGGATAGCTTATATCGGAATGGATGTGCTGCGCCTTGGTTGAAAAATAGAAAAATTTTCCTGTGTTGCGTAGGAAAAAATCGGACAGGCTATCATAATAGGAAATATCAAGCAGGTGCCAATAATCCAGACCGGCGCGTTTTAATTTTTTATCATCGATTTTAAATCCCATCGGCCCCACCAGATGCAGCCGGGCTCCGGTTGCGGCGCAGGTGCGCGCCACGTTCCCCGTGTTTTGCGGAATTTCAGGTTCTACCATTACAATGTTCAGTGTGGACATAACAGGCTCCTTTGTAAGTTTTGGCATTATTTTTCAAAAATAAACAGTGAAAAGGAGGGAAACATAATGTCAGGCTTTTGTATCATCAAATTAATTGGGAGGTTTTATATAATGTATAAGCAGACAATGGGCTTTATCAGGGGCATCGGAGCAGGAATGATTGCCGGCGTGGCCGTTTACGCGGTAGGTTCAAGAATGATGAAGGACAACCGGCATTTTCGCCGCAACGCCAACAAGGCCATGCACGCCGTAAACGATATGATGGACAATGTCGTTACGATGTTCCGATGATATCTTTTTCAGAGATGCTCAAAAAATTCGGCGGGGGTTTCACCCGCCGATTTTTATATACAGCTTTAACCGCCGGCCACAACGCCGTACATACTAAACATGGGGAGAACGATGGCGATGACCACGGTCCCCATCACCAGCGCAACAATGATGGTCATTGCCGGCTCCATCATATTGGTCAGCTTCTTTGTGGACTCCTCGGTTTCCCTGATCGTAAAGCGTCGCCATCTTATCCAGCGTTTCATACAGCATGCCGGAGTCCTTGCCGACCTTCATCACGGAAACCAGAAGCGAGTCAAATACGGGGAACTTCGCGTCCGCATCCATTTTAGGCAGCTTTCCCGCCGCGCCGCGGTTGGCGGTCTCCAGCGGGACGTCCAGATCAAGCTTTTCCCAGAATTCAATCAGAATTTCAAGTTCGCTTACACCACACTTTTCCTGCGTTTACAAGGATTTTATAAATAGTTACTTAAATACATATATTATAGCAAAATATGTACAGAGCGGCAATCAAAACAATTTAGCCGAATTTTGTCGAA
>DATAML010000201.1:0-5181 GCA_036260545.1 Caproiciproducens sp.
CATGCGTAATATAAATTTTTATTGAAACGATAAAAGATTTGTATAATGGTTTGGATATAAACGGCATGGCCGCGCGAATTTTACGCCAACACAGAACAAAATCGCGTCGATATTGAATGGTAAATATCCAATTATGGATAATTATGTAATATTTTCCGGAATATTTCACTTTTTCTATTGTTATTTTAAAAAAGAATCGGTAAAATAGTCATATTAGCACAATTTCAGGCCGGATCAGGCCTGGGCCGCCCTGGAAAAGCGGCGAAAGGAAGTGTTTTCATGCAGCCGGAAAACAGCGGTGCCCCGCGGATTGAAGTGGAAATGCTGGGGGAATTCTCCATTACCATAAACGGAAACCAGATCACCAATCTTACGGGCCGCACTAAACGCGTATGGCTGTTGATTCAATATCTGATTGCCAACCGGTTCAAGGATGTAACCACGGATATGCTGCAGGAGGTTTTATGGAAGGAAGGCGAATGCGGAGACCCGCTGAACGCCCTGAAAAACCTGATTTACCGTGCCCGGGAAATCCTGAAAAAGATTTCCCGCTGCCCAAACGCGGAATTCATTGAATTTGTGGGCGGCCGGTACCAGTGGAACAACAACTATCCGTGCACCGTGGATTCCGAACAGCTTGTAAAATACTGGAAGCTGGTAAAGGATTCCTCCCTGCCGGACGAGGAACGCGTACGCTCCTGCAGCACGGTGCTTTCGCTTTACCGGGGCGAGTTTCTTCCCAAGTCTTCCTACTGCACCTGGGTGGTCTCCACGGCACGTGAATATGAGGCGCGCTACATTGACAGTATTCTGAACGGCTGCAACCTTCTGATCAAACTGAACCTCTATGAGGAAATCGTTACGGTCTGCCTGACCGCCCTTGAGCATGTGCCGCTGGAAGAATCCATTCACAGGATGCTTCTCTACGCATATGTAAGCGCCAACCGGCGCGACGAGGCGCTGGAGCATTACACCCGCACCGCGGAGCTTTTTTACCGGGAACTTGGGGTGGATGTTTCCGAAACCCTGCTTCCCGTTTACAAGCAGATGGTCAACAATATCAACCATATTGAATCCGACCTGAACAACATCAAAAGTGACCTGCGGGAACGCAGCCAGTTAAAGGGCGCTTTTTTCTGTGATTACGATGTGTTCAAGTCCATTTACCGCATTCAGGCGCGTACCATGATGCGCACCGGCGTTTCCATTTATGTAGTGCTTTTTACCCTGAACGATCTAAGCGGGGCCTGCCCGGACGACGACTCCGCCAGAGCGGCGGGCGGCAAGCTCAAGGAAGCAATCCTCAGCAGCCTGCGCAAGGGCGACGCGGTCGCCTCGTACAGCGCGACGCAGTTTGTGGTGATGCTGCCGGTCATCAGCTATGAAAACGCGCAGAATGTGGCCAACCGTATCCTCCAGAAATTCCGGTTCCTTTACCGCAAGAACAATATCCGTGTGGTAACCACGGTAAAGCCCGTGGACCCGGTAGAATAAAGCCGAAAAAACAGCAGCCGCCGTTTGGGAGTAACCCCGAGCGGCGGTCTTTGTTATGGCTTCTTTATAGGCTTGGTTTTCAGGCGGACTTCTCCAAACCGCCCATAAACTCCGGCCTGTATTTTGAATACATAATTTTCTGACGGCTGTAAAGCCCGGTATAGCCGGAAAGCATATAGCTCACCGCGCAGGCGAGGAGGAAGAATACCGCGCCCTGCGCGCCGAACAGCTCAATGCTGATAACCATTGAGGTCATGGGGCAGTTGGTCACGCCGCAGAACACGGCAATCAGCCCGATTGCGGCTCCGAACGCAGGGTTCAGCCCGAGCAGGCCGCCCACTGCGCATCCGAACGTGGCGCCTACAAAGAAGCTCGGCACGATCTCGCCGCCCTTGAATCCGGCGCCCAGCGTTACCGCGGTAAAGAGCATTTTGAGCAGAAAGGCCTCCGGCCTTGCGGTTCCGTTCATCGCCGCCTGAATCACGTCCATGCCTGCGCCCAGATAATCCTGCGTGCCGCAGAGGAGTGCCATCAGAAGCACCAGCGCACCGCCTATGGCAGCCCGCGGATAATAGTTGGGAAGGTATTTGTGATAAAGCCTGTGCGTGCCGTGGAGCAGATAGCAGAAAAGCACGCTCACCCCGGCGCAAAGCGCGGAAAGCAGGGCAACCTGCAGAAAAGGCATGGCCGCCTGCTGCGGAACGCCGCCGCGGATCAGGAACGCGGTAGATTCCCCGCCGAAATACCGGGAAACCGCCGCTCCGGTAAGCGCGGCGACCGTACACGGAACCAGCGCGGCATAATACATGACGCCCACGCTCACGACCTCCATGGCAAAAACCGCGGAGGCGATGGGCGTACCGAACAGCGCGGAAAACGCCGCGCTCATACCGCACATCGTAATGATATGCATATCCTTCTCATCAAGCCGGAATACCCTGCCGATCTGGAAGCCGAGGCTGCCGCCCAGCTGGAGCGCTGCGCCCTCCCGGCCCGCGGAACCGCCCACCAGATGCGTAATTACGGTGGAAATAAAAATGAGCGGCGCCATTCGCAGCGGCACCTGTTCCGGGGAACGCACCGCCAGCAGCACCAGATTGGTGCCCTGCGCCTTTTTAATACCGCAGACGCGGTACAGCGCGACAATCATCACGCCGCCGAGCGGCAGGAACCATTCGACCCAGTGATTTGCCATACGGAAGCCGGTGACTGCCTTCATGCAGAACCAGAACGCCGTACCCGCACCGCCGACTACTATTCCCACCAGAAGGGAAAGCAGCACCCATTTTAAAAACACGGCCAGATTACCCTTCAAACTCTTTATCTGCTGTTTGGCTTTTTCCGCTGCAAGCCCCATCCGTAACATCTCCAATATGAAATCAAAAACAAGGAGCGAAATCACGGCAAGCCCGTTTTCCGCTCCGTTTGTTACTTCTATAACATATTATAGCACGATTTGCAGGAGGCGAAAAGCGCAAACGGTAACAAGAAAACGCGGCGGCAGGGCAAATATCTGGATAATTTCCGGGTAATGGCCAGCATTTCCCGTATGAACGAGTGCTGATAAAACAAAAAAACAAAGCAGGGGAAACAACATCCTCTGCTTTGCCTAAAATTCCAATATAGATTTACGCAGCTGCCTTGCCGCTTTGCAGCAGCTTGAAGCTCTCTATGACCTTATCCGCGTCGGCGGAAACCACGGTTCCGAACACCTTGCCGTTCACCGTGGCGGTGTAGCGGCGGTCACCGCTTTTGTAGAACCGGACGGTATCCGTCGCGGTCTTGTCAAAATAGGCATACTGAATGGTGTAAACCGGTTCGCCGCTTGGCACGGCCTCAGCGGACTCCAGAAGCTCAAGGCTGATAAGTTGTTCATAAAACGTCCGGAAGCCTTTTTCGTAATCCAGCGCTTTCCCGCCGGTTCCCGAGGCCTTGTACGTGTAAGCAGGTTTATCCTGCGTGGATTTCGTTTCGTCCTTGGTGCGCGTTACGGTCAGTGTTTCCGTGGCGGTTCCCTGCGTAACGGAAATCGATTTTACCGTTTGGATCAGCGGCATCACAAGGAATTTATTTCGCAGGGCGAACATGCTGGTTTCCGCCCACGCGCTTACGCTGCTCCGCGGAACCAGATAAACCACGTTTTGCTTATCGAGCATCGCGTAATACTTGTCGCCGCTCTTATTGCCGAGCAGCAGCTTGTAGCTGCCCTTGTTCACGGTAAATTCCGCGACTGCGGCGGGGGCGTCAAACCCGTATTTTTTCAGCGCGGCCGCATCCGGGCTCACAGCCTCCACGGAGTCCGCGGTAAGCGAGGCCAGCGCTTTTTCCAGCGCGCCGTAATTCGTGACGTCGGTTTCGGCGCTGACGGGGGAGGTAATGGAAGTAACGGAATCGGTCTTCTGAATGGTAATCGGCTGCGCGAAGTTTTTGCCGCTCAGCTTAATTTCAGTAAAATCGTTCTCACCGGTGCTGCTCGTAATATTCAGCATATCCTTGCTGACAAAATAACTTGCGCTGTCAAGAAGGCCGGCATCGATGCTTACCATATACACGTTGCTGGAATTTTCCCCGCACATATAGTAGGAGGAATTATCGGTGGGGCACAGGCTGCCGATCTTATAGTTATAGCTGCTGCCGTCCTTGAATTTCACCTTGACCTCGGCCTGCGGGTCCTTGAGCCCGTATTCCTCCAGGTTGGTCACGGTGCCGAGATTCTTTGAGGCGACCAGACTGTATCCGTTCTGCACCACCTGGCCGGCCAGTGTTTTGTCCACCGATACGCCGTTCAGGCCTTCTACGGTATAAGCGGTCTCGGTTTCGCTTGCGGCCCCGCTCGAAGCGGAGGACGCGGTTATTTTGGTAACGACCGGAATCAGCGTATAGCTGCCTTTTTTGTTTTTGACCGACATTGAAACAATATCCTCGCTCTTTTTAGAGACGAGTTCAATGGCCGCCACAGAGGAAGCGGAGGAAGCTGCGCCGTCCTTTCCGCTGCCGGTCAGCATGAGCGCGGCGGTCACCCCGCCCAAAACCACGACGCCGACCGCGACAATGATCAGATTCCTGGTGCTGGCGTTCATTTTACAGGTTCCTCCTCTTGCGGAATACACAGATGCCCGCAATCGCAATCAGCAGCGGGATCAAAACGGTAAATACACCGAAGCCGAGCAGCGTGCTTACACCTGTGTTCAGAGTAATGTCCGAAACGTTGGTCTGCACGGAATTCGTGACGACCTCGGTCGCCGTATTGCCTGTTCCGGTGGCATACCGGGAAAGATCAAGCAGGTAGGCGCCGTCCCCGAACGTATTCGCCGAAAGGATCTCCGAGCTGAACATCATGGTACTGCCCAGCGCGACGACGTTCGCCTTGTAGGATTTCCCGCCGGACTGTACGCTGCTCTGCGTGAGCACCGCAGTATTGTAGGCTTTCTTTTCGCCCTGCTTGGTCTCGTTGGTCTGCACATAGCAGGATTCGTTTGATTTGGCGAGGGCGTAGGTTTTCTTATTACCCTGCGTATCGAAGACTAAATTGATCGGGTTGGACTGCGGCGTGGTAAAGTAACCGTAATTCTTATTCGAGCCAAGGCTCAGGTCGGACTGGAGGTTGGAAAGGATATAGCTTGGATCGCTGGTATAATATTTGGACTGGTCGCTTTCCACAATGACTGCCTGCGGCACCACGTCGAT
>DATAML010000213.1:0-8868 GCA_036260545.1 Caproiciproducens sp.
AACCACTGGCGTATCTCGTCAAGCCCCCGGTATGCAGGGCCGTAGCATTCCACATACAGAACATCATCCGCAAACACCTTTTCGAGGACAGACGCATCCCGGCATAGCCATGACTGAAAATAATTACGGATTACTTCTTCCTTACTTATCATTGAATAGACCTCCGCCGTTACACAAATTTATCTTATTGATACGAATGCCTTATCCTAATATTTCATTCTGCGCGATTTGATGGTAAAAGTCCAGCGTGTTGAAGCCGCGCTGAAGCGTGCTGATAATATACTGTTCGCTTGCTTCTGAAAGCTCCTTTAGCCCCTGCGGGGAAAGGTTGAACGAAAACAGCTTATCAAACTCGGCATAAATTGTATGCCGCAGGCCGGTGAGCGCACCGCGGCTGAGCCGGAACGCAGGTTCCGAAGGACGCTGGCAGTCTCCGCAGTACAGCACGCCGCTGCGGGGAAGAAAGTACATTTCATCCGCCTCGTAGCAGGAGCAGCCGGCGCAGCAGATCAGGTTCGGCATATAGCCGGCGAGCGAAAGCATCCGCATTTCCACAATCGCCTTGAGAAGCAGGGGCGGCCTTGTCCCCTTGCACAGAAAGTGCATCGAATTCAGCATCAGACGTAAAAAGTCCCCCGCTTCAGATTCCTGCGGAGCCAGCGCGCCCGCCAGTTCGCAAAAATACTGGGCAAGGGAAAGACGCTCCATATCCCTGCGGAGGTCAAAAAAGACCTCGATGGGCTGGGCATCGTCAATTATGTATTTATCCCGCCCCTTGAAAATCGCAAAGCGGGAATAACTGAACAGCTGGGTAGCGGAAAGCTTGCTGTTTTTCACCTTATTCGCCTGCTGTGCAAAAGCGCGCACCACGCCTTCCCGCCGTGTCAAAACCGTAACAAGGCGGTCGCTTTCACCCACGCTCTTCTCCAGGATAACCAAGCCCTCGGTTTCTATCTGCATCGGGTTCCTCCCGCATTTGATATTCCTCACTGCTGTTCTTACATTGGCTGTATTTTAAATAATCCATAACACTTCCCGTATGTTCGAAGCAATTCCATGCCGTTTTTTCGTCCATTATTTCCACTCCCTTTTTTGGTTTGCAAATTAAGTATTTGCCAATGAGAGAGTAATATGAGCGGAAAATATATGAATGTTCCCCATAATGTTACAGATTTTTCAATAAAAATATGCTTTGACCCGCCGACTACTGCTGAAAATCGTTGCTGTCAAAACCCAGGCTGCGCAGCGCCGCCGTGCGGTTTCGCCAGTCCTCCTTCACCTTTACCCAAAGCTGGAGGTTGATTTTGCAGTCAAAAAAACGTTCCATATCCGACCGTGCGAAAGTGCCGACCTTTTTAAGCATTGCGCCGCCCTTGCCGATAATAATGCCCTTGTGGGATTCTTTTTCACAGAAAATAGTGGCGTCAATATCGGTGATGCCGCTGTCTCCGCGCTCCCGCATCTTCTCCACCACGACTGCAACGCCGTGGGGAACCTCCTTGCTGCAGAGGCGCAGAATCTTTTCGCGGATAATTTCTGCGGCCAGAACACGTTCCGGCTGGTCTGTGAGGGTATCGTCCTCAAAGAAATGTCCGCCCGGCATCGCGAGCTTTTCCAGCTCCGCTGCAAGATCCTTTATACCGTTGCCGTCCATTGCGGAAACCGGCACGACGGCTTCAAAAGTATAGAGCTTTGAAAGCTCCAGAATCTGCTCCATCAAAATGCTTTTGTCCGGCAGTAGATCGATTTTATTGATTGCCAGCACCGCCGGCATTTGCGCCGCCTTGAATTTTTCCACCAGCTCCAGATCGGCGGGCGCGATTTTTCTGCCCGCTTCCACGACCAGAAGACATGCGTCAACGCCGGCCACGGATTCCGTCACCGAACGCACCATATACTCGCCGAGCCGGTTGTGCGGCTTTAAAAGGCCGGGCGTGTCGATAAAGACAAGCTGATTTTCCTCATGGGTCAGAACGCCCATGATACGGGTGCGGGTGGTCTGAGGCTTATCGGACACAATGGCGACCTTCTGCCCGAGCATCGCGTTTAAGAGGGACGATTTGCCCACATTCGGGCGGCCGACGATGGCAATAAAAGCGGATTTATCGTTTGTATTTTCTGTCACGGTAATCTCCTTAATAAAAACTGTATTCCAAATATTGGGTTAATTCCTTATTTTGCCCTCAGGCCGGGCGGGGCAATTATCGCTCCACCGCTACGCGATCCCCCTCTCCTTAACAGAAAAGACAAGGGGTGTAATACGGGTAATCCCTACGTCCCTGTCTCCCTTGTTAAAGGGAGATGTCATCCGCAGATGACAAAGAGATTCATCACCGCAGCCGACAGAGAAAATTTCTCTGCAAGCTCTTTGCGTCTAAATAAAATTGATAAAGCATTTAGCCGCCCTCAGGCCGGGCAGGCCCTTACTTTCGTTGCGGGACGAAAGTAAGCAAAGTCCCGGCAAGGGGGATTTTCAATCCCGGCGAGAGGGTTCCAAAAAATCCCCCTTGCATCCCCCGGGGTATCCCCCTTCAACTCGGTTATGTCAATTTTTTGTAGGGTTTTCATTGACGGGTAAGCAGTCAGCTCTGTCGATCGTAAATGACAGAGAGATTCTTAATTTTCGCGTTTTTTCCGAATCCAGTCCCGTATCCCGATCGGCCCAAGCAGCACATAGACCACGCTGAGCGCGGTCACCGCAATAAGCAGCAGGAGCATGAGCGGGTTGGAGACGAAGAAGCGGAACATTTTAAGGAACGACGCGGGCTGCCAGAAAATACAGATTCCCACTCCAACCGCAAACAGGGCGCAGATGAGCACCGCACCCGCCGCCATGTCCTTCACAATGCGAACCACGGGATTGAAGCTGGCGGCCGCCATATCGGAAAGTTCTTCCGCCACGGTGTTGAACATTTCAGCCGTTATAACCGCGGCAACGGTAAGACACAGAAGCGCATAGCCTGTCCGTGATACCGTAAAAAAAAACGAAAAGGCAAATACATACAGCGCTGCCACCGTATGTATCCGCATATTTCGTTCATTATTGATACAGTAAACAATTCCCCGGAACGCGTATTTAAAGCTTTTTAAAAAACGCAAGCCTTATTCCTCATCCTCATCCAAAACATAACTGCTTGTGCTTGGCAGGCCGAGCTGCGTCATGACCTGCTCTTCCTTTTCGCGCATACGCACCCGTTCCATACCGCCGTCCTCATGGTCGTACCCAAGCAGATGGAGCATGGAGTGCGCTGAAAGATAGCCGACCTCGCGCTCCAGACTGTGACCGTAGCGATCCGCCTGTTCCACCGCTTTTTCCATCGAGATCACGATATCGCCGAGAATCTTTGCGCCGGTCGCGTGATTTTCATCGTAAACGCCGTTTTCGCCCATCGGGAAGGAAAGCACATCCGTCGGAACGTCTTTGCTGCGGTACTGTTTATTCAGTTCGCGAATCTGTTCGTTATTTACAAAGGTAACGCTGATTTCCGCAGGATCCGTGAATTTTTCCATGCGGAGCACCGCGTTGCAGCAGCGGCGTACCAGCATGCGCAGGCCTGTTGGGATTTTTACTTCTTTTTGTTTGTTGTCGATGATTACTCTGATCTTTTCCATTGTGTTAACGCCCGACCTCCTCGTTTTTTTCGTAAGCTTTTATTATATCCTGCACCAGCTTATGGCGCACAACATCTTTCTCATTGAACCGAACCTGCGCAATGTCGTCAATCCCGCGCAGAATCCGCAGCACATCCTTCAAGCCGGATTTGCGTCCGTCCGGAAGGTCAATCTGCGTGATGTCGCCGGTGATGACCATTTTGGAGTTAAAGCCCAGACGCGTCAGGAACATCTTCATCTGTTCGGGCGTGGTGTTCTGCGCCTCGTCAAGAATAATGAAGCTGTCATCAAGGGTTCTGCCGCGCATATAGGCAAGCGGCGCGACTTCAATATTGCCGCGCTCCACGTATTTCTGATAGGTTTCCGCGCCCAGCATATCAAACAGCGCATCATAAAGAGGGCGCAGATAAGGATCCACCTTCTGCTGCAGGTCGCCCGGCAGAAAGCCCAGCTTTTCGCCCGCTTCCACAGCAGGCCGCGTCAGGATAATCCGGTTGACCTCCTGCGCGCGGAACGCGGTGACCGCCAGCGCAACGGCAAGATAGGTCTTCCCGGTGCCGGCAGGGCCCACGCCGATTGTGATCGTATGGCTCTTGATGGCGGTGCAGTATTTCTTCTGCCCGAGCGTTTTCGCCTTGACCGGTTTGCCCTTTGACGTAACGCAGATGCAGTCGCCGGCAAGCGTTTCAATTTTATCCTCGCTGCCCTCGTTGACAAGCGAGATGCAGTAGCGAACGTTCTGCTCGCTGAGCGCTTCCCCCCGGTTGATAAGCGAAAGGAGGCTGTCGATGGCGCGAACGGCCAGCGCGACATTTTCCGGCTCGCCGGAAACCTTGAGTTCACTTCCCCTGCCAAGGATGTTGACGCTGTACTCCTTTTCGATGAGCTTGATATTTTCGTCGAAGCTTCCGAAAAGGGCAACTGCCTGCTCCATGCGGTCGATATTAATCCTTTGTTCAAACATTTTATCACCTATAAAATTTTATCGTTTGGAAATATAATCCCGTGCGATAAATTTAGATTATTATAACATAAAACAAACATTTCGTCACGTTAAATAGTGACAAAAATTGTATTATTTTATTAATATTTCCGATTCCTGTGCAATATTTTCCCTGCATTTTAAATTTACCGTATAAATCAGTTTGGAACCTTCAATTGTGCCGGTTGCGCTCTGCGAGATCACCTGCGCATCCTTCAATTCCGTCCGTGCCCGCTGTTCAATCTGCTTTTCGGCGAGCCGGATTGCCTGTTCCCGGTTGAGCGTATAGGAATACGAATCACGCTCTACCCAGTTTTCCTCATAAAGGCTCATTGGCAGGACGGAATTCATCAGACGGATTTCCGTAAGCAGCCCCTCGGCCTGATAGTTTCCGTTCGGTTTTCCTGCAAGGGTAAGCGGGACGCGGATGCCGAAGATATTGAAGCTGCGCTGTGTGACCACCCTTCCCGTCTGTTTTGTCTCGGTGCGTTTGAGCGCAATCTCCTCGGTCATAGTGCGGGTGGTTTCCGCAATGATTTCGCCTGCCGCGTGCCGGAGCGAAGCGACGCCCAGATCGTTCTCCACCACCCCGCTGATCAGCAGCTGGCCCGCCACCACGGCGTCGCCCTCCTTTACCTGCGCCGTGCCGGTGTAAACCTTAAGCGATACGATCTGGCCGGTTGCCGCGGCCTTGATGTTGCATACCGAATATTTCTTCTCCGCGATCGGCGGCTTTTCGGTTTTTTCCTGCAGACGCACCTCCGCGGAGCAGCCGATGGTATTGACGGAAAGCCATCCGATTTGAGGGAATTTCAGCATCAGGCGCTGCTGGAGCATCTGGGGATCGACGTTCCTTTTTGGCGTACCGCAGGCAACACCCATCGCCGCCAATTCGTTTTTGACTGCCTGCGTGGGGATCGTTGTATTGCCGCTGACCTCGATGCTCCACACGTTCATGGAAA
This sequence comes from Caproiciproducens sp., assembly GCA_036260545.1. Taxonomy (GTDB): domain Bacteria; phylum Bacillota; class Clostridia; order Oscillospirales; family Acutalibacteraceae; genus DATAML01. The sequence goes on from DATAML010000213.1 coordinate 5,557, forward strand.
GCACCCAGATCACCGTGGCACCCAACACGGCGCCCACCAGAAGCCCGCGCCGCTTCCGTATCCCCTTGGTGGCAAACGGGAAGCCGTGGCGTTCCTGTACCCTAAGCCGGCAGCCCGCTTTGCGGGCACAGCTGTGCAGTGAACGGTAGCTGCCCGCCGCAACACAGGCGCCGCAGTTTCCTCCGCCGCGGATATCCCACAAATTGACGCCGCTGCGCGCGCACTGGTTCAGGAACCTCTCGGGGCTGCCGCCCTTTACCGAAAACCGGGCATAGCCCAGGAACCAACGCGTCAGTTTTAAGGAAATCATTCTTTCACCTCACGTCATAAACTCAATTCCGGTTATGAATCCCGCCACCACCAGCGAATCCGCGGTAAGGCATTTTATGACAAGGCCCCGCCCGGTAAACCGCACGATCTGCCGCCCCGCACGTATCCGCACGACATCCACGTCGTACTCCAGCACGCCGCCGCAGCCCTCCACAACCACTTCCGTATTCCCGTTGATTTCCATATGCGACGGCATATTCATCGAAGCCGTCAGGCCGCGCAGATTCATTTTCCTGCTCAAATTAATCCCCGCCCCAATCATATTTGTCACATTAAGCCTATGCGGGGAAAGGCTTAAATATCCGCGCGGTTTCATATATATAATACTGTTATCCCATGAAAGCAAAGATAAGATTTGCGAGGAATTTTTTTGCTCTGCAGGGACAAGAATGGGAGCGGGCTGGTGACCGACGACGGCGGGGACGCGGCAGGACGGAAAACCAACTGCACGTCCGCTCTTTAGTGGGATAGCAGTATAATGCTTCGTACGGTTATAAAAAGAAAATCAGGAACCGGAAAGGTTGATAGACCATGAAATTAAAATCGTTTTTACTGCTGATCGCCGTCCTGTTCACCGCATGCGCGCTGCTGATTTTTCCAGCGGCCGCGGCGCAGGGGGCACGCAACGGAATTGGCTACTGCCTTCAGATTCTGATTCCTTCCCTTTACCCGTTTATGGTGCTTTCTGTTTTCATTGTAAAATGCGGCCTGTCCGATAAAATCGGCAGGCTGCTGGAAACTCCCATACGCGCCGTTCTGAAACTGCCCGGCAGTACGGCCGCCGCCATTCTGATGAGCATGATTGGCGGCTATCCGACGGGTGCGCGCAGTATTGCCGCGCTGTATGAAAAAGGTTCTGTCACTGAAAATCAGGCCGCCCGCATGCTCTGCTTCTGCGTGAACGCAGGACCCGCGTTTGTCATCAGCGCCGTGGGCGCCGGCTTTTTAAAAGACCCGCGGGCCGGCATACTCCTTTTCGCCTCACAGATACTGGCTTCACTGGTTTTGAGCCTGATCAGCGGATTTACGGCGAAAAACGAACCCATTCCCCCAAAGCGAAAGACAAACCGTCCCGTAAAAATTTCCGACGCGCTCATTGCCTCGGCTTCCGATGCCGCCCACGCCATGATGAATATGTGCTGCTTCGTCGTTCTGTTTGCGGCGCTCATCAGCCTGCTGCGCCTGCAGATAACCGAGCCGCGCGGCGCGGCGGCGCTTTCCGCCCTGCTGGAGGTAACGGGTGGCTGCTCGGATATTGCGAAACTCGGAGTTCCGCTCTGGATTTTCTCCCTTGTAATCGGCTGGGGCGGTATCTGCGTGCACTTTCAGGTGCTGTCGTCGGTCGGGAGGATTAAAGTCCGGCTTGCGCAGTTCCTGCTTTTTCGCCTGCTCCACGGGGTGCTTGCCGCCGTGATTACAGGCGGGCTTCTGCAGATCTTCCCGGTCAGCGCGGAGGTATTCTCCAATACGTCCGCGCCGTTGGCGACAGGTTTTTCCGGTTCCGCTCCGGCGGCGGCAGCGCTTGTGGGGCTCTGCGCTGCTTTCCTTTTATGTCTTCCTCAGAAAGAACTGGAAATTGAGGGAAGTTGATGCTATAATAAGATAAAAATATTCAGGCTGTCGATAAGGCTGCGCAAACACAAAACAGCAAAACAATTTTGCTTTCTGCGCTGGCTTCGCACAATTTCCTGACACCTGGCCGTTTTGGGATACATTTAAATGCCTATAATATATTTGGCTGGAAGGTATGCAGCCGCGAGCCTGCCAAAAATCACCTGCAGGCTGACCGCCCTGCTCTCTTTTCCTGCGCCCGAATGGTTTTGGCGCTTGAGTATATTGATAGTATTGACAAAAATGAGGAAAAAGCAATGTTTGGGAAAAAGAAAAAAAATCTTTTCGGAGATCAGATAGAAATAAGCTGTGAATACTGCGCGAACAGTTCAGATTACGACGGCGCAAGCGTCTGCAGATTGAACCGCTTCCGGAATCCGGACGGGAGCTGCCGCTGCTTTGCCTACGACCCGCTCAAACGAGCGCCTCTGCATCTGCCGCCGCTAAAACCGCACAGCGCAGATGAATTTAAACTATAGGAGGATGAATCATTATGTTCTGTCCAAGATGTGGAAAACCGGCTGAAAACGGAGAACTGGTCTGCTCCAACTGTGGACTGGATTTTGCCACCCTGAACCCGGCGTACGCACCGGAACCGGAATCCGCGCTCGCCGAAGTCAGAGTGATCGCAAAACGGCTGAAGAAGTTGAATATCCGGCTGATCTGCTTCAGCTTAATCGCACTGTCCATCCTGATTATTTCGTTTGCGGCCGCGCAAAAAATCTCCGGCAGCGCTTTTCAGATTACTCAGATATATACCAACGGCAAAAACACCGTAAACGAGGTGTATTACCGGGAAATGGGAAACATCTACGAGGGTTACGCCATGTTCATAAGGGAATGCGGCGTTTTCTTCGCCACCGTTCTGGTTGGGCTGGGATTAAAGAGAAAATAATTATCCTACATAACAGCTTGGACTGTCGATGAAATCGCAGCCGGGGCTGCTGCAAAATTGCCACATAAAAAAATGCGCTTTGAATGGGCTGAACGGGTCCATTTCAAGGTGCATTTTCTTTGGATTTCAGTTATTCTTTTTTAAATTACTCCTAGGCTGAATGTTTTATAGTCGATTAACTTTAAAAACAGCTAAGGATTTGCGAGGATATTTTTCGTGATGTAAGGCGAACGACGAAGCTAGGCTGGCGCCTGGCGAGGAGGACAACGCAACAGCACGGAAAATAGACCGCAAAGACTGGGTGGTTTTGGAGTTAATTGACTATATGCTTTGCAATAATCACGCAGGCTCAGCGCTCGGATTTTTCCAGCTCTGGTAGAGGTTTGCGATGACTTCCTCAATGGGCGCCTTCCGGATTTCGATATCCTCAATATTGTCCAGATGTGCCAGAGTGCCGAGCAGCCCGCCCATTCCGT
>DATAML010000002.1:0-13506 GCA_036260545.1 Caproiciproducens sp.
GGGTGCAGCTCAATATAACCCCTTGTTCCAATCGGCTCCAGCTGGATTCGGGGATTGGCGTTATCCCACGCGTAACCAATCACGGAGGGGTCATACACTTTAATTGCCGCCTGCACATCCGCAATGGCTTGACAGTAATCCTCCTCTGCAAAGGGCTCACCCTGAAACATCAGATACTTGGCTGCCGGAAGGTTGACCACATCAAAGCCCTCCGGAATGATGCCGTCGTAGTTCGTGGAAACCTCCACGCCCTGCACGTATTCGGAAGTGCCGGGTATGCGGTACTGTTCCGGGAGCCACATACACACGGGCTCGCCGCTGATAGATTTCATACTGGTAAGCAGCCCCCAGACATCGCAGCCCACCTCTTCACAGTACGCAAAATAATCCGCCGCTTGAATACCCCGCTTGAGGATAACCTTACGCGCCGGTTTTTCCAAAACCTGAATAAATATGTTCTTTGCTGGTTTCGTCATATTCGGCTCCTTTCTAAGCTCTCGAAATTTAACGCCGTATGGGGTAAACAGGAATAAAGGAACCGGGCTTGCCGCGTATTCTCCCGGGTTGCACCCAAACTCGCGGAAGAACGCGCGCTGGTATCCGTCCACACTCCCAAATCCCAGTTCAAAGGTAACGTCAATAATCTTACAGACTCCGTCCCGCAGCCTCAGCGCCGATTTCGACAGCCTCAGCCGCCGGATGTAATCAGCGGGCGTCAAATTCGTGTACTGCTTGAAAAGCCGGTAAGAATACCACGGGGAAAACAGCGAGACTTTTGAAAGCGCAGTCAGCGTGATGTTCTCACTCAGGTGCAGTTCAATATAATCCTGCATTTGCTGAACCGCCATTACTTGTTCCTTGATTCCAATCACCTTCTTTACAGATTTATCATACTTTTTTCAGAGCAGAAACTCTCGACTATTTTTGCTGTATCACATTTTATTCCATTTCGGGTTTTGACTTTTAAGCCTTTTTTCATCTCTATATTACCATATTCTGGGTAATAATATAGTATAGAAAATTTTATGAGCCTGCCCGTTTTGCCGCAGCAAAAAATGCGCTTGGAAAAAGCTTCTGAAAGCCTGATCCAAGCGCATTTTCTTTGCTGCCTTATTTTTATTTATTTCTATTCTGAATCTTCCGAATCAGCTTAACAATTTCATACCACAGCACGGATACGGCGGCGATTGCAAACGCCAGAAGGAACTGGCCGGCAGTCAGCGGCGCGAGCTTTAAAAATCCGCACAGCGGCGTATAGAGGATGAGCAGAAGTCCGGCGATGGTTCCGAAAAATACCGTCCACATCACCCGGTCTTTCGCAAGGCGCGTAAGTGACTGCACGGCAAAATCGCGGTCGGAGCTGTTAACTTGCACCAGAAACAGGTTGGCAAGCATCACGATGGCAAGGCCCATGGTGCGCGCAAGCGCGGCGTTGGACGGATTCTGCCGCAGGAACAGATAATAGGTTCCGAACGAAGCGGCAAAGACGGCCAGCCCCTGCAGCACGCTTTTCACCAGAAGGCCGGGGGTCAGAATTTTTTCATCCGGGCGTCGTGGTTTGCGGTTCATGATGTTTTCCTCGGCGGGCTGCCGCTCCAGCACGATGGAGCAGGTGGGGTCGATAATCAGCTCCAGAAGCACAACGTGCAGCGGAAGCAGCAGCAGGCTTGCCGGGCTGATATTCAGGAACGGCGCGAGCAGGGCGGAAAAGGCAATGGGGATATGGATGGTAAAAACATAGCCCACTGCTTTGCGGATATTGTCGTAAATCCTTCTGCCGTCCTTTATGGTATCCACGATCGTGGAGAAATTGTCGTCCATCAGGATGAGGTCGGCGGCTTCGCGCGAGACCTCGGAGCCGCGTTTGCCCATGGCGATGCCGATATCCGCGTATTTCAGGGCGGGTGCGTCGTTCACGCCGTCGCCGGTCATGGCCGCGATCTCGCCATTTTCCTTGAACGCTTTTACAATGCGCATTTTATGTTCCGGAACCACGCGGGAGAAGATGCTCACGTCCTTGACCCGTTCGCGCAGTTCGGCGTCGTCCATGCGGTCAAGCTCTTCGCCGGTAATGATGTTTTCGCTGTTCGGCATGCCGATCTGTTTTGCGATGGAACTCGCGGTTACGCCGTTGTCGCCTGTGATCATCACCACGCGCACGCCCGCTCTTGTACAGTTTTTGATATCTTCTTTTACGGATTCCCTCGGCGGGTCGGCAAGCCCGACCAGACCGCACAGGGTCAGCGTGCAGTCCGTAATGGCGGCGGGAATTTCAGCTTCGCTTTCCGGCTTCATCATGCCCACGGCAATGACCCGAAGGCCCTGCCGTGACATTTCAAGAATTTTTTCCTCCGCCTGCTTCCTTTCCTCTTCGGTCAGTTTGCAGATGGTCAGGATGCGTTCCGGGGAACCCTTTGCCGCGATGATGATTTCGCCGTCGTGCCGCCACACGTGACCCATCATTTTCAGTTCGTTGGTAAAGGCGTACTCGGTGATAAGCTCGCCGCCGAAAAGATGGTCTTTTCCCACGCCCAGCTTTTCGCAGTACGCAATCATTGCCTTTTCCATCGGGTCGTAGGCTTCGGTTTCGCAGCCGAGCCCCATGGTCTCCGCGAGTTCGTCCGTATTTCCGTTCAATGCCCAGGTATCGCGCACAGTCATCCGGTTCATCGTGATGGTTCCGGTTTTATCCACGCACAGCACGGAGACCGCGCCCAGCGTTTCCACGGAGTGCAGCCTGCGTACAAGGGAATTCTTCTTCGCCAGCCGCCACGCGCCCATGGAAAGGAATACCGTGAGGATTACGGGGAATTCCTCGGGGATCATTGCCATGGCGAGGGTAATGCCGGACAGAACGCTTTCGGTCAGCCGGGCAAAAAACGCGTGATCCGGAAGATTGAAATACGTGATAACGCCCACCAGCAGGAACAACACGGCGGCAATCACGGAACAGGTTTTCACAAGGCTGCCTGTCTGCCTCTGCAGCGGGCTTGGGCTTTCCGGTGCGGAGGCCACGTTCTTGCCGATTTTTCCGTACTCCGTGGCGGAACCGATTTTATGCACGCAGACCGCAGCGCTGCCCTGCGTTACCAGCGTGCCGGCGTAGCAGTAATCCTTGCGCCAGTAATCGGTGCCCGGTCCGGCGCTGCCGGCCGGAACCTTCCACACGCCCTCGGCTTCGCCGGTCAGGGATGATTCATCCACGCAAAGGTCGTTTTCTCTTACGATTTCGCCGTCCGCGGGTATTTTTACGCCCTCGGAAATCAGCATAAGGTCGCCTGGAACAAGGTCGCTGCTCAGGATGGTCTGCTCCGTTCCGTCGCGGATTACCGTTACGTGCGGCGCGGAAAGATCCTTGAGCGCATTCAGCGTTTTATCGGTTTTCCATTCCTGAATAATGTCGATACTGATGACTCCTGCGACAAAGATCAGCATTACCGCCCCGTCGCCGGGTTCGCCCAGAATGAAATAGATCACCGAGGCCGCAATCAGCAGCAGGAACATGGGCTCCGCAATAATGTGGAGCACCTTGATGAAAAAGCTTTCCTTTTTGGCGGAAACCAGTTCGTTTTTTCCGTACTGCTCCTGCAGCTTCTGTGCCTGCGCGGCGGTCAGGCCCTGTGTGTTTTTGATGGTTTTGTTTTCGGTCATAAAAGTTACCTCCGTCTGCCTTTCGGTATAAAAGATAGCTCTATGGCACTTCATACTGTCAAAATAATTGACTAATCCAGCCAATGTTCCGTAAAAAGTGTAAAAAAAACACACCTGCGGAACATAAACTGTCCCACAGATGTGAAATAACCCAATCTGTTGCCGTTTCCGGCCCAGCCCCACAAACCTTATCGGTTCATCGCCTGCTCAGTTTGTACTGTAGATTTATATGCAGTGCAAAGAGATTTCTCATATCATAATATATGCAGGTTTGGTTGTCAAGTGCAATATTTATAAAAAATTATGCCTTCGCCGCGCTTTTCAGCGCGTCCGCAACGGCGGACATAATGCCGTTGCTGCTGAAGGTTGCGCCGGAAACCGCGTCCACCTCGGCGGACTGGCTGCTGATAATCTCCTGTGTTACCTCGGAATAGGCACGGTTGAAAAACCGGTCGTCGTCCTGATACGACTCCACGCTGACTTCGGTGATTTTTCCGCCGGCCACGACCACGGATACGGTTGTGGCGCCGCGGAAGCCGTTGCCGGTGCCACTGTAGGTGCCGTCCTTATAGCTGCCGTTTGCGGAGGGAGCCGCGGAGGATGAGGATGCAGCCTGTTCCGTGTTTTGATTTTCCTGGGTGTCGGGAGTTTCCGCCTGAGCGGCTTCCGATTCCGGCAAGGACAGCGCGGAGGACACGGCGGATTCCACGGAAGAAACCTTTGCCTTGCTCAGCGCGTCAGCAACGGCGTTCATAATGCCGTTGCTGCTGAACGTCGCGCCGGAAACCGTGTCCACTTCGGGGGACTGGCTTCCGATGATCTCACTGGTAACCGCGGGATAGGCTTTGTTGTAGAACGGATCGTTGTCCTGATAGGAAACAGTGGAAATATCAGTGATTTTATCGTTCTTTATGGTAACGGATACGGTCGTGGTTCCGCCGTGGAACCCGGTTCCGGAGCCTTCATAGGTTCCGTCCCTGTAAACGCGGCTCGTGTTCCCTGTTTCAGCTGCGGCAGCGGTTGTTTTTGTCCCGGTCAGGTTCAGGGCAAATTCCGCGGAGCAGTACATACCGGCCATGGCGGCTGCCGCGGCGGTGCCGGCCAGCAGGGGACGCACGTCGCTCCGCGCGACCGTGAAGTCGGCATTGCCTCTGGGACAGACGGTAACGCACTTCATGCAGTGAATGCATTCTCCGGTGCTGACCTTATCCATTTTATAGAGCGGAATCCCCATCGCGCACTTGTTGGTGCAGGCGCGGCAGTTTCCGCACTGCGCGGAGGGCTTTTTGATCTTCGCGATACGCGGTCTTGAAACAATGGAAAAAATCGCGCCCAGCGGGCAAAGGTAGCGGCAGAAGAAGCGTTCAATCACGGCGGAGCCCGCAATGATGCCAAGCAGCAGAATAAATCCGGCAGTCAGGCTGGTCGTTACATAGGAGAAATCGGGTGCTTTTCCGACGGTGGCGAGCATTCCGAACGCGTCCCACGGGCTTGCCGTGCTGAACAGAGGGAGCTCAAAGCTCCATACCGCGATGACCAAAACGGCAAGGATGATATATTTTACGGATTTCAGCAGGCGATCTGTCCGCTCGCTGATACGTACTTTTTTAGGGAACACTTTATGAAAGATCATATAGATGAATTCGCCGAACGAGCCGAACGCACACATCCAGCCGCAGAAAAAACGCCCGAACAGGACGGTGACCGGGATGATTACAGCGGCTTCTACGAGCTGCGGAACCAGCGCCGTGCTGAAGCTTTGATGGAGGATCGCCTGATAGATTTCTTTTATGCCGTTCAGCGCACCGATATAGAGCGCCGGGATAAAGAGAAAGAACAGGATCTGTAGCAGCAGGCGTACGGCCTGCAGAATGGGAAATTTATGTTTGGTGTTACTCATTTTAGTTCAGCTCGCTTTCCGGTAAAAATATTTTTAAGGCCGCAGGTTGCGGTTACGGACAGATCATTGTCAATAAAAATTGCTTCCGTCTTGGTTTCTCTTAAAAGTGATGCGCTCTTTTCCGGGCCACGGAGGAAAAGGGCGGTAGTAAGCGCGTCCGCCTGCGCGGAATGCCCGCAGACCGCGGTTACGCTCAGCAGGGAACCCTGTGCCGGTGCGCCGGTGCGCGGGTCGAGAATATGATGGTAACGTACTCCGTCCTTCATAAAAAACCGCTCGTTGCTGCCGGAGGTTACCACGGTTTTGTCCGTTACGGACAGAACGCCGAGGTATTCGCCGGTGGGGGCCAGCGGATTCTGAATGCCGATTTTCCACGGCTGGCCGTCCGGGCGGCTGCCCATCGCCATCACGTTGCCGCCGAGGTTGACCATTGCGCTTTGAATCCCGTTTTTCAGCAAAATTCGCTTTACCTCGTCCGCCGCGTAACCTTTGGCGATGGAGCCGAGGTCGACCGACTGGCCGGCGTGTTTCAGCGCTGCGCCGCAGATTTCCTCATCCAGCTCGATATCCTTATAATTTACCATGCGCAGCGCCTGACGTATTTCTTCCGGGGAAGGTATGAAGGTTCCCTTTTTTCCGATTCCCCAAAGCTCCACCAGCGGGCGTACGGTGATGTCAAACGCGCCGTCCGTCAGTTCCCCGAATTCGACCGCCGTTTTAATCAGACGGAAGGTTTCTTTGCTGATTTTCACAAACCCGTTTCCGGCGTTCCGGCGCAGTCGGGAAACATCGCTGTCCGGCAGGAAGGCGGACATCCGGCTTTCGATTTCAGAAATTCTTTCTGCGACTTTTTTAAGAATTTTTTCAGGTTCACGGCCGCCATAGATTTTTATGTAATTGATCGTGCCGAGCGCAGAGAAAGTCTTCTCTGCAGCACTTTCAAAGGTTTTTCCAGTGAACATTGCATGCTCCTTTTTATTTCGTTATAAGTAGCATAACATCATTTTGTGAAAGCCAAATGAATCAAAAAAGAAAAAATTGTGATTGAAAAGTGATGAATACGAAGAAAAAGTTTTCTTGCGGAATCGTTTTTGCGGTCGTACAATATACAAGAAGAAATTAAAAACAGGAGGAATAAAAATTGGAATATATTGACCTTGAAACATGGCCCCGGAAAGAGCATTTTGAGTTTTTCCACCGGATGGATTATCCGCAGACAAATATCTGCATGAATATCGATGTGACGCATTTCCTTCATTTTGTGAAAAAGAACCGGCTTTCGTTCTATTATGCCATGATCTTTGCGTCCACATTTGTCTGCAATCAGATTCCTGAATTCCGCTGCCGCATCCGTAAGGACGGCGTTGTTCTGCACGAGGTTACCCATCCGTCCTTCACCGATCTGTCGAAGGGCAGCGAGCTTTTCAAATACGTCACGGTGGATATGAAGGACGACCTCTTCGAGTTCTGCCGCTGTGCAAAGGAAGCCTCGGAAAAGCAGACCGAACATTTCCCGGCCTCGGCAGAGAACCGGGACGACGTAATCTATATCACCTGCCTGCCGTGGGTTTCGTTTACAGGCGTGTCCCATACGGTATCGCTGGACCGGGACGACTCCGTGCCGCGGCTTTCCTGGGGCAAATATTTTGAGCAGAACGACAGGGTTCTTCTGCCGTATTCCGTGCAGGTGAACCACGCCCTGCTGGACGGCCTGCAGATCGGCAAATTTGCTCAGAACCTGCAAAGTTATATCGACAAGTTATAATTAAAAGATAAAACTGTTCATAGCCGCACCCATCAGTCCCCAGCAGGTGCCGAGAATTGCGCCCGCCAGTACGTCGCGCGGATAATGCATCCCCATATACATCCTTGTGATTCCCACCAGCAGGGCTGCCAGATACAGCAGGAAGGCCGTTCCAGGGACGGCGTGGAAATAGTTGATGAAAATGGTCGCTGTGTAAAACGCCTGGCTGGTATGCCCGCTGGGGAAGGAATGCCCTCTTGCCCTTGTGCCTACAACGCGCACGTCGGTCAGTTTTGCAAACGGGCGGGCGCGGCGGATAATTACCTTGAGCAGCTCAACAATCAGCCACATCACCAGTGTACCGAATATAAACTCATAGGCTAAATGATGGTTTACAAAAAAATACAGAGTTACCGCGATGGCAAGCGTTACGATCCCGTTTCCGAATTCGGTGATTGTCCGCATCGTACGGTCCAGCCAGACAGGCCGCCGCCCCCGCCGGTTAAAGAAAGCAAAAACAGCGGCGTCGATTGTCTGCCCGGTGGTCCAGATCAGCGAAACGGCGATAAGCCCGAACAGCAGCAGCATGTTTACCAGCAGCGACCGTGCCCGGAAGATGGAGCGGAAATGCACCCAGAAGGAATAGGGAACAGTCGCCGAGAACAGGGCGATCGCCGCAACCAGCGGAAGGAGCCAGTAAACGGGCGGAACGCGCCGGATACGGTATAAAATCCATCCGGGAGTTATTTTCTCCCTGCCCGCAAGAGTATTTCTGTAATATCCGGTCATTTTGTTTCCTCCGTCTTTTCTTGCCCGGTTAACGGGACTTTGGGTACCATTACCGCCAATGAATGATGATGGACTTCCACGTGCACGGCGCCTTCTCCCAAATCCCTGCCGTCCGCCATGACCGGCATAGGCGGCTCCGTATCGATTTCCGCCTTCTTCGCGCGGTACCGCTGGATGCGCGGGTCATCCGTGTTTTCTACCCTGGCGGTTCCTTTCATCGCGCAGCCGATCAGGTTCAGCTTGGAGTTGCCGCAGCACAGCATGATATCGAGGTAGCCGTCCCGGTATGCGTCTTTTTCCCCCACCTGATAATGTTTCCCGATATACGGCATATTGGTGACCAGCACAACATGGCCGGTCGTAATAATTTCCTGCCTGTTATCCAGCAGCATTTTTATCTGCGAGGGTGCGCAGGCAGCGAACTTTGCCAGAAAATCGCCCACCTTTTCCAGGTGCCCGTGCTGGATATCGTCGCTGGAGGGGAAGAGGGAGGACATCAGGCCCACGGAGCAGATTTCCACAAAGGGCGTTTCGGTGTTCCCGCAGAGTACCTTGCCGGTATCCGTACGGAGGCGCCGCCCCGTGCGCAGAACGGCGACGGAAGCCGTGAGATCCTCCGGAATTCCCAGACTGAGCGCCACGTTGTTCTGCGTGCCCATCGGAATGATGCCCATGGTTGCCGGTTTGCCCGCAACGGCTTTGGCCACGGAGGAAACGGTGCCGTCACCCCCGCAGGCTGCGAACAGGCGGATTCCCGCCGCCAGCGACTCCTGAACCATTTTTGGCAGGTCGGAATCCATGCTCAGTACGCAGACCTCGGGAATAAATTTCCACGTCTCCAGCTCTTTCACCACATCAGCCAGCCCGATTGGGGAATGGTTGGCTTCCCCCGAAGCAGGGTTAAAGAACAGCTTTATCCGCCTGCGCCGTTTATCCGTATAAAAGGTTTTAAGATCCATTTCGTGTAAGGGCCTTTCTGTTTTGTTTTTCTTATTATTCGCGTCCTATCCAGAAATTATGAAAAGGTTTTGCCGGGATTCCGTTCCCGGTTTTTTAAATCCGGTTCAGTCTGCGGCACGCAATCAAATTTACTTTTGAACCGGGATGTTATATAATGTAAACAAGATTTTGAAACTGCCGGGAGGAAAAACAATGATTGAAGTACAGCGCGCCAGCGTTATGAATCTGGAAAACGCGATTCGCGGGGCGCGGAACCCGCTGAACAGCTGGGCGAAATCCGACAGCAGCTATGACGAAAATGAATTCTACGTCCTTGGGGAAAACGACCTTGGTCTGGCGCGGAAGCTGTGCAGAGCGGGCTCGGATCACCGGAAGTTTATCCGCCAGATTTTCGTTTCGGCGGATATCACCGCGCCGCTTTACTGGTGGAAGGAATACGATACCTACAAGGTGGGAACGGTCGCGAATTCCACAAGCACCATGCACAAAATCCACAGCAATCCGTTCGGTGCGGAGGATTTCAGCTGTGAGAAAATGAACCCGGAAACGCGGGAATATTTTGAAAGCGTGATCGCCTTTCTTGAGAAGCTTCGTATAAAGTACAACGAAACAAAGGACAAAGCCGACTGGTACAGCATGATTCAGCTCCTGCCCACAAGCTACAATCAGATGCGCACCTGCACGTTTAATTATGAGAACCTCGGCAACATCTACCACGCGCGTAAAAACCATAAGCTGGATGAGTGGCACGTATTCTGCGACTGGATTGAGCAGCTGCCCTACGCGCAGGATTTAATCACCTTTGACCGGTAAAAAATGACTTGCAGTAAGCCCGCAGACAGGAGTAAAAACTGTTTGCGGGCCTTTTCATTGACATTTCTCTCAGAAGAATTATAATAGGGTAATATTTTAGTGAGCACATTTCCGGTTTTCACCGAAAACGGAAGGACGGCAGAGAAAATGGGAAAAAGACAAATCTGTATCGCAGTATCGGCTGCCCTGCAGGATGCCGGGGAGGCAACCAGGTCGCTTGAAATTTTAAAGGGAGTACGCGATGATGCTCCGGAGGGCTATTCCGTAAATGTTCGGTTTTTCTCCCACGGGGGAAGGTTCGAGCAAAAGGTGCTGGACAGCGGCTTTGAAATTTACCCGGTTTCTCCCGCGTTGGACGGGGTAGGGTTTCACAACGACCTAAAACCGGGCCGGAACAATTTTGTCGGCAGCCCCCAGCTTAATCTGGAGCTACTAAAAGGGGAAATCGCTGCGTTGGAAGACTGCCGCCCGGACGTTATTCTGTACGGGTTCTGGCCTTTTGCCGGCATTGCCAGAAGAATGGTTCAGCCGCAGATACCGGGAATCTGCTTTTTGCCCCTGCCGCTTGAACCGGCGGTTTACGGTTCGTACCTGATGAAGGACGTGCCCGACCAGATTTGGCCCCTTACCTATCTCCCGGCAGTGCTAAGACGGAAAATCATGAAGGTGATGCCGGTAAACATGAAGTTAAAGGCGCCGATTCTCCGGCAGACCAATATCCTCAGCGCGGCAAAGGAATGCGGCTGGCACGGCGAGCCCCTGCAGAACCTTTTCGATGCGATGAAATCGGACCTTACCGTGGTAAACGACCTGAGCGTATATTATAAACGGCTTCCTATTCCGGAGAACTTTAAAATAACCGGCCCGCTTTATTCCATGCCGGATCCAAATGAACGGGTGGATTCGGAGATTGTAAAGCTGTTTCAGGACGGACATGAGGGGAAAACCAATATTTTCTGCACGATGGGCAGCTCCGGCAGAAAGGAATGCCTGCTGGAAGCAATCCGGGCGATTGCGGATTTGCCGCAGAAACGCTTTCATGCATTGGTGCTTGTACCGCGCGCGGTATGCCCCCTTGAGGAAGCGCAGGCCCTTGTGGAGGGAAAGCCAAACGTCCTGCTTACCGAGCGGTTCGTGCCGGCAAAGCTGGTCAACGCCATGGCTGACCTTGTAATCTGCCACGGCGGGCAGGGAACCGTGCAGACCGCGCTTGCAAGCGGCACCCCGATGGTGGGCGTTGCCATGCAGCCGGAGCAGCAGATCAATCTGGATAACGCCGTGCTGGCCGGTGCCTGCATCCGCATCCCGATTACGCGCTGGCGCGCAAAAAATATCCGCGCGGCGGTGCTTAAGATTGCGGGGGAAAGTTCCTACTGTTCCGGCGCGGAGCGCCTCGCAGAATTTATGAAGGAGTCATCCGGCCAGGAAACAGCCGCCCGGGCGATCTGGGATTTTATTCTGAAGCTGTCTTCAGACCGATATTAATTGAATGAATAAAAAAGGCGCTCTAAAGGGTTTTATCCCTCTAAAGCGCCTTTTGATTTATGCCCTTCTGCGGGCTTAATTATATAGTCGATTAACTCCAAAACCATCCTATCTTTGCGGTCTGTTTTCCGCGTTGTTGCGTTGTCCTCCTCGCCAGGCGTCAGCCTGGTCGTCCGCCTTGCATCACGAAAAATATCCTCGCAAATATTAGGGCGTTTTTAAAGTTAGTCGACTATAACTTCTGGCAGAATTCAACGGTTTCGCTGTTGGGGCCCACGATGTTAAAGAATTTGACGCCGTTTTCCCAGAACGGAAGGAATTTAACTTCGGTTTCCTTTATCGTGTAATTCTTTTCCTTGGCAGCCTGAAAAGCGGCGTCCACATCCGTAACATCCAGACAGACATGGTTAATCGCTCCGGGAACTCCGGGCGCGGCGTGGTTTTCAAAGGTTTCGATCGTCAGATTTTTTAACGTTAAAAACGCGATCTTATTCCCGGAGGGACTTACGGTGCGATGCGCAACTTCAAATCCCAGGCTGGTATAAAACTCAATTGTCTTTTCCATTGAATTGGTCGGGAGTCCGATATGCTGAATCCCGGTAACATAATTTTGCAGTTCCATGATTTTTACCTCATTCCGTTTTTCTTTTTATTATACGATATTTCTGGTTCCTTATAATTCCAACAGGGCAGGCATTTCTATGTCTGAGGCGCAGACGGTAAGTACCGCGACGAACGGGTTTGCTTGCATAGAAATTCCTGCTCACCGGCAAGCAGCTTTTCATAAATCCATTAAAATGGGCAACCCCCGGCAGCAATTTGGCTGCCGGGGGTTGCATATGGAAAGGGATTCCTTTTACTCATATTTTTCCAGGGTTTCGCTCAGCCGGGTGATGGCTGCCAGCACACTGTTCAGGTATGCGGCCGTTTCCTGGAATTTCAGCGATTCATCCTCCGCGCTGGCTTTGGCCTGCTTTGCGGCGTCGAGCGTGAGCTTCATCTGGCCGCTGTAAATGGAATCGAGCTGCTCCATCGCACTTTGTTTCATCCGGTTGTATGCGCCGTCAAGCTCTGCCAGCACCTCGCCCGCAATGCTGTCGTATTCCTGCAGTACCGGCGTAAGGTAGTCTGCCTGCCGCTTATCCAGTGATCTCTGACGCAGGAATCCGGCTACGGCCTGTCCCAGTATGGTTAAGCCGCCCAGCCCGAAGGGCAGGCCCATCTGCGAGGCGTAATTCAGTCCCATGGAAAGCGCCGTGGTGGCCGTGTCCACATTGGTCCAGCTGATATCGGCGATACAGTCGGCAATCTGCGTGTTGATGCTGCCGAACGCGGTTTCCGAAAGCGACAGGGCAAAGTCTTTTGCGGATTCCTCCAGAAATTCGCAAATCTGCTTTTGGTGTACGCCGGTGCAGGCAATCAGCGCTTCTTTTACTTTGTCCATCATAAAAAACTGAAAGTATTTTTCCAGATCGGCGGTCTGCCGTGACCCGCTGTTTTTGATTTCCGCTTTCAGCCGCTCCATGAATTCGTTCATCCACTGCCGGGCTTCGAACCGCATTTCGTCGATTTCCAGCTCCAACCTGGACTTGCGTTTCTGAATCGCTTTCATCAGCTCCGAATTTTCATCCTGATACTGTTCTTCCAGAGAATCAACGCTTTGCGCATTTCCGTTTGCCAGAACGGAAAGCATCAGTCTGATTCTTGCGGTGATATCCTGAAGCATCAGCCGGGTGAGCGACAAGGCCCGCAGGGTTTTGATGACGTCCCTCTGCAGCAGGATATCGTTATTGACAGAGGAACGGAATGACTCAAAGCAGCCTTCCAGATAGTCGGAAAGCTCCGGCACGGGTCGGGGCAGATTCAGCCTGCGGCAGTATTCATCAAGGCCGCTTACTGCGTATACATAGGCGTTCGGTGTAATTTCCTTTACCCGCTTATTGGTGTAATCGATGATTTTTTCAATATCCTCCCGGTCTTCCAGACAGTCCACCATGTTCAGCGCGATCAGTATGCGTGAAAAGCTCTGCGGCAGAACGGAGGCGGAAAGGAAGGCCTGCTCCGTCAGGGAGAGGGGGGACTTTGCGGAAACCACGTAAAGTACGGCGTCTGCATTTACCAGATAGCTTTTGACCTGCTCGTCAAACGACTTTAACAGGTCGCC
>DATAML010000005.1:0-6458 GCA_036260545.1 Caproiciproducens sp.
CCGGTAAGGGAAAACATCATCCGTCCGCTCATCGGCATTACGCGCGAAGAAGTGGAAACCTACTGCGAATTTTACGGGCTTTCCTATGTGACGGACAGCTCGAACCTTACAGATCATTACGCGAGAAACAAAATCCGGCATTCGGTTGTTCCGGTTTTAAAAGAGATCAATCCCGCTTTTGAAGCAAACGTCCTCGCCATGACGGAACATCTCCGGGAAGACGAGGCCTGGTTTGAGGAAAAGGCGCATGTCGGTCTGGCAGCGGCAAAATGCAGGGGAGGATATCGCCTTTCCGGGCTGAACGCCATGCCCCGCCCGGTTTTGATGCGCGCCATTGCAATCGCGGCGGGGGAAACCGCAAAAGCAAGGCTGGAAAGTCGGCATCTGTACGCCGTGGAAGAAATTATCCGGCGTCCGGGCGGTTCGGTGACCGTTGCGGGAGGAATACAATTTACGGTACAGGGCAATACTGTCTTTATTGCAAAGAATGAACCGGCCGCTCAGTGGAGCGAACCTCTGAACCCTGCTGGAACCGTTCTTCCGGACGGCCGGGTGCTCCAAGTGAAAAAATTGTGCCGGAAAGAATATGAAAAGCGCTGCGAAATTCACAATTTGTTATTTAATAATCTAATTAACTATGATACAATACTAGGTATTACTTATGTTCGAAACAGACGAAGCGGCGATCTTTTCCGTCCCGCGGGGCGGGGGGTAACCAAAAGTCTGAAAAAACTTTTTAATGAAGCAAAGCTGGAACCCATTCTGAGGAGCAGGGCCGTAATGCTTGAATGCGATGGCACGATTCTCTGGATTGAGGGCTTCGGCGCTTCACAGGACGCCTGTGTGACGAACGACACTCAAAATATTGCGGAAATTATAATTAAGGAGTGCTAAAAGCTTTGAGAAACGATATTCAGTCAGTATTATTCAGCGAGGAGAAGCTTGCCGGGATTGTAGATAGAATCGGTAAGCAGATCAGTGAGGATTATAAAGACAAAAACCTTTTGATGGTCAGCGTACTGAAAGGTTCCGTCGTTTTTATGGCAGATTTAATGCGTGCGATCACCATTCCCTGCAGCATTGATTTCATGTGTGTGTCCAGCTACGGTTCCGGAACAAAAACCTCCGGCGTCGTCAAAATCATCAAGGACCTGGATATCAACTTAAAAGGCTACGACCTCCTTGTTGTGGAGGATATCCTGGACAGCGGCATGACGCTGAGCTACATACTCGAGCTGCTGCAGTCCCGCTCCCCTAGGAGCGTCCGGCTCTGCACCCTGTTCGATAAACCGGACAGGCGTACCGCGAACATAAAAGCTGATTATGTCGGGACCGTTGTTCCGGATGAATTCATCGTAGGTTATGGACTTGATTACGATGAAAAATACAGGAATCTTCCGTTTGTGGGAATCCTAAAACCGGAAGTTTACACAAAATCAAAATGATCCAAAACCGCCGCAGAAACTCATGTAAGGAGTGAACTTCATATTGGATAATAAAAAAACTCTGAAGAATATAGCCCTGATTCTCGGCATCCCGATCATTCTGTTTATGCTGATCGCGATGATATTGGGAAACCGCCCGCAAAAGACGTATAATTACTCCGATATCGTCTACGACTTTCAGGATATGAAGGTAACGGGGTACGATATGGACTGGGGCAGCGGTGAAATGATCATCACGCTCAAGGACAAATCAAAAATCAACTATACCGCTCCGAATTCGATGTTACTTTACGGCGACATCAAGCCGTATGTGGAAGAGTACAACAAGGCGAATCCGCAAGCGCGCATGGTGGAAAACATCAAGCGTCCTACGGAAACCTCGTGGCTGTCCAGTATGCTTCCCATGCTGATCACCCTTGCGATTATGATCGGCTTCTGGTGGTTCATGATGAAGCGCCTGAATACGGGCATGGGCGACGCGGGCAAGCAGATGAACTTCGGCAAAGCGAAGATCAAGCAGATGGCCGATGAAAAACGCAAAACAACCTTTGCCGACGTGGCAGGTGCCGACGAGGAAAAGGAAGAACTGCGTGAAATCGTTGAATTCTTAAAAAATCCCAAAAAATATAACGAGCTTGGCGCCCGTATCCCGAAGGGAATGCTGCTGGTGGGCCCTCCGGGTACCGGTAAAACCCTGCTGGCGCGCGCGGTTGCCGGAGAAGCCGGGGTTCCGTTCTTCTCCATTTCCGGTTCCGACTTTGTAGAAATGTTCGTCGGCGTCGGTGCGTCCCGTGTGCGCGACCTGTTTGAACAGGCCAAGAAAAACTCCCCCTGCATCATTTTCATTGACGAAATCGATGCGGTAGGCCGTCAGCGCGGCGCCGGCTTAGGCGGCGGGCACGATGAACGCGAGCAGACTTTGAACCAGCTGCTTGTTGAAATGGACGGCTTCGGCGCAAATGAAGGCGTAATCATGATTGCCGCTACCAACCGCCCGGATATCCTTGACCCCGCTTTAATGCGCCCGGGCCGTTTTGACCGTCAGGTCATGGTCGGCTATCCGGATATCAAGGGCCGTGAGGAAATCCTCAAGGTACACGCGCGCGGCAAGCCGATGGCACCGGACGTGGTGCTTAAGACGATTGCCAAATCCACCGCCGGCTTTACCGGAGCGGATTTGGAGAACCTTCTGAACGAAGCGGCGCTTCTGGCCGCGAGAAAGAGCCTGAAAGCCATCACTATGGAA
Organism: Caproiciproducens sp.; assembly: GCA_036260545.1. GTDB lineage: Bacteria > Bacillota > Clostridia > Oscillospirales > Acutalibacteraceae > DATAML01. Next base: position 2,692 of record DATAML010000005.1, read on the forward strand.
GAAATCGAGGAAGCGACCATTAAAGTGGTGGTCGGAACCGAGAAAAAGAGCCATGTGATGACGGAAAAGGAAAAGACCCTCACCGCGTATCACGAGGGCGGCCACGCGGTTGCCGCGTATTTCTGCCCGACGCAGGACCCGGTGCACCAGATTTCGATCATTCCCCGCGGCATGGCCGGCGGCTATACAATGCACCTTCCCACGGAGGACCGTTCCTATAAATCCCGCAAGGAGATGCAGGAAGACCTCATCAGTCTGCTGGGCGGACGCGTTGCCGAGGCCCTCACGCTCGACGATATTTCCACAGGCGCTTCCAACGATATTGAGCGCGCCACAAAGCTGGCAAGGAGCATGGTTACAAAATACGGCATGACCGACGCGCTTGGCCCGATTACCTACGGGCAGGACGAAGGAGAGCCGTTCCTTGGCCGCGATATGGGGCATATCCGCAATTATTCCGAGGAAACCGCCTCAGCCATTGACCATGAAATCCACAGCCTGATGACCACCGCATACAACAAGACCGAAAGTATCCTCAAGGAGCATATGGATAAGCTCAATGAGGTTGCGAAGTTCCTCTACCAGAATGAGAAGATGTCCGGCGAGGAATTTGCGGAGGTTATGGGCGGCAAAAAGGCTTCGGAATTAACCGAAACGCCGGATGACGGTGAAGGCGAAACAATCGAATAAAAAACAGGGGGAATGTTGCCGCATTTCCCCTGTTCCTCTTTTTACGCCAAAACGATGGCATGATGAAACTGTTTTTATCTTTTTTCGAAAAAGAAATGGGAAAATCTTGATTTATTGGGACTTGCTATAGTACAATAAACATTGGTCAAGGAACAGAGCTGTATGGCGGCGAAGCAACAAAGGCGTGCAGCCGCAGAATTGCGGTTCGTTCTGCTTACTGTGTTTGCACGATTTGTCGTAGTCTGCCAGTTTGTCTGCAGTCTGCGGCGTAGCCGCCTTTCAGCTTTGACCGAATTCTTGAATTTATAGTACCATTTAGGAGCGAATAGAAAATATGGCGAAAAAACCGGTTTATGGAAATGAAAGTATATCATCCCTGAAGGGCGCTGACCGTGTGCGCCGCCGCCCGGCGGTCATCTTCGGTTCGGACGGCATTGAGGGGTGCGAGCATTCTATTTTTGAAATTCTGTCCAACTCTATTGACGAGGCACGCGAGGGCTACGGAAAACAGATCGTTGTTACCCGCTACAGCGACCGGTCGGTGGAGGTCGAGGATCACGGCCGTGGAATCCCGGTGGATTTTAATACGAACGAGCAGCGCTACAACTGGGAGCTGGTTTTCTGCGAGCTTTACGCGGGCGGAAAATACAACAATGATTCCGATGAAAGCTATGAATATTCACTGGGTCTGAACGGTCTGGGGCTTTGCTCCACACAGTATGCCTCGGAGTATATGGACGTGGATATCCGGCGCGACGGTATGCGCTACACCCTTCACTTTGAACACGGGGAAAATGTGGGCGGCCTCAAAAAGGAACCGTACGGCAAAAAAGATACGGGCACAAAAATCCGCTGGAAGCCCGATCTGCAGGTGTTCACCGATATCAGTGTGCCCGCCGAGTACTATACCGATATCATTCAGAGGCAGGCCATTGTAAACGACGGGATCAGCTTCCTGCTTCGCGACCAGGTGGGCGCGTCCTTCGAGCAGACGGAGTTCCTTTATCAGAACGGGATCGTTGACCACGCCAAAGAAATTGCGGGCGAGGATTTCCTTACACCCGTCCAGTTCTGGCAGGCGGAGCGCAAGGTGCGCGACCGCGAGGACAAGCCTGAGTACAAAGCCAAGATCAATGTTGCGCTGGCTTTTTCCAACCGCAGCAAGCTGATTGAATATTATCATAACTCCAGCTGGCTGGAGCACGGCGGCGCGCCGGACAAAGCCGCGCGCAACGCGTTTGTGTACCAGATCGATTCCTATCTGAAGCAGACGGGGAAATACAATAAAAACGAAAGCAAAATCACCTTTGCGGATGTGGAGGACTGCCTGATTCTGGTGATTTCCTCCTTCTCCAACCGTACCTCCTACGAAAATCAGACCAAAAAGGCAATCACAAATAAGGGTATTCAGGATGCTATGACAGAGTTTCTGCGCCATCAGCTTGAGGTTTATTTTATCGAAAACCCCATGGATGCGGATAAAATTGCCGCGCAGGTGCTCATCAACAAGCGCAGCCGCGAGGACGCGGAGAAAACGCGGCTGAACCTTAAGAAAAAGCTGACTGTCAATATGGATATCACCAACCGCGTCGCAAAATTTGTGGACTGCCGCAGCCGCGACGTCAATGAGCGCGAGATTTTCATCGTGGAGGGCGATTCGGCTCTGGGCGCGTGCAAGCAGGCGCGCGATCCGAATTTTCAGGCGATCATGCCGATTCGCGGCAAAATCCTGAATTGCCTGAAAGCGGATTACGATAAAATCTTTAAAAGCGATATCATTACGGATTTGATCAAGGTGCTCGGCTGCGGGGTGGAAGTCAAATCCAAAGCCAACAAGGACCTTTCCTCCTTTGACCTGTCGCTTCTGCGCTGGAACAAAATTATCCTGTGCACCGATGCCGACGTGGACGGCTTTCAGATCCGCACTCTGCTTTTAACCATGATTTACCGCCTGACACCCACACTGATTCAGGAGGGCAAGGTGTTTATCGCGGAAACGCCCCTGTTTGAGGTACAGATAAAGGATCAAACCTATTTCGCCTATACCGAGGGGGAAAAGAATGAAATCACCGCGAAGCTGAACGGCAAGAAATTCACTGTGCAGCGCTCCAAGGGATTGGGCGAAAACGAGCCGGAAATGATGAACCTTACCACTATGAACCCTGCCACCCGCAGGCTGATTAAGGTGATGCCCACGGATGCTCTGCGGACGGGCGAGGTGTTCGACTTGCTCCTTGGGGATAATCTGAACGGGCGCAAGGATTTTATTGCCGAAAACGGATACAACTATATTGATTCTGCGGACGTAAGCTGATGCGGAAGCGAATACGGAATATCGAATAATTGATGAATGTAGGTGCCAGTTAAGAAATGCCGAAAAAAAGAGAAGTAAACCGCGCGGTGCCGCAGGCGCACGGCGTCATCGAGGGCGCGGGCGAAGTCGTTGAACAGCGCATCACCGATACGCTTGAAAAAAATTATATGCCTTACGCCATGAGCGTGATCCTGTCGCGCGCCATCCCGGAAATCGACGGGTTCAAGCCGTCTCATCGCAAGCTGCTCTATACCATGTATAAAATGGGGCTGCTCGGTTCCACGCGAACCAAAAGTGCAAACATTGTGGGCCAGACCATGAAGCTGAACCCCCACGGAGACGCCGCGATTTACGATACCATGGTGCGTCTGAGCCGGGGCTACGAAGCACTGCTGCACCCCTATGTGGATTCCAAGGGAAATTTCGGAAAGTTTTATTCGCGTGATATGGCATGGGCTGCCTCGCGTTATACCGAAGCGCGCCTGGACGATATCTGCCAGGAGCTTTTCCGCGATATTGACAAGGACACTGTGGACTTTGCAGACAACTACGACAATACCATAAAGGAACCGACGCTGCTTCCCGCTACCTTCCCGTCGATTCTGGTAAACGCCAATACGGGAATCGCCGTGGGTATGGCGAGCTCCATCTGCCCGTTCAATCTGGGCGAGGTCTGCCAGACTGCCGTTGCTTTGATGCGCGATCCGGAGCATGAAATTCCCTCAACCTTGCTTGCGCCGGATTTTCCGGGCGGCGGGCAGAT
>DATAML010000017.1:0-1581 GCA_036260545.1 Caproiciproducens sp.
CTCTGCAAAGAAGCCTTTCTCGTAAGCTATGTAGATCGGCGCGCCGCACAGGGAACCGTCCTTGCCGGGAATATCGATTTTTCCGTATTTATATTTTGTCTGATCCGTACTCTGGGCCGCCGCGCTTTGGGCCGCGCCCTGAGAGGCGGGCGGAGGACTTACCCCGTCCTTTGTGCCGCACGCGGACAGTAAAACCGCTAAGGCGAGAAGGAATGCTGTAATGGGGATCATTCTATTCAAATTTTTCATATTTGAGCCTCCTCAAATGCCTTTTGAAACGCCTGTTCCAGATCGGCAATCAGGTCAGCTGCGTCTTCCAGTCCGGCCGATATGCGGATCAGATTGTCGGGGATATCGGCAGCTTCCTTTTCATGGCTCTCCAGTTCGCCGTGGGTGGTTTTGGGAGAGTTGACGATCAGAGAACGCGCGTCCCCGATATTCACATGATAATGGAACAGGCGCACCGCATCCAGAAAGGCCTCCCGCTGCTTCTGCGTTCCCTTGAAGCCAAAGGACAGGAGCCCGCCCGCTCCCTTTTTAAAGTCGCGCTGATACAGGGCGTGATGGGGACTGGATTCCAGACCCGGATAGCGAACCCATTCCACAGCCTCATGGGAAGAAAGGTACTGCGCCAGAGTCAGGGCGTTATGTACCTGCTTCTGCAAGCGTTCCGAAAGGGTTTCCAGCCCGATAATCGCCAGATAAGCGTCAAAGGGCGAAATGGAAGCGCCAAAATAGTTGAGATAATTAAAACGAATCCGGCTGGTGAACGGCGCTTCGGGAAACGCTTCCGGGAAGCTGCGGTAGTTGCCGTCACCGTCGCGGAGCGTATAATACCTTTCGGAAAACTGGGGGAACTTTTCGCTGATATAGTTGAACTTTCCGCTTTCCAGAACCAGCCCGGCAATCAGGTTGCCGTGTCCGTTGAGGCCCTTGGTGGCGGAATAAATCACAATATCTGCGCCGTGCGCAATCGGGTTGAACAGATAGGGCGTCGCCACCGTATTGTCCACTACCAGCGGTATTCCATGCGCGTGGGCGACTTTTGCGATTGCGTCCACATCCAGCAGAACCGTATTGGGATTGCTGATGCTTTCAATATAAATCGCTTTCGTATCCGGCTTAATCTCCGACGCCAGTTCCGCGGGGTTTTCAATATTTTTCGCCTGATCGAAATGGATTCCGAGTTTGGGGTAAATCTTTTTAAAGCTGTCTGCCGTGCCGCCGTAAAGATAGGGAGAAGTCAAAATTCTCCCGCCGCCTTCGGCCAGATTCAGCAGCGTATAGCTGATTGCCGCCATGCCGGAAGCCAGCGCAATCGCCGCGCTTGCCCCGTCCAGCGTCTTTACGCGTTCCTCCAGAACGGCCACGGTCGGATTTCCCACACGGGTATAGAGGAATCCGGCTTCCCGCAGGCCAAAAAGGTTATCCGCGTTTTCTACATCCCGAAAGTCATAGGATGCGGTGGCATAAATCGGCGGTGAAACGGCATAGTTGTGATCTTTCGGCTCGTATCCCGCCCGGACTTTTTGTGTATCAAACCGATACACAGGTGCAGATGTTTCGTTTGACATGTGTATT
>DATAML010000032.1:0-1956 GCA_036260545.1 Caproiciproducens sp.
CGCCGTAAGAGGGGTGCATTTTCAGCCGGTCAGCTATTTCGGCCGAATCCCACAGGCTCCGCGGGATGAAGACCGCATCACGCTGCCACAGCTTATGGACGAACTGGAACGGCAGACGAACGGAAGAATCAAGGCGGCCAATCTAAAACCGGCCAAATGCGAAAACCCGCTCTGCTCCTTCCACGGCAGTTTTCTCTATGATCCGAAAAACCGGGAGCTTACGCAGATTGCGGCGAAAATCAGCTGCAAGTGTGTGACCCAAAAGGCCGAAGAGGGCGCGAGGAAAACGAAGGAATACGTTTCCCAGAACTGGACCGGCAGAGAGTCGGAAGCAGCCCGGGAAAGCACCGGCGCGGACGCGGGCTGGGACAGGATTTTGCAAAGCATCCGCAGCAATTCCTTCAGTATTTCCGCCATGGCATTTCAGGATGCGTGGAATGTCGATTTGGAACGGGTAAAGGACTGCTGCATCCATGTGGTAAACTCGCAGGGGAAGCTCATTCCGTTCTGTATTTACAATATCACGAATACCGAGGGGGTATCCTTATACCGCAACCGGAAATGAGGGATGACGATGAAGCGGACGCCGCTGGAAGACTGGATACTCGGCAAAACCGGAACAGCAGACCGCAGGATGCTGGAGCAATACCAGCTTGAAAAAATCCGGGAAACGCTGGAATACGTAAAGGAAAACAGCCGGTCTTACCGTGTGTATTTCAAAAGTATTCGCCCGGATGCAATCCGTTCCTTTGAGGATTTTTCAAAGGTTCCTTTCACCAATCCAAACGATATCCGGCAGGATTCCGAAGGCTTTTTATGTGTGCCGCAGAGAGAGATAAAAAGGATTGTCACGCTGCGCAGCTCCGGCACCAGCGGGGAAGAAAAGCGGGTTTTCTTTACGGAGGAAGATTTGGAGCTTACCGTGGACTTTTTTCAGCACGGCATGAAGTGCCTGACCGACCGCACGGACCGGGTACTGGTTTTGCTTCCGGGCAATTCTTACGGCAGTATCGGCGATTTGCTGAAAAAGGGACTCGCAAGGTCGGATACCGCGTGCTTTGTCGCCGGGATTATGGGAGAACCGGGCGAAGCGGCAAGACAGATTATTGAGCACAACATAACCTGCATCGTCGGAATTCCCATGCAGGTGCTGTACCTGAGCAGGGTACAACGCGCGGTTTTCAAAAGCAGGATAAGTAAGGTATTGCTCAGTACGGATTATGTGCCGGAGGTGCTTATCCGCGAACTGGCAGAGCAGTGCGGGTGCCGGGTGTTCACCCATTATGGCATGACCGAGATGGGCTACGGCGGCGGGGTGGAATGCGAAGCCCTGAATGGCTACCATATGCGGGAAGCCGATCTCTACTTTGAAATCATTGACCCGGACACCGGAGCAAATGTGGAAGACGGGCAGCAAGGCGAGGTCGTGTTTACCACCCTTACCCGCAGAGCGATGCCGCTGATTCGCTACCGCACGGGGGATATCGCATCGTTTTCTTCCAACCCGTGTGCCTGCGGAACACTCCTCAAAACCATGAACCGGGTTCGCGGCAGATTGGAAAACAAGGTTGATATCGTTGAAAATCAGCCCGTTGCGTTGAGTGAACTCGATGAACTGATTCTCACTTTCCCGGAAGTTTTGGATTATAAGGCTGCTGTTTCAAATGGGGACAGCCTGGACATTGAAACCGTATTGAGGGACAGCGAAGCGCTCCCAAGCGTAAAAGAAGGAGTGATCCGGAAAGTACAGGAATATTACTGTAACAGGTACAAGCAAAACATCACTGTACAGGTGTATGCAAAGCCGGTGAATGAACCGGACAGATTATTGAGCACAACATAACCTGCATCGTCGGAATTCCCATGCAGGTGCTGTACCTGAGCAGGGTACAACGCGCGGTTTTCAAAAGCAGGATAAGTAAGGTATTGCTCAGTACGGATTATGTGCCGGAGGTG
>DATAML010000035.1:0-2636 GCA_036260545.1 Caproiciproducens sp.
TAACTTTTCCTTGCTCATCGTCTCCACTACCCTGACCTTGAACTCCGGCGTGTAGCGCTTGTTTGGTATTCCTTTTGGCATAGAAAAACACCCCAATCGTTTTCAGTATATCATACTGTCTAACAATTGGGGTGCAGTTCACTTTTCGGATACTCGACTTTTTTCACTTATTCTTTCTTATTGATATTGGCCGTTTGAGGCGCTGCTTTTTCCGGCCGGCCGGGCACCTATTTTATGATGGTTGCTACGGTCCGGGGCGTCTTTTCGCCGTTTACATAAAATCCCGCTGTTTTCCCCGCTTTTCCGACTGCAATTGCTTTGAAATAGTAATGATTCCCTTTGGAGCCACAGGCAGTTACTTTGAATGCGGAAGGATTCCCGCAGGTTAATTTCGGCCTGGCCGGAGCGGTCACCCTGAACTGATACGATTTCCCCTCTTTTACCTTCAGAGTTTTGCCCGTGTCCAGCGTTACAGAGGCATTGGGCGCCACCTGCCCCGGGAGGAGCACGTATTGGGAACAATGGCTGATTACGATGTTCGCGTACCCATTTTCGTCCACCCTGCAGGCGGGATAATCCGCCGCTTCCAGGCCTCCTGCCGGGTTGTAATAATATAAATACAAATTCTGCCCCGCTTTGAAGCCCTGATCGGCAACATAAGCGCTGACCGCTGCAGGTGCCGGCAGCACGCCGTTATTTGCGAATGTAAGCAGCGCACCCTTTATAGAGTTCGGTATCAAACGGCTTACGGCAGCATCTGAGTCCGAGGATTTAATATTTAATGCCATATTGATATTTTGAAGCGCCGGCTGGGAATTTTTCAGGTCTTCGCCCCTGAAAGTCCAGCTGTAGTTCTTCTTCCCCGTTGTGTCGTCGGCAACCTCCACGATAACCTCTTTTCCGGAAAGCTGTGCCGCCTGAAGGACATCGCTGCTCAGCTCCATGGAAAGGTCCACTTTGGAATCTGAATGAAAGACAGCCATCGAGGGAATTTTGATCGTCATATCAACCGAATTAATATCCTTATTATGAATCTGGTCGATAAACACAGAGCTTGGCAAAATAATTTCGACCCTGGAATGGTTCTGCACGGTTGCGTTGTTCTCCGCAGCGGTAAAATTAAATGTGGCCTGCATGCTGACGGAAACCCTGTGGTCAACGACCGTCGGGCTTGAATCCGTCTGAGCGATTACAGAAACCGTGGTCGTTCCTACCGTATTCGATACAGCAACACTGCTTTGCGTTACGGAAGCCGAGGCCCCGGAACCGCCACCGCTATGTGAGCCTCCTCCGCCGTGGGAGCTTCCGCCACTGTGTGAATTATTGGAGCCTTTTGCATATACCACAATCTGGATGACCGGAAGAATGACCCCTGTTTCCATGAGATATTCACTGTCCGGCACGGGTGTAAAGTAATAGGAAGCCGGGTTGTCCGGGTTATAAGCCGTCTTCGAAACCCATTTTAGTATTTTTACCGGCGTATCCGATTTTCCGTCTACCACCGCGTTTAGCTCTAAGGGCAGTTTCAAAGAAGTAACCGGCGTGCCTTTCACAACATACTGATACAGGACAGATGTTTTCAGAGGATTAAAAGATGTGATTCTCTTCTTAACAGAAAAAGCAACCTGAGCATATACGCTCGGATCCACAGTACAGGCTGCCCGCACAGTAAGATAAGCAGCGGTTTCGTTTGTCGCTACAACAAGCCTGCCGGTGCTGTCGATTACCGTTGAGGGGCTCTGATTCCCTATCACCGTCCATAGAACTTTTTTGTTGTCCGTCCCACTGACCGCCGCGCTGAACTGATAGCTGCCGCCGTGCACGATCTGCACAGTGACAGGGGCAATGGAAATAGCCGGATTATCCGGCGGCAATACGGTTACGCTTGCTTCGTCATATACGCTCAAATCCGCGGCACAGTACGCCCTTACCATAAGAGTTGTTGCGGTTTCATCTTTTGCCACCGTCAAATTCCCGGCACTATTAATTACCGTTGACGGGCTCTTGTTCCCGGATACCCTCCAAACAACGTTCTTATAATCCGTTCCGCTGACCGCCGCGCTGAACTGACGGCTGGCTCCATGCTTAATCTGCGTGCTAACGGGGTAAATAACGATGTGCGGCTTTGCCGGTATCAGTACAATTACGCCGGCATCTTTATAAATGCTGGAATCCTCGGCACAGTACACCCGCACCGTGAGATTCGCCGAAGTCTCGTCTGTTGCCACCGTCAGCTTGCCGGAGCTGTCGATTACCGTTGACGGACTCTTGTTCCCCAATACCGTCCATATCACTTTTTTGTTATCCATCCCGGTGACCGCCGCGCTGAACTGACGGCTGCCGCCCAACATAATCTCCGCGTTTTCCGGCGTTATGGTTATGCTCGGCTTTTCCGGTATCAGTACAATTACGCTGACTTCTTTATAAATGCTGAAATCCGCAGCACAATACGCCTTTACTGTTAGGGTGTGTGCGGTTTCATCTTTTGCCACCGTAAGCTTCCCGGCACTGTCGATTACCGTTGATGTACTCGCATTCCCCGTCAACATCCATGCTACGTTTTTGTTGTCCAGCCCGGTAACCACAGCGCTGAACTGGCAACTGCCGCCCTGCACGATCTGCGCGCTTTCCGGCGT
>DATAML010000055.1:0-4748 GCA_036260545.1 Caproiciproducens sp.
TGGCGGTTATTCTCGACATCAAGACAAAAGGTTCGAAAAAGTAACAGGAGAGATTTTTACCGTCTTTAGGGGACGGAAAAATAAAAATGAATCAACGGAGGAATTATTATGAAAAAGGTTATCGGCATCATTCTCAGCTGCGCGATTCTTTGCGGCTCGTTTGCAGGATGCGGTTCTAAAACAGCGGCTGCCTCGGGAACTGCACCGGCTGCTTCCGCAGCGCCCGCTTCCCAGGCAGCTTCCGCCGCTGCCACGACAGCAGGAACCAAACCCAAAGTAGCGTTTATCTGCAAGTCCTATTCCGATGCTTTCTGCGTATGGGTCAAGGATGAAATGGTTAAAAACGCAAAAGCCAAATATGCGGATCAATTTGAGCTGGTCTGCTTTGACGCGGAAAACAACGCCAACAAACAGATCGACCAAATTAACAACTGCGTCGCAAATAAGTTCGGTATCATCGTGTTCCAGCAGGTTGACGCACAGGCCCCTGTTGCTGCGGTAAAAGAAGCGGTCGCGAAGGGCGTAAAAGTAATTGTAACCACCGGACACATCGACGACGGCGGCGCAAGCGTGTACATTGACGCTTCTCCGAAGCAGCAGGGTTCGGCTGTTGCAGAGTATGCTGCCACAAAGCTGCCCAAAAATGCAAAAGTGGCAATTATTCAGGGGCCTGCCGGCAACTTCCACGCAAACGGACGTGAAGAAGGTATGGAAGCCGCTCTTGCAAAACGCGGAGACATAAAAATCGTGGACAAGCAAATCGGTGAGTGGAAAAAAGAAAAAGGCGTTACCATTGCTCAGAACTGGCTTGCAAGCATCCCGGATTTAGACGCTATCTTATGCCATAACGACGATATGGCGCTCGGCGCATACGAAGCGGTTAAAATGGCCGGCAAAGAAGGCAAAGTTCAGATTTACGGCGTTGACGCTCTGGCTGCTGCCGTGGTAGCGGTGAAAGACGGCAAAATGATGGCAACCGTATTCCAAAACGCGGTTTCCTACTCCGATACCAGTCTCGAGTACATTTCCAAATTGCTGAAAGGCGAAACCGTTAAGAGCGTGAATATCGAAAGCGATCTGGTAACTCCCGACAACGTGGAGAAATTTATTGATCTGCACAAAAAGCTCGGCAACCTGAAATAAGCTGACCGGTTTCCAGCGGGCTTTGGTCCAACGAATTGCGCAAGGATGATGATTTGGCAGCGCTTCCCATAAATAACGGTTAGGGCTGCCAAACATAAATATGTTTGAATTAGAAAGAGAAACAGCTATGCAAAAGAATATACTATCCATCGATATAGGCGGTTCAAAGCTGCTGGTTGGAATTATTGACAAGCAAGGAAACGTATTGGCATCCCGAAAATCTCTGTTTCACAGTCCAAACAAAGACAGTGTTTACGACGCGGTTATAAAAGAAAGTACGGCTTTGCTGCAGGAAGGTTTTGAAATTGATTGTATTGGGGTTTCCGTCCCCGGACTCGCAGATCCCAATACCGGAATGTGGCTTTACGCCTGCTTTTCTAAAATCAGCAATTTCCCGCTGGCAGATTTGCTTTCTGAACATTTCAACTGCCCCGTATATATAGAAAACGACGCAAATATATGTGCATACGGAGAAAAAATGTTTGGCCACGCAAAAGATGTGGAAGATTTTATTTGGGTTACAGTAAGCAACGGCGTAGGGGCAGGTGTGTTTTTAAGGAACCGAATTTTTTACGGCGCCGGAGGAAATGCGGGAGAAATCGGGCATGTCAACGTCGTGGATCACGGTTACAAATGCCCCTGTGGAAACAACGGCTGCCTGGAAGCTTATGCAGGCGGCCCCGCCATCGCAAGGCGCTACCGGGAACAGATTGCAGACGCCCCGGCCGACATTACCGCAAAAGACATTTCAGAGAAGGCAAAGGCCGGCGATTCGGTTGCTCTGGAAATTTTTAAAGACACCGGATTTTACCTTGGCAAAGCGATAGCCAGCACGGTCAACATCTTGAATGTGCCTCTTGTGGTTTTGGGCGGCGGTATTACCATGGAGTATGAGTTGTTTGAATCACCTATGATGGACGCCATTCATAATCTGGTATACAGAGAGGCAAACCATCTGCTTGAAGTGAAACAAACTGCGCTGGGCTACGAGGCGTCTTTAATCGGAGCGGCCGCTTATGCGATTTACCGGAGCGATTATAAATTGAGCCGGAGCTGCTTGGAAAAATAAGAGAAAATTGCGACCAGACCGCTAAAGGCACTCTCATGTAATGCCTCAGGCGGTCTTTTCACCTTCTGACCGTTTAAAAAAGCACACAAAAGTGTATGAAATGTGTTTAATTTCTTCTTATCAATTACAATTAATAATGATATAATAAAATCAATTAAATGAAGTAGAGCGTCAGGAGGAACTGAAATGAGCAATCAGACCGGAAAAAACTTAGAAGATGTTCAAAAAATGAATCGCGCTCTGATCATAAAACTTCTCCAGCAAACCGATATCATTTCCCGAAGCGAACTTGCGGAAAAAAGCACGCTGAAGCAGGCAACCATCACCAATATTATCAACGATTTCATGGGATGGGGTTTGGTAGAGGAAACCGGTTTAATTTCGGGTAAAAAGGGTAAACGCTCCATCGGTCTTCGCCTGTGCAAGGAAAAATACAAGACGGTAAGCGTTCGTTTTTCCAGAAGCTATGTACACATCACGGTGTTCGATATGGGAGAAACCATTTACGATATACGCGACTACAATCTTGATACAAATGAAGAAATGAAAACCACGGTTGAGTCCATAATACAGGAAGTCCAAAAGCTGCTGCAGAAATATAAAAATGATAAGTTTCTGGGTGTAGGCGTGGCAATGCCGGGGCCATGGGTCAAAGAAAAGAAAAAATTAGCTTACTTTACCGGATTTTACCAGTGGCAGGATATTAATATCGCAGATATGATGCAAAGGGAATTGAAGCTTCCGGTCTATTTGGAACAGGACGCAAATCTGGCACTTCTCGCAGAAGATTCTGCTTTGTCAGCCGACGACAGCAACGGCACAGTATTGTGCGTAATGGTTGGACAAGGGATCGGCGCCGGTATCATGACCGGAGGGGAAATCATCCGGGGCAATCTTGGTATTGCGGGCGAAATCGGGCATATGAGCATTCAGTTTGACGGAGAACGGTGCGAATGCGGGAATATTGGCTGCCTTGAGGGATTCTCCTCCACAAGAGCTGTTGTGAAAAAGGTGCGGAACCGCATTTCCGATTTTCCTGACACCGTGCTTACAGAAACATCGCGCATTGACGACATTCTGGCCGCCTATAAAAACCACGATGGGCTTGCCGTATCGGTAGTAAACGAATCGGCGCGCTATTTGGGCTATGCGCTTGCCAGTCTGACGAACGTGATTAACCCCGGCACGATTATCATCGGTGACGAAATGTCAAAGGCCGGGGAAATGTATTTAGAGTCTGTTAAAACAAGCATGAAGGAACGCGTAATGCCGATCGTTTTTGAAAACACAAAGGTGATGCTGAGCAAATTCGAGGTTGACCCCACAAAGTTCGGGGCGAATTATTTGGTAATCAACGAATCTCTTCAGCATCCCGAATTATTTAATCTCAATTCCACCGGCAACGATGGTCAGCAAAGGTGAAGCGGGTCTGCCGGTTCTCAGACGACATGGAGGTTCAAAACGCAAATAAAACTCATAATATAAAAACATCCGAATGCGGACTCCAGTCGCTGCATTCGGATGTTTTTATATATCCTCCTATGCGGGGCAAGCTATAAAAGCCTGGAGGGATAAAAGTGGATATGCATTTTGATGCCGTGTACTATGAGAGCAGTGCTCTTGATTACGAACTGGGGCAGATGCTCCGGAGCAAATATGGAAACCTGCCCTGGGTTCAAATAGAAAGTCATAACCGCATACCGGAACTGACCGCGGCGGAGAATCGGGACTTTCCAAAGTTAAAGCGCCATCTTGTCGTTGGAGTGAGAAAAACACACCGGTATGTGCCGAATCATAAGGTTTCCGACTGGCTGGTTCCATACACCTCGTCCGGCTGCCGGGCCATGTGTCTATATTGCTATCTGGTATGTAATTACAACAAATGCGCGTATCTTCGCCTGTTTGTAAACCGTGAGCAAATGCTGGACACACTGTTAAAGAGGGCCGCTGCGGCTGCTGTGCCGCAAACATTCGAAATTGGCAGCAACAGCGATCTTTTGCTGGAAAACCAGATAACGGACAACCTGCCTTTTACCATCGAGCGATTTGCACGTGAAGGACGCGGGTCTCTGACGTTCCCGACGAAATTTGATCTGGTCGATCCACTGCTGAATCTGGATCACCGGGGTAAAACCATATTCCGTATGAGCGTTAATCCTCAGCAGGTTATTGAGCGCATTGAACTGGGCACCTCTCCTCTGCACACGCGTATCCGAGCGCTGAATGATGTAGCGCAAGCGGGTTATCCTGTAGGAATGTTAATTGCACCCGTAATTCTGCTCCCTGACTGGAAGCGCCTGTACGGGGAATTGATTGAGGAACTGGCAGACAGCCTGAGTAAAAAAGTAACGCAGAACGGTTTCATTGAGATCATATTGATGACTTACAGTTTTGTACAGGACAGGATTAATACCGAGGCTTTTCCCAATGCGGAGCAACTTTATAATCGGGAGATGATGACCGGGCGCGGACAGGGCAAATACTGCTACCGAAAGGAGATTCGTGCGGAAGCCGAAGCTTTTTTACGGGAAAAGCT
>DATAML010000056.1:0-6440 GCA_036260545.1 Caproiciproducens sp.
GTCCACGAACTGGCTCATACCGTGGAGCATAACCATTCCGCGCGTTTCTGGAAGCTGGTGGAGCGCGTGCTGCCGGATTACAAACAGCGCAGGGCGCAGCTCAGAACACTCGCAAAAGCCCTGCAGAGCAGGGGATTGTAAGTATAAATGATAAGTATAATTAACCTATAATGAAGCAAATTAAATCAGATGACGGCTGCCAAAGCGGCCCTTGGAAAGGTACGGTAAAAAATGATTTCAGAAAGAATATTGAAAAAATATGCGGAGCTTGCGGTGCGGGTCGGCGCAAACGTTCAGAAAGGGCAGATGATCGTAATCACGGCTTCCGTGGACTGCGCGTATTTTGCCCGGATGTGTGTGGAAGAAGCCTACAAGGCAGGTGCGGGCGAGGTGCAGGTCAACTGGAACGACGAGCTGACTGCCAAGATGGCCTATCAGAATGAAAGCACGGAAACGCTCACGCATATCGCGCCGTGGAAGGTTGAACAGAAGAAAAACTGCATCGACCAGAAATGCTGCTTTTTATATATCGAATCCGCAACGCCCGGCCTGCTTGCGGATATCGACGGAAAGAAGCTGCAGGCCGCCAGAATGGCGCGCGAAACCGCCTTTGAACCGTTTGAGTACTACACTATGGGAAATTACGGGCAGTGGTCCATCGTAGCGATTCCCACCTTAAGCTGGGCGAAAAAGGTTTTTCCGGATAAACCGGATGAGGAGGCGCTCAGCGCTCTGTGGGAAGCTGTTTGCACAAGCGTTCGCATTACGGAGGACAACGATCCCGTTGCCGAGTGGGAGAAGCACAACAGCGAGCTGCATCACAACAGCGAGCTGCTGAACCGCTATAACTTCAAGTCCCTGCATTTTAAAAATTCGATGGGCACCGACCTTACATTGGAGCTGGTGAAGAACCACGTCTGGATGGGCGGATGCGACAGCGCAAAGAACGGCGCGGTGTTCAACCCCAATATGCCGACTGAGGAAGCGTTTACCATGCCTTACAAATTTGGCGTGAACGGCCGTGTGTACGCTTCAAAACCGCTGGTTTTCCAGGGCAAAATGATCGAGAACTTCTGGCTCGATTTCAAGGACGGCAAGGTGATTGGCTACCACGCGGAGAAGGAAGAGGAAACGCTCAAAAATCTGGTTGAGTTTGATGACGGAAGCTGTTACCTTGGCGAGGTTGCGCTGATTCCTTACGATTCCCCGATTTCCAGACTGGGAATCCTGTTCCTTAACACGCTATTTGACGAAAACGCCTCCTGCCATCTGGCGCTCGGGGAATCCTATCCCGATACGGTCAAAAACGGCACGGAAATGAAGCGGGAGGAACTGAATCAGATCGGTTCCAATTATTCCAAAATCCACTGTGATTTCATGTTTGGCAGCGCGGATATGGAAATCACGGGAATCGGACAGGACGGAAAAGAAACCGCCGTATTCAAAAACGGGAATTTTGTCTTATGCTGATTGCACCGTATTTACGGTGTAGAAAATAAAAGAAAAGAAAGATGGTGACATTATGGTGAATATCCGAAAATGCGCGATGATCGGCTGCGGTTTTGTCGGTTCCGGCTCCGCATTCAGCCTGATGGAGAGCGGCCTCTTTTCCGAGCTTGTGCTGATTGACGCAAACCCGGAAAAAGCTGAGGGCGAGGCGATGGACCTGGGTCACGGCGTGCCGTTCGCAAGGCCGATGGAAATCTACGCGGGGAGCTACGACGATATCGCGGACTGCGGGCTGATTATCATTACGGCGGGCGCGAATCAGAAGCCGAACGAAACGCGCCTGGACCTTGTCAACCGGAATGTGGCGATCTTTAAGAGCATTATCCCGGAAATCAGGAAAAGGGCGTGCGAGGGCATCCTGCTGATCGTTTCCAACCCGGTCGATATCCTGACCTATGTCGCCCTCAAGCTTTCCGGGTTCCCGGCGAACCGGGTGATCGGTTCCGGCACGGTGCTGGACACCGCGCGCCTGAAATACCTTTTGAGCCGGCACCTCGATGTGGACAGCCGCAGCGTACACGCGTTTATCATCGGAGAGCACGGAGACAGCGAGCTTGCCGTCTGGAGTAGCGCGAACATATCCGGCATTGAGCTGCAGCACTTCTGTAAGCTGTGCGGCTGCTGCAACCAGATGGAAACGATGCAGAAGCTTTACGAGGATGTGAAGAACAGCGCCTACCAGATTATTCAGAAAAAAGGCGCGACCTACTACGGTATCGCCATGGCGGTGCGCAGGATTGCGGAATGCATTTTACGGGACGAGCATTCCATCCTTCCGGTTTCCAGTCTGATTCAGGGACACTACGGCTTAGACGACCTCTGCATGGGCGTCCCCACCATTGTAGGCAGCACCGGCGTGGAAAAGGTGCTGGATATCACTCTGAGCGGGGAAGAGCAGAAAAAGCTGCTCGCTTCCGCTGAAGCGCTGAAAAGCGTGCTCAGTAAAATTGATTTGTCCTGACAGCGGTACGCGTTTTTATATTTCTATATAATATTCAGCCCGGAAAATGTTCTTACGTTTTCCGGGCTATTTTGTGTCCGAGCGGTGTTTTTGTCATTGCAAATTTGTTGCGCACATCCGGTCATAGAGGGCGTCCAGCTCTTCACCGGTTAGAAAGCCGTCCGAAGCGCTTGCTGTCCCGATTTTATAGGAAGCAAAAGCGACGGCCTTTTTTAGGGAAAGATACGGATCCCGCGTTCTGCTGTAACCGTGCAGAAATGCGGAGAACAGCGCGTCCCCTGCTCCGACCGTGCTGACGATTTCACGTGTTCTTACGGCGGGGAATCGTCCCATGTAGCTGTCCTCTTTTACATAAAGCAGCGCGCCTTTTCCGCCGAGTCCCACAACAATGATATCGTTGCGGTAGATGGCGGCAAGTTTTTTCACAAACTCTTCTTCGGAGTCCCGGATGCCTTCGTTGCTCAGAAAAAGGATATTTGCGTATTTCATAAAATCCGCGTTATAAGCATCGGATAAATCGCTCAGCGTATGAACGTCGGTTGCAATCGTTTTTCCCAGATCATGCGCCGCCTTCAGAAAAGGCCGTGAAAAGTTAATGTTGCACATCGCCAGAAATTCACACGGTTCCATGGCTTTATAGAAAAGAGCAGGATCGTATTGGGCATCCTGTATGTCTTTTAAATCGCATTGGATATTGCGTTTGCCGCTTTGGTCATACAGAATTACGCTCAGCGGCGTGGTGTTCAGGGAGGAGGCGATATAACCGGAGTTGATACCGCAGTCCGACAATACGTCCCGTACGGTTTTACCGTTGAGGTCGTTTCCGACCAGCGATACAAGGTCCACTGTATCGCCCAGGGAGGTAAGTGCTTTTGCCAGGTTGAAACCGACGCCGGAGACCGCCGAATCGATTCCGTTGTAATTATATTGCACCGGTGTGTATTCAAGGGGAAAACCGGGTATTTTCACTGTGGTTTCAATATTGATGAGCCCGGATACCAGAATTCTGTTTTTGATTGTCATGCATAAGCCTCCACAAGAATAATATGATTGAGTATATCATAACTTCGTTAGAAGCACAATGATTTATCCTTGACAAATGCATCTTAAAACTATACAATATCAGTAGAAGTTAGCAATGGCTAACTGATAAATCCAATTTGAAATAAATGAGGATGAGGGGCTGCTTATGACGCTGAATGAATTGAAAATCGGGCAGAAATCCAAGATTGTTACGGTAAATGGAGAGGGTGCGCTGCGGCGCAGACTCCTTGATATGGGGCTGACTCCGCATACGGAGATCATGGTGCGGAAGGTAGCGCCGATGGGCGACCCGATTGAACTCCATCTGAGAGGATATGAACTGACCCTGCGTATTGACGACGCCAAGAAGATTGAAATGGAGGAGGTGGCAAGCTGATGATTTTCGCGCTTGCAGGCAATCAGAACTGCGGAAAAACGACGCTGTTTAACCAGCTTACCGGTTCCAACCAGCACGTGGGGAATTTTCCGGGGGTTACCGTTGAGCGGAAGGACGGGGTGATCCGCGGCCGGAGCAACGTAACAGTGGTAGACCTGCCGGGAATCTATTCGCTTTCCCCCTACACCAACGAGGAAATTGTAACGCGTGACTTCCTGTTGAACGAGCATCCGAACGGCATTATTAATATTGTTGACGCCACAAACATAGAACGCAACCTTTACCTGAGCATGCAGCTCATCGAGCTGAACCTTCCTATGGTGATCGCGCTGAATATGATGGACGAGGTACGCGCGAACGGAGGGACGATCCGCATCGACAAGCTGCAGGAAGAACTCGGCGTGCCGGTCATTCCGATTTCCGCAAGCAAAAACGAGGGAATCGACGAACTGATTGAAACAGCGGTGAATACAGCCGCCGCAAGGCAGCTGCCGAAACGTCAGGATTTCTGTTCCGGCGCGGTACATAGGGCGATTCACTCGGTAGCCCATCTGGTGGAGGATCACGCCCAGCGCATCGGCGTACCGGCGCGGTTTGCCGCCACAAAGCTCGTGGAGGGCGACGCCCCGATGATGAACGCGCTCGGCCTTTCCGACAACGAAAAAGACATGGTGGGCCACAGCGTCACCGAAATGGAGCACGAACTGGGAACGGACCGCGAGGCCGCTCTGGCGGATATGCGCTATACCTTTATCGGCGGGCTCTGTGAAAACGCGGTCGTGAAAATGGGGGAATCCAGAGAACATAAACGAAGCGTTGCAATTGACAGCGTTCTGACGCATAAATACTTTGCAATCCCTATATTTATTCTAATCATGATCTTGATCTTCTGGCTGACCTTCGGGGTGATTGGCAGCGCGCTCAGCGAGCTCCTGTCCATGGGAATCGACTTTGTCACCAGCGCGGCAAACGCCGGGCTGACCGCGTACGGAATTAACCCTGTCGTCCGCTCGCTCATTATTGACGGCGTGTTTGCCGGTGTGGGGAGCGTGCTTTCCTTTCTGCCGATTATCGTTGTCCTGTTCTTTTTCCTCTCCATTCTGGAGGACAGCGGCTACATGGCGCGTGTTGCGTTCGTTATGGACAAGTTGCTGCGCAAGATCGGACTTTCCGGCCGCAGCTTCGTACCTATGCTGATCGGGTTTGGCTGCTCCGTACCTGCTATCCTGTCAACCCGCACACTCTCCAGCGAGCGCGACCGGAAGATGACCATCCTTTTAACGCCTTTTATGAGCTGCAGCGCAAAGCTGCCCATCTACGCGATTTTTGCCGCCGCCTTTTTTCCCGGGCATCAGGCGCTTGTAATGATCGTTCTTTATCTGATGGGGATTTTTGTCGGTATTATCAGCGGCCTGATTTTAAAGAGTACACTGTTCCACGGCAACCCGGTGCCGTTTGTTATGGAGCTGCCGAACTACCGTATGCCCAGTGCCCAAAGCGTAGCCCTGCTGATCTGGGATAAGGCAAAGGACTTCCTCACCCGCGCGTTCACCATCATTTTTACGGCCACGATCATTATCTGGATTCTGCAGACCTTTGACACTCGGCTGAATGTGGTGGCGGACAGCGCCCAGAGCCTGCTTGCGGGAATCGGAAGGTTCCTTGCCCCGGCGTTCGTTCCGCTCGGCTTCAGCGACTGGCGTGCTTCCACGGCACTGGTTACGGGATTTACCGCGAAGGAAGCCGTAGTAAGCACGCTGGCCGTTCTCACAGGCACAAGCGTTTCCAACCTGCCCGCGGCGCTTTCCTCACTCTTTACGCCTCTTTCCGCATGGTCGTTCTTAACCTTTACCCTGCTGTATTCGCCCTGCGTGGCGGCAATCAGCGCGGTAAAGCATGAAATGAACAGCGCCCGCAGCGCGGCCGGAGTGGTGCTTTACCAGACCGGCGTCGCATGGATCGCGGCGTTTCTTGTCTACCGCGCCGGTTCGCTGTTCCTGCACTAAAGGAGATTTTTATGAATATCGCGGATTTCATCATTCTGGCTGTCATAGCTGTTCTGCTGTTTCTGGCAATCCGGTACAGCATTCGGCACAAGCACCGCTGCTGCGGGGACTGTTCCAAGTGTTCCTCGTGCGGAGCCTGCAGTCGAAAAGACATAAATAAATGAATGCACGCCCTCTAAACAAGGGCGTTGCTTTCATCTATACGGAGATGAATTTTCTTGGTTCGTTCAAGAAAGATTAAAGCAGAAGCCTTTGATATTATGCAATACTTTTACGGTTCTGTTCATCATCCATTGATTCGGTGCGTCCTCCGTTTTGACGGACATATCCGTGAAGACATTCTGAAAAAAGCAGTGAATCTGTCAATCCAACCCGTTCCGCAGCTTTCCTGCTGTTTTTGCGCACGGGGCTGGCGGCCTTTTTGGCAGGACTGCGGGTTTACGGCTGAGAATATGGTATCGGTTACGGAAGGAGAAATAGATGATGAAAATCAGTGTGAAAATCTGCTTGCCGCGGTGATTGATATTACATCGCAGCCGCCGCT
>DATAML010000067.1:0-4500 GCA_036260545.1 Caproiciproducens sp.
AACGTAAGATACGGCGGCAACTATCTTTTCGGGGGCTCGGGCATGTCGGAACCGCCGTTCTCCGTAGACACCAACGGAAATCTCCTTTATCGCGGTATTGATGTGAACACCGGAAAAATTGCGGCCGGCACGTCTACAACCATCAATGGCGTACAGATTGCTCTGGGCGATACCGCGGGAACCTATGACGGTTATACCGTCAAAATTGCAGACGGAACCGCTTCCGACCCTGTAGACATAAATACAACCACAAAAACGATTACCGTAACCATGAATCTTTCATCCGGAGCGGAAAAAACAAACGAAGACCTGCTTAGCGCCTTGAAGACGAAGTTTGCCAATGCTTCCATGACCGGTGATACCATTCGGCCGGTAGCTTCGGACAGCGCCTTAACAACTACCGCGCGTATCGGCGACGTCCAGCTGAATCTGGGCGATAAGGCCGGCACCTATAACGGCTATACGATTCACGTTGCAAGCGGTACCGATGGCGTGACTGTTAATGACGGAGCGCAAACAATTACCGTTTCCATGGGCATCAATTCAGGAACCACCGCGGAAGACCTGCTCAAAATACTGAAAACCGATTCCCGCTTTTCCGGCGCTTCTATGAGCGGCAACCTGAGCACTGCGGTAAGCGCCTCAACTACCGCGCAGTTAAGCTCTTCCCACCTTCCCACTTCGATTGCGGCCAACACCGTCGGTCAGGCCGGACTCAAAGCTCTCGCCAATGAAAAGAGTTATGTGGACATCGGTTCGGGACTTACCTTTGATTCAAACGGAAATATCAATTCACAAAGTGCCTTCAATATTGCTGTTCCGGGCATTTCCCTTTTAGGGTTCAGCTCTGCGGACGGAACAGGCACCGGTATGTCCAATAATCTTTATACGCTGCTCGACCAGATCGCTGATAAGCTGGAAGACTCCGCAACCTCCTTTGACGATATGAAAAAATATATCGACCAGTTTACCAAGCAGACGGATCTACTTTCCTCCGCCATTACTACATCCGGTACAAATTCAACTTTCCTGAGTTCTACCGCGGACCGTCTTGTTGATGTTGGGGACAATGCAAGTACTGCGCTGGACGATGCGGCCTATGTGGATACCATGGACGCCTACCAGAATTTCACAACGAAATATTATGGATATCAGTGCGCGCTGCAGATCGGCACAAAGCTGATCGAGTCGACCATTCTGGATTATATGAGATAGACTGCCGGAGTTTAGGCAATTAACCGGAAGTGCTTCTGGCAATCCGGCGAAAGAAGGCAGATATTTCATGGAGAATCAAAAAAGTACGGACTTCAGCGTGCGGTCCGACCTTGACGATGCGCTGAAACTTTTTAATTCCACCCCCAGAAAAAATAAGCCCCAGGATTTGTGTGCACAGTACGAAACGGAGAAATTCCGTTTTGAATGGTGTAAACAGAACCAGAATGATACCGGCAGCCTGAGCATGGAGTATCTTGTTAAGGAATATTCCCGGACGGAGGACGTTTCCAGCCTAGTGAAAAAAGAAAAATCGTTCGACGTCAAGGGATAATTCCGGTATGGCCATTTTTATATATTACAGCCTCCTTTGGGAGGCTGTTTTGCAATAAGCACCAATATTTTGATGAATCATCATTGGGAGGATATTATGGACACAAAGCAGGAAGAATCCATCCGCACCGGCGGCGAGGACCGGACCATTATCCATTTTGACGAGGGTATTTTAGGCTTTGAAGACGTGAAGGAATTCCAGCTGTTTCAAGAGGATGACAGCAACATTATCTGGAACCTGCAGAACGCGAATGCCCCAATCCCCTCCTTTATCGTGATTGACCCTTACGCTGTAGCCAATGATTACAACCCTGTTTTCACGCAGGGTGACCTGGAATATTTCGGCGAGACCGACGCTTCCAATTTTGTTGTGCTTGTCATCGCGGTCATCCGGCCGAATCTTGCGGATTCCGTGGTAAACCTGAAATCCCCCATCGTGATCGATGTGACCACAAAGCGGGCAAAGCAGATTATTCTGGAAAATTCCGATTACCCCATCCGCTATAAGCTGTTCCAAAATAAATAAAGAAGGGGGATTTTCCGTGCTAGTCATCAGCCGAAAGGTCTCGGAATCCATCATCATCGGCGACGATATTGAAATCATCCTGTCCGAAGTCAGCGGCGACCGGGCAAAAATCTGTATTAAAGCGCCAAAGGAAGTCCCCATCGTACGCAAGGAGCTTTTGGAAACCCGCAGCCTGAACCGGGAAGCCAGCGTCGCGCCGCAGCAGCAGGCGCTGAATAAGCTGAAAAGCCTGCTGAAATAATTTGGCTGCAAAAACAATAAAAATATTTTATAAATCTACGAAAACAGACTAAACTATTTCCAAATTTCACCGAAATATAGGGTGTAAGCAAAAATTCAAAGGCAACCAAGTAATCATTGATTTTCAGTTTGAACCCCTGCAGGGCCCGTTGGGGCGGGAACCGGAAATCGTCGCAACCCGGGGTGAAAGCCCCAAGGCAAAAGCCCACAGCAAAGAACAGGGAAGTTCTTTATGAAAAACGTGAATGGCGATTACGCCACACGAACTAAAACAAAATTCAGGAGGAAATTATTATGCGTATTCAACACAACATTTCCGCTATCAATGCGAACAGACAATATGCCGGTAACAACACCGCGCTGAGCAAGAACATCCAGAAGCTGTCTTCCGGCTACCGTATCAACAGTGCCGCAGACGACGCCGCAGGCCTTGCAATTTCCGAAAAAATGCGCAGCCAGATCCGCGGACTCGATCAGGCAACCAACAACGCAAACGACGGTATCTCCCTTGTGCAGACCGCTGAAGGCGGACTCAACGAGACCGCTTCCATCCTGCAGAGAATGAAGGAGCTGGCAACCCAGTCCTCCAACGGCACTTATCAGAACAAGGTTGACCGCGAGAACATTCAGAAGGAAGTTACCTCTCTGAAGAGTGAAATCGACAGAATCTCCACTTCCACAAACTTCAACAAGATCAACCTGTTGGATGGTTCAATTGGTACCGCAACCATCACAGCTAATTTTGCAGCTTCTGCAAATATGGATATCCAAAATGTCGCTGCAACAGCACGTCAGTCTACTCTTAAACTCGACGGTACAATTGCAGCAGGTCCCCAGCACCTTAAGTTTGATTACTTGGATGCAAGCGGTGCTACTAAGTCCAAAGAGATTGATATAACGTTGACGGGTACTGACACAAATACTTCAGCAGCTACTGCAATAGCTGCTGCGTTAAATGCGGATGCAGATTTCAAGGCAAACTTTAATGTTTCGGCTTCAGCGGATACACTGACCTTTACATCCAATGTTGCCGGTTCAGACGGCAATCGGTTAATCGGGTTTACTGGTACCACTCCAGTTGCTGCAAGTACTGGTATTAAAGATATCGCAGGCACAGGCACAGATAAAGCAATGTCAGCCGAAATCAAGACTGCTAAACCTGGCGAAGGCGATACTGTCACAATCGGCGGAAAAACCTATGAATTCCGTACCGCTGCAAATATCGACAAAGTAGCTGCCGGTAATACCGCAGTTGTCATTGATTCTGATGCAACACTCGCTACTGCAATTCATAATACTGCAACCAATTTGGTGTCAGCATTGAAGGCCAATGGTGTATCCTCTGCATCAGCTGATGCCGCAGGCAAAGTTACTATTGCGGATTTGGATGAAATCGGCTCCAAGTTGACGTTCCAAATCGGCGACAGCACCGCTTCCGATCAGCAGGTTAGCCTTTCCGTCGGTAATATGAGCTCCAAGGGCTTAGGCCTTAGCAACATTTCCGTGCTTACTCAGGGAGATGCCAAGAATGCGATTGATACGATTTCCAATGCAATCAATTCTGTATCTACCACAAGAGCTGACCTCGGTGCCCTGCAGAACAGACTTGAGCACACCGTGAACAACCTGGGTACCACCAGTGAGAACTTAACCTCCGCTGAGAGCCGTATCCGCGACGTTGACATGGCTAAGGAAATGATGGACTTCACCAAGAACCAGGTTCTTGTTTCCGCTGCTCAATCCATGCTCTCTCAGGCAAATACTCAGCCGCAGAACGTCCTCAAACTCTTACAGTAATATTTTCTACATACTGTTTCAGAGTTACCCTATGTATTTTGGCAGCCGCAGGCGAAAGCCCGCGGCTGCTTTTTTTTGCTGCCTGTTTACGGCGCATGGTTTGCATTCTCTTCCTCGGATGCAATTTCGCTGCGGCGGGGTAATCTCTCTGTCATCTGCGGATGACATCTCCCTTTCACAAGGGAGACAGGGAAAGTGGAAATTACCTCAGGTTATAAAAACACCCCACGCTGTCACAGCGCGGGGTGTAAAACTATGTAATTCATTTTCGAAAGAGCGGGAACGCGTGAAGACTGGGGTCTTCCGCCCATATAAGAATCTCATCTTCCACGCCCCGGCTAATCTTCATGTCTTCTTTCAGTTCCTCAATATCATTTTGCATCTGAGCGATG
>DATAML010000068.1:0-7308 GCA_036260545.1 Caproiciproducens sp.
AATAAAAATCCCGGAAACCAGCATTTCTGCGGTTTCCGGGATTTATTCGTTGGTGCGCGAGACGAGACTTGAACTCGTACGTCATACAACACACGCCCCTCAAACGTGCCTGTCTGCCAATTCCAGCACTCGCGCGACTCAGCAAGAAGTATTATATCATTGTCAGGACATTTTTGTCAACCCATTCAAACAAATTATTTAAAAAGTTTGTCGAGGAGCAGCTGGAATTCCTCATAACTCATGATGCCGTTCAGGACGCCGACCAGCGAATTGGCCGCCAGATGCTCCGGAAGAGACAGCTCCTTCAATAATTTCTGCCGCTTCTGTGTGCTGTTCTCGCCGCCGGAAAGTCCGGCAAGATACAAATCCGTTTTCGTGATCTTCCTCCCGGCAGGGGCTTCTTCGCCGCCGCAAACAACGCCGGCCCGGTTCAGAGCTTCCACAATCGTTTTTACCGGCACGCCCTCCACCCCGAGCTTGCCCTCTTTGGAAGGCTTCTGCTTGCGCCGCTCTTTGCCTAGAATATCCGGAATATACGCGTGCTTGATTTTCTCCGGCGCAATGGAACCCGTAAGATAATTGCGGATCAGGAAGCCTGCCCCGTCGCTGTCGGTCAGAATTAATATTCCGCGGGTATCCGCAAGACGGCGGATAAAATCCATCTGTTCCCTGTCACTGAATATCCGAAAGCCGCGGGTTTCTATAATCAAACCGTCAATCACGGACGAAAGCTTTATTTTATCATACTTGCCTTCTACAATAATGGCCTCTTTTACCTTAATCAAGCGGTTCGCTCCTTTTCTGCGATCAATAATAGCTGTGCAATCAGTTTTTCCATCGTCACGCGCCGGTCACCGCGGGCGCTTTTCAGGGAGACATCTGCGGAAAGAAGCGTCTGCAGGCTTTCACGCAGCATGGCGGTCGTAAGCCGTTTGGAATCACGCTCAGCGTTTGTAAGCCGGAATTCCTTGCGGGTGTAATCAAAGTATTTTGCGGACTCCAGAACACCGTATCCGCCCTGTATCGACGTGCGTACACGGTACATATCAAGATAGGCGGAAGAAAGCACCGCCAAGACAGTAACCGGCTCTTCGTTCTGGTAGAAAAGAAGGTCCAGTATCCCGTAGGCTTTGTCATACTGTCCGGCTAATATCGCCTTGGAAAGGTCGTAAACCCGCGCTTCCAGATTCTTTGTAACAAGCCGGTCAATAATCTGCGGCGTGATCTCCCTCTTTCCCACGTAGGAACAAAGCTTTTCCAGTTCGTTGTAAAGCGTTTGAAGGTCATTTCCGCTGTAAGCGATAACGCGTCCGGCGTCCACGCGGGAAAGCTCGCAGCCTCTTTTGGCCGCACCGGCGCACAGCAGCTTTTCCAGGTCGGCATTCGTGCGCTTTTTCAGCTGAATGCTGTTTCCCTTCTGCTCAGCCAGAGTAATAAACTTCTTCCATTTTTTGTCCGCTTTATAATCGATCGTTACAGAAGGAAGGTAAATCACAAGGACGGTGGTATCCGGGATATTGGAAATGAGTTCGATGAGCTTGTCGAATTCCTGCGCGCGCAGGCTTTCCGCGTCCAAATCTGAAACAGCCACGCATTTACGTTCCGCCATAAACGGAAGTGCTTCCGCCGCGGCCGCAATTTCATCCATGGAAGCCGCACCTCCCTCAAAACGCTGAAAGTTAAAATCCTCAAACGCGGTTCCCTTGGCCTTATCAATCAGCTTACGGGCGTAATAGCCGACAAGATATTTTTCCTCTCCGTGCAGAAAATACAGGCTGGAAAATGCAGATTTTTCAATCTGCTTTTTTAAATCCGCCTCGGTGATCTCAGGCATGCCTATTCCCTCCTTATTTTGATTGTCCGGCTGCCGCTCAGCTCCAGAATCACATTTCCCCTGCCGCCGGTCACAATCGGTCTGAGGCTTTTTGCCTTGGCGGCGGCTTTGCTGAGGTCTTCTTCGTTCATGGAAAGCACGGTAAAATACGGTTCCGGTAAAGTGAAGTTTTCCGGCACTTTATCCATGACCAGGATATCCGAGCAGAGCCATTCCGTGGGCACGGCCGCGTAATCCGCGCCGCCGGGAAAGAGCAGCACCGAAACGCCGTCCGCCGTGATGCGCGCCGCGGCGGCTTTTCCGCTGTTCCGCACTGAAATTTCCGCATTGCCCCAAAACTGCGACTGCGCGGTTTCCCGGTATCCGGTCACCTTTTCGGCCTTGGGAAGCGCCTGCCGTATGAAGCCGTCTATACGGTCATCCTCCTGCATCAGCAGCTGCCGGGGCCGGAACGCTTTCATCAATTCCGAGCAGTTTTTCAGTTCTTCTGCGTCCTGCGTAAGCGGCTGCAGATAATCCAGCCGGGAAATTCCCTGACTGCGCAGGTAACTGCTTACCGTATTGGATGAGAACCCTCCGCAGCCCACCACCGCCGCGTGGCCGTTGCGCGTGATAACCACGGTCTGAGCACTTCCGGCATCCAGAACAGCAATCCGGGTAACATTGTAAACGGAAATTTGGTAGGAAAACATCCCGGTCAGAAGCAGGATTACAGACAGCCACGCGGCTGCTTTAAAAATACGCCTGGACTTATGGACAAGGTATGCCGCCGCGAACAGCAGGATACTGCCGGAAAGCCAGATCAGCACATAGCCGTAGGAACCCGGAATACTTGCGTACGGAATCTGCGCAAGTCCATGGGCGCAGGCCTGCATATATTTTGCAAGCAGCCCGGAAACCAGCGCAAACGGCATCGCGAGGTACGACTGCGGAGCGATGAGGTTTAGTACCGCGGCAACCGAGGCAAATTCCATCAGCAGGGTGGACGCCACAAGTAAAAGCAGGTTGGAAAGCGGCGCAATCAGCGAAATACTGCCGAAAAACAGAATCACGATCGGCAAGGTAAATACGGTCGCACCGGCGGTCGTGGCAATTGTTTCATTCACGGAGCGTACCAGCGGCCGCAGATACTTCAGGCCGGCGGCAAAGCCGCGCAGCCGCAGAATTGACGTACATCTTTGCTTGCCGCATTGGCTGCACCTGCGAATTTCGGTAAGATACAGAAAGGATGCTTCATCGTTTATGACGCTTTCTCCCCTAACTTGCACGGTTCGCTGCAAGGTTCCTATTTGGCTGCAACCGATATACTTTATTTTATCATATCTATCGTTTAAATAACAGGATACCTTGCCGGAAAACAGAATCAGCCCCAGCGTGGCAAAAAAGGACAGCAGAAGTCCCACATCCGCCGCGGCGTAGGGATTGGAAAGCGCGATGAGCAGCACCGACGCGCCAAGCGAATTCAGCGCGTCCGGGCGACGCGACAGGACGATACCGAACAGATAAAGTAGGCACATCACTCCGCTGCGCGTTACGGTTGGAACAAAGCAGGTAACGGCCATGAATCCCAACACGCCCCCTGTGGCAATCATCGCCGCCGGTTTTTTCGGCACCCGGAAAAACAGCAGGAGCATCAGCAGAAGCTGCGCCATGGTTGCCATGTGCAGTCCTGATACCGAAAGGATATGTGAAATCCCGATGGTTCTAAAATCCGAGGCGACTTCCGGCGAAAGGCTCGTCTGGTCACCGAAAAGCACCCCGTTAATAAGCCTTGCCTCCTGTGGGGGCAACATGGAACGCACGGATTTCAGGAGCGCGGAACGCAGCTTTAATGCGTAATAATACGGAGGCTTCCACGCGGGCGGCGTAACCTGCACACCTTCATATTCGTACAGATACGCAAACATCATGATGCCTTTTGAAGCGTAATACGAGCGGGAGGAATAGCCCTCACCGCCGTTCGGCAGGAATAAATGCATCTTGCCCCGGATACGGGAGTATGGCTCTGCGGTCAGCGTACCCTGTGAGGACAGGCGGAGTTTGAAACCTTCCGGTACACCCGGCAACGAGCAGTTCTTTACCTCAACGATATAATATGACCGGTTATAGGACTGATACGGAAGCTCGCAGACAACACCGTCGATTACCGCGTCCTTTCCGTCAAGCGCCAAGGCGGGCAGATTTTTTGCCTGATATCCGGCAAAAAAGCTGCCGAACGCAAGTGACATTGCAAGCAAAGCCACCGGAAACACCCCCGCCGCGCGGGTTTTCCACCAGAAAAGCGAAGCTAAAAACCCCAGCAAGCAGCAGCAGGCCAGAATCAGCGACAGCTGCGCGCCGAAAAAAACGGCGGCCGCCTGAGTCAGCAGATAACAAAATCCTACCAACGCAAGCGGCCGCTTCATATAAATTCCTCCGGTGAATTGATTTACTTAAAGAACAACGGCAGCGGGTCAAGATAAATGATGTCTTCCCGGTCTTTTGCGTCGCCCTCCGCAAGTACGCAGGCGCGGCCGACGATATTGCCGCCGAACTGCTTTACAAGGCTTTCCATTGCGGCTAAGGATTCGCCGGTGCTGATTACGTCGTCCACAATCAAAACACGCTTGCCGTTCAGGCCCTTGTAGTCGTCCTCGGCAAGATAGAGCTTCTGCACATGGTCGGTTGTAATCGACTTTACTTCCACATGAATCGGATTGCGCATATAAGCCTTTACACTCTTGCGGGCCACTATGTATCTGCGGCAGCCCTGACGCGCCATCTCATAGCAGAGCGGAATTCCCTTTGTTTCGGCGGTAACAACCACATCGTGCTCCGGGCATTTTGCCAACAGCGCCGCGGCTGTTTTCTCTGTGATCTCCACATCACCCAGCATCACAAAGCCCGCAATATCAAGCGTATCGCTGATCGGGCAAATCGGCAGCTCCCGTTTGCAGCCGGCGATTGTCATTTTATAATATTCTCCCATAAAAATATCGACCTTTCAAATTCAATTCAATACGTACCTGGATAGGGTACCAAAATCAGCCCGGAGGCCATTTCATGGAACGCCCTCCGAGAAGATGGAAATGAAGATGCGGTACGCTCTGACCGCCGTCTTTGCCAACATTGCTTACCACACGGAAGCCGTCCGTCAGATTATTCTCTTTTGCCAGCTTTGCCGCAATCTCAAAAATATGGGCAACCACCGCGCTGTTCTGCGGGGTAATCTCTTCTACGGATTGAATGTGTTCTTTTGGAATAATAAGAATATGCACAGGCGCCTGCGGATCCAAATCATAGAACGCCAGGATCTGATCGTCTTCATAAGCCTTTTTACTCGGAATCACTCCGTTTGCAATCTTGCAAAATACACAGTCCACGCTGATCCCTCCTTTGCAAACAAACCTATTATAGTATTATTTTATCATATTCGCAACAACTTTTTCTACCGCGGCAAGAGCTTCCTCGAGCTTATCAATGTCCTTTGCACCGGCCATCGCGCTGTCCGGTTTGCCGCCGCCGTTTCCGCCCGCAATCTGCGCGACCTGGCGCACGATCTGACCGGCGTTTACGCCCTTCTGCAGGGCATCCTTTGCCACACATGCGGCGATATTCGCCTTGCCTTCACGGATTCCGGCCAGTACCGCAACCATATTCGGCGCGTGATCGCGTATCTTGTCGCACATGGCGCGCAGGGCGTTCGGCTCGGTGCCGGAGAACACACCGGTAATAATCTTCACGCCGTTTACTTCCTTAGCACCCGCAAAAAGCCCGTCAATCTGCAGGGCGGCAAGCTTGGAGTTGAGCGATTCAATAGTACGATCCTTCTCCTTTAGCTCGGAGGAAAGCTGGGCGGTCTTCTGCACCAGCTCGGAGGAATTGTTCAGCTTGAGAACCGCCGCAGCTTCGTCGATTTCCTGAATTGTCCGGTTCAGGAGCGCAAGCACGCCCGCGCCGGTAACACCCTCAATGCGGCGCACGCCCGCGGCCACGGAGCTCTCTGAAACGATTTTGAACAGGCCGATCTTCGCGGTATTGTCAATGTGGGTGCCGCCGCAGAACTCCCTGGAGAAATCACCGACGGTCACGACACGCACGATCTTGCCGTATTTTTCACCGAACAAAGCCATGGCGCCGAGTTTTTTGGCTTCCTCAATCGGCATTTCGCGGGAATCCACGTCGATGCCCTTCAGGATCACATCGTTTACAAGCGCTTCCACCCTGCTCAGCTCTTCTTTGGTCAGCGCGGAGAAATGGGTAAAGTCGAAGCGGACGTGCTGCGCGTTGACCAGCTGGCCGGCCTGTTCCACATGGCTGCCCAGAACCTTGCGCAGAGAAGCCTGCAGCAGATGGGCGGAGGTGTGGTTGCGCATGACGGAGAAGCGGTTTTCCTGATTGACACAGGCCTTTACTTCCTCACCGACGCGGATCATACC
This sequence comes from Caproiciproducens sp., assembly GCA_036260545.1. Taxonomy (GTDB): domain Bacteria; phylum Bacillota; class Clostridia; order Oscillospirales; family Acutalibacteraceae; genus DATAML01. The sequence continues at coordinate 6,253 of DATAML010000068.1, forward strand.
GGCCGTAACGACCGCATGATGCAGAAAATTCTTCGCGTGGTTCTTGGTGGTATCCTTTACGTCCAGAATCGCGTCGTTTGATTCAATGGAACCGATATCGCCGACCTGCCCGCCGCTTTCGGCATAGAACGCGGTTCTGTCCAGCACGAGCGTAATTTCGTCGCCCGCTGTTGCGGACTCTGCGCGCGCGCCGTCCTTAATGATTGCAAGCACTTTGGCGGTTGTTTCAAGCTGTTTGTAGCCGAGGAACTCGGTTTCCGGAACATCGTCCAGAAGGGAGCTTTCGCCCTCCCACGCATCCGCGCCGGCGTTCTTTCTTGCCGCTCTGGCGCGTTCGCGCTGCTCGAGCATCAGGCGGCGGAACTCTTCCTCATCCACGGTCATGCCGCGCTCCGCGGCAATTTCCTTGGTAAGGTCGATGGGGAAGCCGTAGGTATCGTTGAGACGGAATGCGTCCGCGCCGGAGAACACCTTGCTTTCCGCGTTTTCAATATAAGTATTCAGAAGCTGCAGACCCTGGTCGATGGTCTTGGCGAAGCTCTCTTCCTCCACGCTGATCAGCTTTGTGATCATGGCGCGTTTTTCGTCCAGCTCCGGATAGGCGTTTTTGTTTTCTTCAATAACCGTGTTGGCAACCTCCGAAAGGAACGTGTGCCGGATGCCGAGCAGGCGGCCGTGGCGCGCCGCGCGTCGCAGCAGACGGCGGAGAACGTAGCCCCTGCCCTCGTTGGACGGCATGACGCCGTCGCCGATCATCATGGTGGTGCTGCGGATATGGTCGGTGATCACGCGCAGGGAGATATCGGTTTTTGGATCGTCCCCGTACTGTACGCCGGCAATCCGGATGATATGCTTCATAATATTTTGTACGGTATCGACAAGGAACAGGTTGTCCACGCCCTGCATGATGCAGGCAAGGCGCTCAAGGCCCATGCCGGTATCGATGTTCGGATGATCCATCGGCGGGTAGTTTCCCTTGCCGTCGCTGTTGAACTGGGAGAATACGACGTTCCAGAATTCGACATAACGGTCGCAGTCGCAGCCTACGCCGCAGGT
>DATAML010000070.1:0-5247 GCA_036260545.1 Caproiciproducens sp.
CAAGAGCGGGGCGAGTGACAGCGTGGTCGCGTCGGTTATCACCTCCGCAGACCTGTTCCTCGCCACCCATAATTCCACAAGCTGGTTCACCCTGAACCGGGCAACCAGAAATCTGGTAAACAGCTGGCAGACCACGCTGGACAATTACAACAACGGCCTGATTGGCCCGGGCCACTGCTCTGAGGTAATCGGTTCGGGCGCGGCTGCACTTGCCGGGACACAGGCGGCCGTTCCGGAAATCCTTTGCCCAGCCTGCGCCGCCGCTACGGACGTTGCTTCCGCTGCCGCAGAGCCCGCTGAAGCGGCGGAATTCGAAGACAGCTACGCCGAACCCAGCTATGCTGAAGACAGCTCCACCGGTGATACCGGGGACAGCTGCACCGAAAACAGTTACACCGCGGGCAGCTATGAAGAATACACCGGCTCGCGTCCGTATCAGTCCGTCTATTACCCCTATAAGCAAAAACACTATTGGTGTGATTACTACTCCAACATGTGGCAGAACGGCAGATAACAGGCCGTCACGGCCTGATGTGTCCTGAAGCCAAGAACCCTGTCTGCTGAAACCAACAGACAGGGTTCTGTTTATTCCTGTTCCTGCGTTTTTACCGTCCCGGCGTTCACGGCATCAATGTATTTGTCTCCCCATATCTTGATCTGGTCTAAAACCGGCAGGAAAGCCACTCCCATTTCCGTCAGCGAGTATTCCACCTTGGGCGGTACCTCCGGGTAGACGCAGCGCTTCACCAGCCCGTAGTTTTCCAGAGTGCGCAGTTGCTTGGTCAGCGTCGCCTGCGTGATTCCCGGTATTTTCCTCTGCAGCTCTCCAAAACGCAGTACCCCGCTGGTCAGGCAGTGGATAATTAAAATGAACCATTTTCCGGAAATCAGCTTCTGCGAAGTAACATAGGGGCATTTGCCAAAAAAGTCATCTTCTTTTTCCATGCTGTCTCCTCCTTTAGTATCCTTTTGGATACTTACCATGTTGTATAATCGTACTTGTAAAAATTGATGTACATGATAAAATTGAACTGTGATATGATTATATCATAAAAAATATCCCGGAGGTTATATTTATGAACAAAGCAGCGCAATTTTTACGGGACTGCGGAACGTTTTATCTTGCTACGGATGACAACGGGCAGCCGCGCGTGCGTCCGTTCGGCGCAGTGATCGAATACGAGGGCAGAACTTATCTCTGCACCAACAATACGAAAAACTGTTTTAAGCAGATGCAGAAGAACCCGAAAGTGGAAATCTGCGGCACGAAGGGCGGAGAATGGATTCGGATTACCGGCGAAATTGTTTCCGACCCGAGAACGGAAGTAAAGGAACGGATGCTGGAGGAAACCCCTTCCCTGAAGAGCATCTACCGCGCGGACGACGATATTTTTGAGGTTCTCTACCTGAAAAACGCTACGGCGACGATCTCCTCTTTCACCGCGAAACCGGAAACATTTTCTTTGTAAAATTCGGCGGGCGCCCAATAAAAGTCCTGTTTGCCAAACGGCAGACAGGACTTTTTATCTGCTGTTTCAAACTATTTTATCTTTTTCGATAAAATGTCCTTAAAACCATTAATCTTTTGACGCATTCAACCGATATTTAAAAAGTGGGTTGTAAAAACAGGAAATTTATTTGGAAATTCTGTTTTTAAAAAAGGATTGTAAAAAGAAAAAAGAGAAGAGGATTATGTATGCTGAAAAACATGAGGATCGGTAAAAAGTTAGTTCTTACGTTTCTGTTCGTCACACTGATTTCCAGTATCGGCGGCTTTCTTGGTCTGCAAATGATGTCAACAATGAACAGCAGGTACTCAGAAGCGCTTGTCAGCTATGGATTCGCACAGGGCGACATCGGCTTATTTAACACAGAATTCAACAATAACAGTGCGCTGATTCGTGATCTGGTCATACGCCAGAACACCCCTGAGCTGGATAACACGGTTCAGCAGATTAGTCGATCCAATGCAAAGCTGACACAGTATCTTGATAAAATGAAAACAGGAATGGTAACGGACAAAGAAAAAGGTTACTATGACGCGATTAAAGCAAGTTTGGATAAATATGCTGCTACCCGTAATCAGGCGGTTCAGTTTGCCCTTTCCCAGCAGGCAGCGAAGGTCTCTGATCTGGTTATGAATGAATGTACGCCAAGATCCAACGAAGTACGCACGGCCGTGGAGACTCTGATCAAGAATAAATCGGATGCTGGAAACAGCATTGCCGCCGATTTAAAGTCACAGGCATACCGGTCGGCTTTTACTATTGTTTTTGCCGTCCTGCTTTCCATCCTGTTTTCCCTGTTCATCGCAGTTCGGATTTCCCGCGGCATCAGCAAGCCGGTCGCCGAGCTGGCAGAAGCGGCAAAAAAGATGGCCGAAGGCGATTTGAGCGTTGAAATCAAAGTAAATACAAAAGATGAAATAGGGCAGCTCGGCGCGGCGTTTTCGGAAACGGTTTCCACCATTCACGCGTATATCGAGGATATCCGTGAAAACCTCGCGAAAATGGAGCAGGGCGACCTTACCATTAAAAGCAGTCTGGATTACAAGGGCGATTTCATTTATCTCCGAAATTCCATTGCCGGTATCGTCAATTCGCTTAACGACGTAATTTCCCAGATTCAGCAGTCTGCCGAACAGGTTTCCTCCGGCTCCGGCCAGGTTTCCGACGGTTCTCAGGCTCTGGCGCAGGGCGCCGCGGAGCAGGCCAGCTCTGTGGAGGAGCTTTCCGCCACAATTTCGGAAATCTCCGAGCACGTAAAGGATACTGCTTCCCACGCGGCCGTGGCCAGCTCGAATGTTGAAAATGTATCTTCGGAAATTGAAGAGTGCAACCGCGATATGCAGCAGATGCTGCAGGCCATGTCCCAGATCAATGAATCCTCCGGCCGGATCGGAAAGATCATTAAAACAATCGAGGACATCGCTTTCCAGACGAACATACTGGCCCTTAACGCCGCGGTAGAAGCCGCCCGCGCCGGGGCTGCCGGAAAGGGCTTTGCCGTTGTGGCGGATGAAGTGCGAAATTTAGCAAGCAAGAGTGCAGCCGCCGCAAAGGATACCACCCTTCTGATTGAGAACTCGGTAAGTCAGGTGGAAAACGGCACCGGTATTGCGGACAGCACCGCCAAGTCCCTTCTGCGGGTAGTGGAAAGCACAAAGAAGGTAACGGAAACGGTTGAAAAAATATCCGAGGCAGCCAAGAAGCAGTCCGACGCGCTTGTTCAGATTAATCTGGGTGTAGAACAAATCTCCGGCGTGGTTCAGACCAACTCTGCCACCGCGGAGGAAAGCGCGGCGGCAAGCGAGGAGCTTTCCGGCCAGGCCGGTTTGCTGAACACCCTTGTGCAGCAGTTTAAATTAAAATCCGTTCCCGTACAGGATGCTCAGGAACAGCCCGTTTCTGCAGAAGAGCAGCCCGTCTTATCGGAAGAACAGCTCTTGCCGCAGGAGGCACAGGATTTCTCTGAACCGGACAAATATTAACACATCGCATTCGTACCGCAGTTTTGCGGCAACACCGTTGTTCTCACTCTAAGGCAGCCCGAAAAACGGGCTGCCTTTTGTTTTATTTTACGGCCTGTGCAAACTTAACCTGCCCGGCTCGGGGCAAAGATTTTTCAAATCGACAATTATTTACAAGAATTTACAAATATTCCTATGAAAGATTATGAATTGACAAAATAATCTTAATGCCTTATAATAAAAAATAAGTTAATATTAAATTTGAAAAAAGCAAACCTGCCTAAAGGCAGGGACGCAAAGCCACAGGTCTAAGGTATTTGCTATGACGGCTGGGTTACCAAGGAATATCGCCGGGCCTAATGGTATTATCGAAATCCATGGGTCTGGCTTTTTTGTACCCTTTTATTGCTGTCTTTCAGCCCGCAACACCGGGTATGAATCAATATTTTAAATAATGGAGGATCACAATGGGAACTTACAACATCACGCACGGTATTAACGTATTAAAAGTTGAACTTTCAGGAAAATTCGATGTGGAAAGCAAGAGTCGGTTTTTGCAGGACTTCCAATCTGAAGTAGCAAAAATTCAACCGTCCAATACAGAGCTGCAGTTTTCAGCCGGAAATTTTCAGATTCTGGCGGCGGATAGTCAGAACGGACTGATAGCCTGCTTTGAGCTATATCAGAAAATCGGCTTCAAAAAAATCACCATGAATCTGGGCAACAATGCAATTCTGGGAATGCAGGTAAAACGGCTTGCTGCAGAAGCCGGACTAAAGAACTTTGAAATCGCTTAAATCACGCGAGCAGGGAGTTTTACCCCCTGCTCTTATTTTATAGAAATTTGGTGATTAAAATTGTACCAATTTAATCTCAAAGGAATCGAAGTTTACCACGGAAGCATTGTGCGCGACAATTCATTTTATATTGACCATTTTAAGAAACGCGGCAAGGATGTGGAGCATTTTTTACGGGATGTAATCGGGAGGGACAAGCGCTACCTGATCGACAGCGAAAAGGAGAACAGCCTTACCATGGCACTGCAGGCCACGGAAAAGCTATTAAAGAATACTGGGGTTTGCGGAAATGAACTGGATATGATCATCTTCTCAAGCCAGCTCCCGGAGTATGTTGCGCCGCCCAGTTCCATAAAAATCCATTACGCGGTCGGCGGCAAGGAAGAATGCATCTGTTATGACATAAATGTAAACTGCATCGGAATGTCGACCGCGCTGGAACACACAGCGAAATATATGTTGGCAAGCCCCAACATTAAGTACGCGCTGATTGTAGGGTGCGATTATATCAATATGACGGTAGACCCGGAAAATGAGCGCACCTACGGCCATTACGGGGATGCCGCCTGTGCGGTTTTGCTGGAGCGTACCGAGGAGGACTGCGGTCTGGTGGATTCCTTCTACAACATGAGATCCGTAGCGCACGATAAAATTTTATTCCCGGGCTGCGGTTCCTCAAAAATATTTACCGTGGAGGATCGCGAGCATCTTCGGCTGTATTTTGAACCGTTTGAGTGTGCCGGTCTTGACATTCAGATGCAGAACGTGCTGGAGCTTTTAAAGCGAAATCATTTAACCACGGATGATATTTCCATGTTCTGCTTCTCGCAGTATGTTTATAAAAACATCGAGTTTTTCCGTTCCATACTGAACATTGGTCCGGAAAAGAGCTTGTATATCGGAGACGAGTACGGTTACACCGGCACAAGCAGCCCGTTCATCGTGCTATACGAAAGTATGCAGAGGGGGCTTGTCAAAAAG
>DATAML010000074.1:0-11047 GCA_036260545.1 Caproiciproducens sp.
GTGATGGCGCAGGACAGTCAGGAAGAACGCTGGGCCGCCTTCGGGTGGCACGTGATTTCCGTACCCGGGAACGACACGGACTCGCTTGACCGCGCCGTACAGGAAGCAAAAAACACGAAGGGAAAACCCACGGTCATTATCGCAAACACCACCAAGGGCTGCGGGGTATCCTTTATGGAAAATAAAGCGCCATGGCACCACAAGGTGCCGAACGACGAGGAATACCGGCAGGCCATGAGCGAGCTGGAGCAAAGGAGGGCGGCAGCGCATGAATAAGGTTGCTAACAAGCAGGTCATCTGCGACGTACTGGTTCAGGAAGCCGCTTCGGATAAAGAAATCACCGTGCTCTGCTGTGACTCAAGAGGCTCCGGTTCCATGACCAATTTTGCGGATACTTACTCCGAACAGTTCGTGGAAATCGGTATTGCGGAGCAGAATCTGGTTTCCATCAGCGCAGGCCTTGCCCGGTGCGGAAAAAAGGCATATGCGGTTTCGCCCGCGTGCTTCCTTTCCACACGCAGCATGGAGCAGGTCAAGGTGGACGCAGCCTATAACAATGTCAATGTAAAGCTCATCGGCATCAGTGGGGGCGTCAGCTATGGCGCGCTGGGCATTACGCACCACTCCACAAACGATATTGCGACAATGGGCTCGCTTGCAAATATGAGGGTTTACCTGCCGAGCGACCGCTTCCAGACGGAAAAGCTGATTCGCGCGCTTTTAAAGGATGAAAAACCGGCGTATATCCGGGTAGGGCGCAACGCGGTGGAAGATGTCTACGAAGAAAACAGCGTACCTTTTGAGTTTGACCGTGCCACGCTGGTCTGCGAGGGAAAAGACGTGACCATCATCGCCTGTGGCGAGATGGTGATTGCGGCAAAAAAGGCGGCGGCACTTTTAAAGGAAAAGGGCGTGTCCTCCCGCGTGCTCGATATGTACTGCGTCAAGCCGATTGACCGCGAAGCGGTTTTGAAGGCGGCAAGGGAAACAAAGGGAATCATTACGGTGGAGGAGCACACCGCGTTCGGCGGCATGGGCTCCATGGTGAGCCAGATTACGGCGCAGGAATGCCCCACGCGCGTAAGGAATCTTACCCTGCCGGATGAACCGGTGGTCACCGGCAAATCGCAGGAAGTGTTTGACTATTACGGCCTGAATGCCGAGGGCATTGCAAAGGCGGCAATGGAGATGATATAGAATGCCGGATTTTTACATTCTCGGTATCGACCAGAGCACCCAGGGAACAAAAGGAATTTTGTTTGACCGCACGGGAAAACTGATTGCGCGGTGCGACCGTTCTCACGAACAGATCATCAATGAAAAGGGCTGGGTGGAACACGACCCGGAGCAAATCTACCGCAATACCGTCGCCGTGATCCGGGATGTTACGGAGAAAGCCGGCATTCAAAAAAACCAGATCGCCGCGATGGGAATCAGCAACCAGCGTGAAACCGCCGTGGTTTGGGAACGCGGAACCGGAAAAGCCGTTTACAACGCGGTTGTCTGGCAATGCGCCCGCGGCGAAGCGATCTGCGAACGGATACGGGAAGCAGGCCACGCGGAAACAATCCGCCAAAGCACGGGACTTCCGCTTTCTCCCTACTTTTCCGCCGCGAAAATCGCGTGGATTCTGGAAAATGTGGACGGTGCCCGCGAAAAAGCGGAGCAGGGGCAGCTTTGCTGCGGTACGGTGGACAGCTGGCTGATTTACCGCCTGACCGGAGGAAAAAGCTTTAAAACAGATTATTCGAACGCGTCACGGACGCAGATGTTCAATATAACAGATTTAAAATGGGATTCCGGTGTGTGCGGTTTCTTCGGGATTCCGACCGGCTGCCTCGCAGAAGTCTGCGGCTCGGATGCGAACTACGGGGAAACAACACTGGAAGGCTGGCTTGACCGCCCGATCCCGATCCATGGGGTGCTTGGCGATTCCCACGGCGCGCTGTTCGGCCAGGACTGCCGCGAACCGGGAATGGTAAAATCCACTTACGGAACCGGCTCCTCGGTAATGCTCAATACCGGAGACCGGCCCGTGTTCAGCAAAAAGGGACTGGTTACCTCGCTCGCGTGGAGCATCGGCGGAAAAATCAGTTACGTCATGGAAGGCAACATCAACAATACGGGCTCGGTAATCGGCTGGCTGAAAAAAGACCTCCACATTGTGGATACCATCCAGCAGGCCCACCAGCTCGCGGCAGAGGCCAACCCGCTTGACAAGACCTATTTTGTACCCGCTTTTACCGGACTGAACGCTCCTTACTGGGACAGCGGCGCAACCGCCCTGTTTACCGGCATCACACGCATGACCGGGCAGGCGGAGCTGGTAAAGGCCGCGGTGGACAGCATCGCCTACCAGATTGCCGATATCGTCAGTCTGATGCGGGAGGAATCCGGGCTGCGGCTTCAGGACCTCCGTGTGGACGGAGGCCCTACGGAGAGCAAGTACCTGATGCAGTTCCAGAGCGACATTCTCGGGCTTCCGGTTCAGGTCCCGGACCTGCAGGAGCTTTCCGGCATGGGCGCGGCCTATGCGGCGGGAATCGCGACCGGCTTCTATGATGCGCAGCATATCTTTGACCATATCCGCAGGGAAAAATATGAGTGCAAAATGGCCCCTGCAAAAAGCGCGGAGTTGTACAAAGGATGGAAAAGCGCCGTCCAGAAAGCACTGAATCACGAATAGTGAACTGAAAGGAAAGGTTCCTTACGGTTTCTATTATAAACAAAATTTTATGGGAGGAATTTTGATGAACAAGTTCAAGAAATTAGCAGCAAGTATTCTGGCAGTATCCATGATCGGCAGTATGGCCGCATGTTCAAGCGGCACGGCCGCCAGCAGCCAGGCTCCGGCACAGTCCGCAGCGCCTGCGTCTTCCGCAGCGGCGGAACCCGCATCTTCCGCAGCCGCAGCGGCCGCAGCTGCAAAAGCGCTGACCGGCGGCGGCTCCAAGATTGTTTACATTATCACTCCGTCCCACTCCAATCCGTTCTTTAAGTGCGAAGCGGAAGCCGCTTCCAAGAAAGCCCAGGCACTCGGCTACACCGTAAAGGCAGTTTCTCACGACGACGACGCAACCAAGCAGTCCGAACTGTTTGACAACGCAATCGCCGACAAGGCCGCCGCAATTATCTGCGACAACGCCGGTGCCGACGCAACGGTTGCAGCCGTTAAAAAAGCAAGAGACAACAATATCCCCACCTTCCTCATCGACCGTGAAATCAACGAGTCCGGCGTTGCAATTTCCCAGATCGTTGCAAACAACTATCAGGGCGCAAAGGCAATCGCTGAAAAGTTTGTGGAAGCCATGGGTGAAAAGGGCACCTACGCAGAGCTCCTCGGTAAGGAATCCGACACCAACGCCGGCGTACGTTCCAAGGCGTTCCATGAAATCATCGACCAGTATTCGGATATGAAGATGGTTGCCCAGCAGACAGCAAACTGGGAGCAGACCGAAGCTTACAGCAAGATGGAAACCATTCTGCAGTCCCACCCCGACATTAAGGGTGTTATTTGCGGCAACGATACAATGGCAGTCGGCGCGGCAGCGGCAATCAAGGCAGCCGGACTGAAGAACATCGCGATCATCGGCGTAGACGGTTCCGACGAAGCGGCAGCTGAAATCAAAGCGGGCAGAATGGTCGGCACAGCGCTCCAGCAGGCAGCCAAGATTTCCGAAATGGCTGTTGAGCAGGCAGACGAGTACCTGAAGAAGGGCACAACCGGCAAAGATGAAAAACAGCTCGTAGACTGCGTCGCCATCACGAAGGACAACGTCAGCAAACTCAAGACTTTTGTTTACAGCGAGTAATTTCTTCATGATAATCTCCTAAATGGATAAGGATAAGGAGGGAGTGGAAATACTCTCCCTTATCCTTCTCTAAATTAACAGCAAACGAAAAGCGGATTCCGGTATTGCAAATGATCTGCTCTGTTCCAAAGAGCCTTATTATATCTCAGAAACGAGGAATGCAAGTTGAAAAAAAGAATGGCTGCGGTCCTGTTGACCCTTGCGATAGCGCTTTCCTCTCTGACAGGCTGTGTCAAAGTCGTTAAGATCGGCGATGAGGGTAAGCTCACCGGCAACACCGCGTTTAACGCGGACAGCGACGTTGCAAGCATCTGGGAGTCGAAAGCCCTGCCGGAGCTCAATAAAAAAGCGGTCGACCTGAAAACCTTCCTCACGGAAGCAAACGGAGATTTAAAGTCGCTCGCCAAGAAATACGGAAAATACTCCATGGGCAGCAGCGGCGAATTGAGCTATGTGGTGAAAGGCACCGCAAAAGTGACCAAGATCGAGCAGCAGAAGAAGGCCGGTTACATGGAGGTTACGCTGGAAGGCTATTCCGGCAAGGAAACCATCCGGCTCCAGATCGGAACGGTGTTCAAGGGTTCCGCCGTGCGTGATTCCCTTGATTTTATCAAATACGAAGACTTTAAAAATCAGGTGCAGTGGGCGGCTGTTTCACAGAGCATCCATACCGTTATCATGGATAAGGTGATCAAACCGCTGAACGTAAGCTCCCTTTCCGGGAAAACAGTGGAATTTGTAGGCTGCTTTACCGTTGACGACAACAGTCAGCTTCTGATTACGCCGGTTCAGTTGACGGTGAAATAGGAGGTACGGCATGAATACCAATGCAATAAAGGATGAGGCGGTCTGCCTGCGTGCTCAAGGCGTCAGTAAGATTTATCCCGGCACCGTGGCGCTTGACAATGTTTCCTTTGAGGTGAAAACCGGAAAGGTAAATGTGCTCATCGGCGAAAACGGAGCGGGCAAATCCACGCTGATGAAGATCATCGCAGGAATTGAACAGCCAAGCTCCGGCAAGATTTTTATGGGCGATCAGGAAGTCAGTTTCCGCGACACGACCGAAGCGCGCAAGCACGGAATCGGCATTATCCACCAGGAGCTGAGTTTGTTCCCCAATCTGAATATCTACCAGAACATATTCATGGCACGCGAAAAAACCAAGGGGCATTTTACGCTGGATAACAAACAGCACGCGGAACTTACGGAACGCATCCTTGCAAAGCTGGAGCATCCCATTCCGCCGGAAACACTGGTGGGCGACCTGCGCGTCGGCCAGCAGCAGATCATTGAAATCGCGCGCAATCTGATTCAGGACGACCTGAAGATTCTGATTATGGACGAACCGACATCCTCCCTGAGTGCACAGGAGGTTGACGTTCTATTTAAGCTGATGCACGAACTGACGGAGGAGGGAATCTCCATCGTCTACATCTCCCACCGCCTGGAAGAAATCATGCGGATCGGCGATCATGTAACGATCCTCCGTGACGGAAAGTATGTGGTGGACGAGGAAGTGGCCAACATCAATGTGCCGTGGATTGTTCAGCACATGGTTGGAACCGACAAATCCTATCAAAAACGCGAACGCTCCGTAGACTGGAGCCAGGCGGAAACAATTTTGGAAGTAAAAGACCTTACATTACCCAAGAGCGGCGGCGGCTACCTGCTGGATCACGTCAGCTTCCATGTGAAAAAGGGCGAGATTCTGGGCATTTACGGCCTGCTCGGCGCGGGAAGAACGGAAATCTTCGAGTGTATTATGGGGCTTCACCCAGAGCATCAGGGCGAAATCATCCTGGAGGGGAAGCCGGTAAAGGTAAAGAGTATCTCCGAACAGATCGACCGTGGATTCGCCATGGTTCCGGAGGACCGCCAGCGCGAAGGTCTGGTGCAGACGCTCGATATCGGCAAGAACATTTCCCTTTCCAGCCTGAAGAATTATGTTAAGGGACCTTTTGTGGATAAAAAGCAGGAAAATTCCCATATCGACGAAGAAATTAAAGACATTCATATTAAAGTTTCAGACAAAAAGCTTCCGATCCTGTCCCTTTCGGGCGGTAACCAGCAGAAGGTTGTTATTGGAAAAGGCATCCTGACGCAGCCCAAAATACTGCTTCTGGACGAACCGAGCCGCGGAATCGACATCGGCGCAAAAACCGAAGTTTTTGATATCATCAACCAGTATGCGGCCCGCGGCCTGGCCATCGTGGTGATTTCCTCGGAACTGAAAGAAATTGTAGCGATTGCCGACCGCATTCTTGTGCTTTCCAACGGAAAGAAAACCGCCGAGCTGCGCGGGGATGAAATTAAGGAAGACAGTCTGGTGCTTGCCTCCTATCAGGGCCATCACGGCCATTAATCCGGATCATAAAGGAGAATATTGGTATGAATAAAAATAAAACGGGTAACTCGGTTGCGATGACCCTTTTAAAGGGCAGAACCTTTATCGTGCTGGTTGTCCTGATGATTTTCTTTAGCTTTGCGGCCCCCAATTTCCTTTCGGAAAACACGTTCCTGCTGATCGCCAAGCACGTTGCGCTGTACGGAATTCTTGCCATCGGCATGACCTATGTCATCATCACCGGCGGCATTGACCTTTCGGTGGGCGCGGTGGTCGGCTTTGCCGGAATGATCGCCGGCGGCCTGATCAATGAGGGTCTGACCCTGCCGATGTTCGGCGTTACGCTCTATTTCAGCGTTCCGTGGATCGTAATCATCTCGATCGCCTGCGGCGCGCTGATCGGCTGGATCAACGGTATTATTATTACGAAATGCAACGTAGCGCCGTTCATCGCAACGCTGGGCATGATGTATGTTGCGCGCGGTTTTGCCATGCTCCGTTCGAACGGCGCCACCTATTCCAACATCGTGGGCAACAAAGCGCTGGGCAACACCGGCTTTGACTTCTTCGGCAGCAGCCTGTTTGGGAAAATCCCGGTCGGAGCAATTATCCTTGTCATCATCGCCGTGATCGCCGCCATCGTTTTAAAACAGACTCCGTTTGGCTGGCACGTGCTGTCCATCGGCGGAAACGAGAGAGCCGCCAAGCTCTCCGGCGTAAAAGTCAACAAGGATAAAATATTCGTTTACATTTTCTCCGGCGTATGCGCCGCAATCGTCGGTATCATCACCTCCGCGCAGCTGGTTGCCGCGCATCCGGCTTCCGGTGAATCCTGGGAAATGAACGCGATCGCCGCGGCTGTTCTGGGCGGCACCTCCATGGCGGGCGGCGTCGGTACCATCGGCGGCACTATCGTGGGTGCGTTCGTGATCGGCGTCATCAACGACGGCATGGTTATGTGCGGTGTTTCGGAATTCTGGCAGATGGTCATTAAGGGCGTCGTAATCGTCCTCGCGGTTATCATTGACCAGTTCCAGCGCAACCTTCAGGCGAAAATTGCCCTGCAGGCGCGCAACGAGAATAAATAATCCGAACGGAGGGTACACATATGAAGAAGAAAGGAATTTTAAATGCACAGCTGGCCGGCTATATCGCCGCGCTGGGGCATAAAGACCTTTTCATGATCGGCGATGCGGGAATGCCTGTCCCCAAGGGCGTACCGATTGTAGACCTTGCGCTCTGCGGCGGGGTTCCCACCTTCCGTCAGACGATGGACGCCGTGCTGGAGGAAACCGAGGTGGAATTTTACACCATCGCGGAGGAGATTAAGGAGAAAAACCCGGAGCTCCTCGCGTATATTCAGGCAAAACTGCCGGACACACCCAGCGAAATGATCCCGCATCATGATTTAAAAGAGATGTCCGCAAAGGTGAAATTTGCAATCCGCACCGGGGAATTCACCCCGTATCCCAATATCATTCTCAGGGCGGGAGTTGCTTTTCCCGCCTGAAGGAGACAGAGCATGAAAATTTTGAATTTCGGTTCGCTGAATTATGATTACGTTTATTCGGTCGACCATATCCTGATGCCGGGCGAAACCCTGGCTGCCGGCCGCATGGAAACCTTTTGCGGCGGCAAGGGATTGAACCAGTCCGTTGCGCTGGCAAAAGCCGGGGCGGAGGTTTGGCACGCCGGAATGGTCGGCGAGGACGGCGGCGCCCTGCTGGAGCTGTGCGGGAAAAACGGCGTGAATACTTCGCTGGTTCAAACAATCCCCGGGAAAAGCGGGCACACCGTGATTCAGGTGGATAAAAACGGGCAGAACAGCATCCTCTTATTCGGCGGAAGCAACCGCTGCCTTACGCGGGAATATATCGGCGAAGTGTTTTCCGGCTTTGAGCCGGGAGACATGGTGTTGCTCCAGAATGAAGTAAACGATATCGACTATATCATCGATACAGCCTGTCAGAGGGGGATGCGCATTGCGCTGAATCCCTCCCCGTTTGACGAAGCGGTGCAGAAGTGCGACCTGTACAAGGTTTCCTTTCTGCTCCTCAACGAAATTGAGGGTCTGCAGATTTCAGGCTCGCGCGAACCGGAAAAGATTTTACAGTTCTTTGCGCAAACCTATCCGAAGACTTCGGTCGTCCTGACCCTGGGCAAGGACGGGGCCGTCTATCAGGACGGCAGCGGCCGCGTGAAACACGGGATTTACCCGGTTAAGGTGGTAGATACCACCGCCGCGGGCGATACGTTCACCGGATTTTTTCTTTCCTCCGTTTTACAGGGCAATACGGCTCAGGAAGCGCTTGAGCTTGCTTCCAAGGCCTCGTCGATTGCGGTCACGCGGAAAGGCGCGGCCCCTTCGATTCCCGCGCTGGATGAAGTTTTGAATTTTTCTTTTCATTGAAATACATGTCTCCCTTCCTCTTTTCTGAGGCGTCATCAAAACGGATGGCGCCTTCTTTTTTTGGCTCTCTTGCAGTACGGAACGGGAGGCAGGGGAAAATGACCTCAGATGGTAGAAAACTGCCGGCGTCGGAGAACGGATTTATTCCCCTGAATCAATAAATTATACTTGAACAAGTCCCCTGTTTCCCTTATAATGAAGAAATGGGTGAAGGGGATAGCAGAATGAAAGTAAACATCAGTGAAATCAGCCGTATTTCGGGCTTTTCGCCGGCTACGGTTTCCAATGCCTTGAACAATAAAAAAGGGGTTAACCGGGAAACCGCGGAGAAAATTCTGCAAATTGCGCAGGAGAACGGCTACCAGTCAAAATTAAAGATCAACAATATCAAATTCGTAATCTACCGGAACAGCGGTCTGGTGGTTGCGGATACGCCGTTTTTCTCTTCCCTGATTGCCGGAGTGGAAAGCGAAAGCAGGAATTCCGGTTATGAAACTGCGATTTTTAATCTGGACAGGTGTTCGCCTGATTACGAAAAAAGTCTGAACAAGCTGATGAACGACAGCAAATCCGCAATTCTCCTTCTTGCTACGGAACTGTCTGAGGAGGAAATCAGGGCGTTCCGGGATATCCCTTCGCCGCTCGTGGTTTTGGACAGCTGGTTTGAAGAGTCCACGTTCAATTCCGTCCTGATCAACAATACGGATTCGGTGTACCATGCGGTACGGTATCTTATCGGCAGGGGCCACCGCAGGATTGGTTATCTGCAGGGCAGCGTGCGAATTCGGAATTTTATTTACCGCCAGCTGGGTTACCAGCGCGCAATGCTGAACAGTGGTATACAGCCGGAAACGAAGTTTACTTTTTCACTTACCCCCACCATGGACGGCGCTTACAGCGATATGGAAAGGTTCCTGCAGCAGGGCCCGGAAATGCCTACGGCGTTTATGGCGGACAATGATATTATCGCGCTGGGCGCCATGAAGGCGCTGCAAAGCCACGGGTACCGTATCCCGGAGGACATTTCGCTGATCGGTTTTGACGATCTGCAGTTCTGCAGCATTTCGAGCCCGCCCCTAACCTCCATCCATGTGTTTAAGCAGGAGATGGGGAAGATCGCAGTGCGCCGGCTGATTGAACTGATCCATTCCGGTACGCAGGCGAAAACGAAGATTCAAATCTGCAATGAGTTTGTCGAACGCGCCAGCGTCCGCCAGATTGAATATTGAATTTCTCAACAATATTTAAATGCCCGCAGGCTGGAGTTTGCGGGCATAATGATTTCTTTATAAAGTGGAACCCAGCCGCATACTATCCAAGCAGATACTTACTCTTAATAAAGATGGTACTTGAAGCTGCATTACTGAACGCTATAATAGAGATAATAAAAATAAGCACAGCAATATCATAAAAGGAGAATGAATTATGAACGCAACGCTGGAAGTATTAAAAACCAGAAGAAGCTGCAGAAAGTATCTACCGGAACAGATCAAGAGCGAAGAGCTGGACGCGATTCTTGAAGCAGGCACTTATGCTCCTACGGGGATGGGAAAACAGTCGCCGATTATTGTAGCCGTACAGGATAAGGAAACCGTTGTAAAGCTTTCAAAGATGAACGCCGCCGTAATGGGAAACAATTCTGATCCGTTCTATGGCGCTCCCACGGTGCTCGTAGTTCTTGCCGATAAAAACATATCCACCGCGCTGGAGGACGGCGCGCTTGTTATGGGCAACCTGATGAACGCCGCCCATGCGGTGGGCGTGGATTCCTGCTTTATCTACAGGGCCAAGCAAATGTTTGAAACGCAGGAGGGCAAAGAACTGCTGCGGCAGTGGGGGATCAAAGGGGACTATGTCGGAGTCGGGAACTGTATTCTGGGCTATGCCACCCCGGGAGGGGTTGCCGCCGCCGCTCCGAGAAAAGCGAATTATATTGTAAAGGTATAACTCCGTTAAAAATGAAAGAGGCCCCGGAAGCACGTACTTGTACGGCTTCCGGGGCCTCTTTGCGTGAATCCGGCGCAAAGCTCCCGCACGGCAGAAAACAGGCTGCCCGCGGGAGTTTTTTACATTCTTCAGAACAGCGTCCGACTGCACCGGCAGAACACAAGCTGCTCATTTGAAAAAGCAAATCATTTTGAGTGGTCACAGCAGCTGCTAATATTTATCTCGCGGAATCACAGGATAAGGAATAAATACCAGAATTTTGAATAAAATATAAATATTGGAAGTTATGTGACCGGCGTGTGACTTTCTACGAATATAATCTGTAGTAAAGGGAACAATATACATAAATGTAAAATATTTACAGTATACTAATCAAGGTATTGCCCGGGAGCCTTTTCGATAAATAAGGAGCGGTGATTGGAAATGGATATGAAACATATCATACGGAAACGCGCGGTTTCACTTGTCCTGGCATTTATGATGGCAATCGGCTGCACGTTCAGTTCCGTTGCGGAATTTCCTGCCGCGGCCGA
>DATAML010000078.1:0-1902 GCA_036260545.1 Caproiciproducens sp.
GGGACGCATCGACGGCTGGAAAGAGGAATTCCCGCTGATGCAGGAGCAGGCTTCTCCCGAAGCCGTCACGCCGAAGGAGGTTTTGGAAACGCTCAACCGTCTGGCGGGTTCCAAGGCGATCATTGCCACGGAGGTTGGCCAGCACCAGATGTGGGCCGCACAGTACTATGAATTTCGCGAGCCCCGCCGGTTTATCAGCTCGGGTGGGCTGGGTACGATGGGCTTCGGGCTCGGCGCGGCGATGGGCGCACAGGTTGCCAATCCGGATAAGCGCGTCATCAACATCGCGGGCGACGGCAGTTTTCATATGAACTGCAACGAGCTCGCAACGCTGGCAAATTATAATATCCCGGTCATCGAGCTGATCTTCAACAATACCGTGCTCGGTATGGTACGCCAGTGGCAGAAGCTGTTTTACGACAGCCGTTTTTCCCAGACTACGCTGGATAAAAATACAAATTTTGAACTGCTCGCGCAGGCGTTCGGCGTAAAGGCGCTGACGATCAAAGAGAAAAAGGATATTGAGCCGGTTTTGAAAGAGGCTCTCTCCCTGCGTGAGCCGGTGCTCATTAACTGCCTGATCGATAAGGACTACAACGTGCTTCCCATGGTGCCCGCGGGCGGCTCCGTGGAAGACCCGATTTTGGAAATGTAAGGAGGACGCGTCATGAGCCAGAATAGTACCGATAAGGAATATGTTTTGTCCGTGCTTGCAAGAAACAATCCGGGCGTGCTTCTTCGCATTGCCGGGCTGTTCAGCCGCCGCTGCTACAATATTTTAAGCATCGTCGCGGCGCAGACTGAAAATACCGAATATTCCCGCATCTTGATCGTTGTTTCGGGCGATGACCGCATCGTTCGCCAGGTGGATAAGCAGCTGAGCAAGCTGGTGGATATCGAGGAGGTCAACGTGCTGGAGCGCGAAGAAGCCGTTGTGCGCGAGCATCTGCTCATGAAGGTGGAGCGCAGCCTGCAGAACAGCGAAAGACTGGTGGAGATTGCCAATGTGTTCCACGCCAACATTCTGAACGTCGAACCGGATTCCATGATTCTGGAACTGACCGGCGACGCAACCACCATTAATTCGTTTATCGAGCTGTATAATCCTTATAATGTTCTGAAAATTCTGCGTACCGGCGCCATGGCGATGATGAAGTAAATAACAGGCCAAATATGCATAAGCAATTTCTCCGCCGCAGTGACAGAGAGATCATAAATATAAATGATAGGGGATAGCAATTTGCTTACTTTGGATAAAGTTTACCATGCGGCTTACGTTTTAAAGGACGTGATCCGTAAAACCGATTTGATTAATGCTCCGCTCATCAACCCGGAAAGCCAGGTTCATCTGAAAACCGAAAATCTGCAGATCACCGGTTCCTTTAAGGTGCGCGGCGCGTACTACAAAATATCACAGCTTTCTGCCGAGGAGAAAGCGAAGGGAGTTATTGCCTGTTCCGCCGGAAACCACGCGCAGGGTGTGGCGCTCGCCGCGGCAAAAAATGGGATTAAGTCGCTCATCTGCATCCCCGACGGCGCACCGATCTCCAAAGTGGAGGCAACCAAAAGCTACGGCGCGGACGTCTGCCTTGTAAAGGGCGTTTACGATGACGCTTACAAAAAAGCGTGCGAGCTGCAGAAGGAAAGCGGCGCCGCCTTTATCCACCCGTTTGACGATCCGGATGTGATTGCCGGACAGGGCACCATTGGGCTGGAAATCCTGGAGCAGCTTCCCGACGTAGACGCGGTGATCGTCCCGGTGGGCGGCGGCGGCCTGATTTCCGGTGTGGCTTTTGCGGTGAAAACCCTGAACCCGAACTGCAAGGTTTACGGCGTTCAGGCCTCCGGCGCGCCGAGCATGGTTCGCTCGCTGGAAGACCATAAGGTGGAAGCGCTCAAGGG
>DATAML010000082.1:0-2130 GCA_036260545.1 Caproiciproducens sp.
CCACGGCGGCGTGTCGATAATAACAAAGTCATAATACGAGCGCAGAAGGCTCAGAAGGCTCTGCACCCTGTCCGGCGAAACGACCTCGGAATATTCCGGGCTTTTCGGCGCGCAAAGCACATGGACGCCGCTGGAATGCACGACCATGTAGCTGCGCACGGAATCGATATTCGGCGTATAAACATCCTGCACCAGCTCGGCGATGGTTTCCTTCGGCTCGATATCCAGAAAAATATGAATATCTCCGAACTGGAGGTCGAGGTCAACTAAGGCCACTTTCTTTCCGCTCTGCGCAAGCCGGACGGCGATGTTGGTGGCGATTGTCGTCTTTCCCAGCCCGCCCTTTGAACCGAAAACGGTGATGACCCGCGACATCCAGGTAATGTTCTGCTTTTCCGCCAGAGAATTCAGCCGGGTGGTTTCGCTGTTGTAAACCGATTTGATATACTCGGCAAATTCTTTTGCGGTTGCGGGAAATTCGGTGATATTATGCGCCCCTGCCCTTGTGGCTTCCATTAAAGTACCGGCGTCCGTGTTTTCGGCGAGAAGTATTACAAAGGTTCTTGGCTTATGGAGGACGACGCGTTCCGTCAGGTTCAGCACATCGGAATCGCCGCCGCCGAGCGTCATAATCAGGATATCGGGCGACGTGTTTTCGATTTTATCCAAAGCCCGCACCCCACCGGACGATTCGCCCACTACGGCGATCTCCTCGTCGTCAATCAGTTTGCGCATGGCGTTCAGCGTGCTTTCCAGCTTGCTTACAAGCAAAACATTGATTTTCATCTAGAATTCTCCCCCGGCGTTCATTTTCCGATTACATCCTGCTGTGTAATATGAGGAACTTCAACCTGCTTGTTGTCGATCGGAGACCGCAGGATTGCCTGAAGTGAAGCGTTCTTCGCCGCAAAGCTCAGTTCCACGGCCTGCTGCGGCGTAACCTCAAGCGTGATTGCCGAATAGCCGGAGGAATTGGTT
Organism: Caproiciproducens sp.; assembly: GCA_036260545.1. GTDB lineage: Bacteria > Bacillota > Clostridia > Oscillospirales > Acutalibacteraceae > DATAML01. The sequence continues at coordinate 979 of DATAML010000082.1, forward strand.
TTCGCGTCCTTGGAAAGGGTCTGGTCGGTGGCAAGCACCTTGATATTTTGCAGCAGTATCTTGGACATCGGGGTGTTTTTCACGGCGGAAGAGCTGGCGCTTTTTTCTGCCTGCGCATCCACCTGAAACTGTGCGATAAGGTCGATCCGATTTTCCGGCTTGATCAGGCCGCTCAGCCCTTTGGTGTTGTCCACCGCAATTGTGATCGCCCTCATGCCGGGCGTTATGGAGTAGGCCAGCGTCTGACTGTCTGTTTTTCCGGCCTTGATCAGCCGGTCGCTCAGAATCTGCTCCCCGACAACCGCGTCCGTTTTCATCACCGCGCCTACGGCAAGCGGCAGGTCTCTGACCGCGTTCGGAAGCACCGCTTCCGTCTCGATTTCGGAAACTGTTACCATGTCGCCGGTAATCGTCGTATTCGCCTTGATATCCTTTGCCGCTACAACCACGGTTGTCCGGACGATTTTTGAGGGCTTATTGACGGAGGAAAAAAACAGGTAAACGCCGAGCGCGGTGGCCAGCGCGGCAAAGAAAGCCAAAATTCTGATCTTTTTCACACGGAAACCTCCAAAGGGATATTCTACTGCTCGATTTTCATGACGCTGTCTGCGTTGATTTCGACGCTGGATTTTCCAAGCACGGTGGAAGTCACTCCCGTAAGAACCGGAACGGAAACCGTTACGTGTATCTCTGCCGAACCGGAGCCGGGATTTGTAAGCGTAACCACTGGCGAGGAAAGGGACGGCGCTTCATTTTTCACAACGGTTTCCGCGTCAAGGGCGTCGTCATTCACGGTACTGTCGTTGAAATGGATCGCGGTATAACGCGCCGCTTCCCGGCAGGCGTTGTTGACGGTGATCTGATTGCTGAAAAGCCATCCGGCATCAATAATAAAGCAGAATAAAAGGATGAGGAACGGCAGAACAAGGGCAAACTCAACCATCGCCTGCCCCTTTTCACTTTTCATATCCATCCGGCTCACCATCCTTTAAAAGGATAAAGCCAAACCCCGTCCCTGGAGCCGAGGTTTGGCTTCCCGTTATTAATCTGATTCTATCAGGATGTAACAGACGCTGTGGATACCGCAGAACCAAGCGTATCCGAAGTCTTTGTGAACAGGCTCTTCAGATTGCCGCCCATCGTCGTTAAGAT
>DATAML010000085.1:0-1805 GCA_036260545.1 Caproiciproducens sp.
CAAATAATGTGAGCGGCCACTTTGACCTGTATCTCTACCACAGCACGTCGCACAGCACCACGGTGGATGCTGCCTATGAGCAGCAGCATAAGGATTGTGTGCTTGTTGCGGCCGGGATGAAATAAACTATGATACCAGATGCGAAAAAGCCTTCGGTTGCAGCTATACGCTGCGGACGGAGGCTTTTTTTTCGGCCTGATTCCGGCCGGAAAACGGGAATCATTCGGATATACGGCAGGGTTCATCCGATAACAAAAATGTTTCTCTGACTGAATAAACTGCACGGACACAGACGAAATTAAAATTATTGAAAAATACTGCGTCCAAATCAGCAGGGGGGAACAAGATGAAACAGAACGAGCAGACTGCACGTGAATATACCGGTATTGACAATCTGACCGGCGGGCCGGATGGAAAAACTTACATAGAAAGGGTATGGAGACGGAACGAGATTACTGAATTTTCTCCTGCATAAACGCGGCGCAGCTTTTAATGGAGTTCTCCACCATGTCGCTTACAGCCTGATCGGTATAAAAGGCGGTGTGCGGCGTGACAAGCACATTGGGATAGGACCTCAGTAGCGCGAGGCCGCGGTTTTTCAGCACCTTGCACTTCAGGTCGTTATAATACAGGCCGAATTCATCCTCCACCACGTCCAGAGCCGCGCCGCCGATCTTTCCGCTCTCGACGCCGTCGATAAAGTCCTGCGTATCAATCAGCGAACCGCGGGCCGTATTGATCAGGATTACTCCGTCCTTCATCTTCGCGATTGTGTCCTTATTGACCAGATGAAAATTATCCTTTGCGGCGGGCACATGCATCGTAATCACGTCGCTCTGCGCAAACAGCTGCTCCAGCGGCACATATTCGGCATACCGTTTTGTTTCTTCATCCGGGTACAGGTCATAGGCAAGCAGGCTGCAGCCGAAGCCGCTCAGATTCCGAATTACCGTCCGGCCGATTCTGCCCGTGCCGATTACCCCCACAGTCAGATTGTGCAGTTCCCTGCCCTGCACCCCTCTGAGCGAATAATCCTGAACGTTGCTCCGCTGCAGGATTGCCTTTGCCTTGCGGAGCGCCATCAGAATCAGCATGACCGTATACTCCGCCACACTGCCGGGCGAATAGGTAATGTTCCCTATCTGCATACCCAGCGCGTCCGCGCTTTTGATATCGATGTGGTCAAAGCCAATTGTACGCGTGGAAATATACCGAACGCCGACTTCGTAAAACTTTTTCAGCAGCGCCGCGTCGATCTTCGAGGTAATGATGCTGATGCATTCAAACCCTTTTGCCAGTTCCGCGGTTTCAAGCGTCGGCGCATCTTTGCAGAGCGTAAGCTCAACCCCGTACTTTTCGCCGAAGGTTTCAAAATATCCGGCCTCATCCGACCGACAGCTGTAAACAAAGATTTTCATACTGCTTCTCCTTTATCGTCAGAATTATTGAATCAGTCCTCAGGTTTCAGCAGGTATTTCACCGCGAAAGTAATGAGAGGAACCGTTTTGTCAAAGGAATCGGAAAGGCAGAGCCGCTCCGTCGTCCGGTGCGCGTCCTTTCCGTGCGGCCCGATGTTCAGGAACGGAATGTTGAGCTGCGCAATGGCGTCGAGCGGAATTTCGTAGCCAGAGCCCCATGCCGGAAAATTCTTTTTCAGCCCCTCGATGTCGGTTCCCTCGGGCAAGCCCAGATAGCTCATATCGGACAAGCCCGGAAAATACGGTTCCGGCTGCCATTCCTCATGAAACTCCTGCTTTGCCCGGCTGATGAGATACCGGCACGTTTGCAGGGCGCGGCTGTCCGCA
>DATAML010000089.1:0-7839 GCA_036260545.1 Caproiciproducens sp.
AACTGGAAATTATCTTCACTTGACGGTATCCGACCGTCTAAGGTATAGTAGGGTAACAATGATTTCCGTTCAAAAGGAGGAAAGCCAAAATGGCGGTGCACGTTGTAAATGAGGCAAAGCGCTGCCTGAACTGCAAAGTACCACAATGCAGAAACGGATGCCCGATCAGCACGCCGATTCCCCAAATGATTCAGGCGTTTCTTGGGGGACGCATTGACGACGCAGGTCTGATGCTGTTTGAGAATAATCCCCTTTCGATTATCTGCTCCCTGGTCTGCGACCATGAAAAACAATGCGAGGGACACTGTGTTCTCGGCCACAAGGGCAACCCGGTAAATATAAGCAGCATTGAGCATTACATTTCCGATAACTATCTGGATAAGGTAAAGCTCGAAACGGAAAGCAGGAAGCACAAGAAGGCTGCCATCATCGGCTCCGGGCCGGCAGGCATCACCATATCGATCCTGCTGGCGCAGCGGGGCTACGGCATCACGCTGTTTGACAGTCGGGACAAGATTGGCGGCGTATTGCGCTATGGTATTCCGGAATTCCGTCTGCCAAAACGGATTTTAAGCCGCTATAAAAATGAGCTGCTGTCTCTTGGTGTGAAAATCCGGCCGAACACCACGATCGGCGGTGCCCTCAGCATTGACGATCTGTTCCGCGACGGTTACAAATCTGTCTTCATCGGTACCGGTGTATGGCGCCCAAACGCACTGAATATACCGGGCGAAAGCCTCGGCAACGTCCACTTTGCCATCGACTACCTGTGTAATCCGGACAGTTATGACCTTGGACAGAACGTTGCCGTCATCGGCGCGGGAAATACCGCGATGGATGTTGCAAGGACGGTGCTGCGCAAAGGAGCAAAGCATGTTACCGTATATGCGCGCTCAAAAACGGCCACCGCCAGCGCCGCAGAGTTTGAATACGCAAAAATGGACGGAGTCCGGTTCGTGTACGGTAAAATTGCCTGCCGTATTACGGACGAAGGACCTTGCTTTAAGGATGTAATATTCCACGAGGATGAAAGCATTGAGATCAGCGAGGAAAACGAAAAATTATATCCGGCTGATTCCACCATCATTTCAATCGGTCAGGGACCGAAGAATAAAATCGTTTCCACTACAACAGGAATTGAAGTGAATGAACGGGGACTTCTGGTAACCGACCGGTTTGGAACGACTACGCGAACGGGTATCTATGCCTGCGGCGATGTGGTGAACGGCGCCAAAACCGTAGTGGAAGCGGTAAAATACGCAAAATCCGTTGCGGATGCAATGGACGATTATATGAAGAAGCTTTAAGAAATCACGGGCAGCCGGAGGTTTCTAAGCAAAAACGCCCGCCGAAAAAAATTTTGGCGGGCGTTCTTGTTATTTGCTGTTTATTTTTTCAACTGTGTCCGCAGCGGCTTCCAGCCACGGTGCGTTTACAAGTTCGGCGAGGCCGACGTCAAAGTTCTTTGAAACGCCGGAATCGAACGGGCATTTCCCCAGCACGTTAAGCCGGAACTTCGCCGCGATCTCGTCCACATGGCTCTCCCCGAACACATTGATTACCTTGCCGCAGTCAGGGCATTTGACATAGCTCATGTTCTCCACAATTCCGAGAATGGGAATATTCATCATGTTGGCCATGTTCGCCGCCTTGGCGACAATCATGGAGACAAGCTCCTGCGGGGAAGTGACAATAATAATACCGTCCAGCGGGATGGACTGGAACACGGTAAGCGGCACATCGCCCGTTCCCGGAGGCATATCCACAAACATATAATCCACATCCTGCCAGACAACGTCCGTCCAGAACTGCTTGACCATATTAGCGATCATCGGGCCGCGCCAGACGACCGGAGCGCTTTCATCATCGAGCAGGAGGTTCACGGACATCACATCGATTCCGGTGTTGGTTTTGACCGGAAGAAGCCCGTATTCGCTGCCCATGGCTCTTTCCTTCAGCCCGAACGCTTTCGGGATGGACGGGCCGGTGATATCGGCATCCAGAATCGCGGTGTGTTTTCCCCGACGGTTCAGTAATACGGCAAGCATGGAGGTTACCATGCTTTTACCCACGCCGCCCTTTCCGCTGACAATGCCGATTACCTTATTGATTTTGCTCATTTCATTTGGCTTTTCAAGGAAATCAGCCGGATTCGTTTTGCGGGAGGAACAGTTTTCGCCGCAGGAGCTGCAATCATGTGTACAGTTTTCACTCATTTTAGTTATCATCCTTTTCCGAAACGGTTCACGGCACAGGCGCTCAGTCTACCGAAAAATCGCGCTGCCCGCACGATCTTTCGGCGTCTGAATGCATCAAGTTCTGATGCGGCGGCGCCGCTGTTAATCTTCAGTGTTTCTATTGTATGATTATCTACTAATTTTGTCAATTTTATCTTGAAATACTCCGCTTATTTTTCCGGTGACTTTCCATCTGAAACGAAGTGCCCCGTTTCATAGCATTCCCGTTATTGGGATTCCAAGCCTTACATTAAAATTCCTTTTTCAGACTGCGGAGGAAGAGGTCGCCGAGCACACGGTTCGGCTCTCTGCCGCCGTTGACCACTTCGTCCACCGCTTTGCAGATGGGCAGCTCGACTCCGTACTGAACGCCGAGCCTCAGCAGCGCGGTCGTGGTAGCGACGCCCTCCGCCAGCTCGCCGTATATTTCGCCGCGGACAAACGATTCACCGAATTTCCGGTTATGGCTGAACTCGGAAAACACCGTCGCCTCGTAATCGCCGAGATGGCTCAGGCCGTAAGCGGTAATTTCGTTCCCGCCCATGGCGCGGATCAGGCGCGCGATCTCCCGCGTTCCCCGCGACATCAGCGCCCCCTTGAGCGCGGTTTTGTTGAGCCCGTCCAGCATTCCGGCTGCAATTCCGATTACATTTTTCGCCGCCGCGCCGACCTCGTTGCCGAGCAGATCCGTGCCGTAATAGAACCGGATGAGGTCGCTGGAAAACGTTTTTATCAGGAATTCCTTTGTTTCCTCCCGCTCGCTGTCGATCACCATGCAGTTCGGGATGCCCTTTGTAAAATTCTGCACGTGCCCCGGCCCGACCCATACGGCGACGGGAATACCCGGCGCATACTGTGCCACGATCTGCGTCAGGCGCATACCGGTATCCGCTTCAATGCCTTTCATGCAGAGCACAACAGTTTTTCCGTGAAGGTCAAATTCGGTAATCTGCTTCATCAGCGCGCGCAGGTTCTGCGCACCGATGGAAATGATCAGGATTTCCGCCGAAGAAACTGTTTCGGCAAGGTCGCTTATAATCCGCACGGAATCGTTCAGGGTAACCAGGCCGTTTGTGCGGCTTTCCCTGAGTTCGGCAAGCTTTTGGGAATTTTCCCTGCCGTAAAGCATAATTTTATGATTCTGCTGGTTCAGATACCACGCAAGGAAGGTTCCCCACCGGCCGCAGCCTATCACAGAAATATTCATATTATCACTCCTGCTTTTTAACATAACTATCGTTCTCCGCGTTTTCGCCGCTAATAAGGCGCTGCCCGCGGGATATGGATAACCATTGAATCATTTTATTATACCACAAATTTTTAAATATCAAAGAGGCCGGAAAGGGGGCTTCCCTTTTCCGGCCTAAGTTTATAGAATGTCCAGTTCAAACCAGAATCTGCTGCCCGCGCCCTCCCGGCTTTCCACCCCGTATGCACCGCCGTGCATATCCAGAATGGTTTTTACAATGGAGAGGCCGAGGCCGGTTCCGATCTGCGCGCGTTTATGGGATTTGTCCACCTTATAGTAGCGGTCCCAGATATCCCTGAGCTTATCCTGCGGGATTCCCTCGCCGGTATCGCGCACCTCTATACGAACCTTGCCCCCGGCAACCGTCTGGCTGATCGCCACAAGTTTGTCACTGCCGGTATACGTAATCGCGTTGTTTACAAGATTATAGACGACCTGTGAGATTTTCAGCTCATCGGCGTTGACCGCCACATCGTAATCGGCATCAAATGTAATTTTATAATCCGTAAGCTTCGTGTAGCGGAGCATGATTTTGCGGATACTTTCCGTAAGATTGAAATCGGTTTTCTCAAGGGTCTGCGTCCCCGACTGCAGCTTGGAAATATCGAGCATATCGTTGACCAGCGTAGTCAGACGGGTGGCCTCGTCAATGATGATCTGAACGTTTTCCGGCGTATTTTCCCCGGGGAGGTCGCGCATTACTTCGCTGTATCCGGTAATCATGGTAAGCGGAGTACGCAGATCATGCGACACGTTTGCAATCAGCTCGCGGCGCAAATTTTCGGTTTTGGAAAGCTCCACCGCTGCGTAGTTCAGCGTGTGCCCAAGCTCCGCGATCTCCTTATAGCCGGTTTCAGCAAACTTTACATCATAGTTCCCGGTAGAAAGGGTCTTTGCCGAAGAATTGATCTTTACGATCGGATTCGAAATCAGCTTGGAAAGCAGCAGGGCCAGAAGAAGCGCCAGTAGGAGCATGATCGCCGTGATATACACGAGCTGTATGCGCAGCGTATTTACGGTCGCATCCACCGGCGAAATGGTGGTGTTCAACAGCACCAGCAGTTTTGTCCCGTCTGTTTTTGCCGCAATCTGCGCATAGACCATGCTTTCCATACCGCCGCGCGGGGGCCTGATCTTATTCTCATATTCCGGCCCTTTGCCGCCATCCTGCGGAAAACGTTCAAAATACGTGCCCCCCTGATCCTGCGTAAACGCATAAATCTTTGCCAACCCTTCCGCATTCACCCGGTCCAGAACATTGGGCGCAGCATTGACCGAGCAGAGCTTTCTGCCCTTGGAATCAATAATAAAGATGTTGGTCTGGGTATTCTGCGAGAGGTTCTGAACGGTAGTGGAAAGATCGGAAGCATTGATATTATCCACCAGCGTGTTGGCGGAAGTTTTGATTTCCCGTATTTTAATCGATTTATAAAACTCGTCCAGAAATACGACCTGAAATACCCACAGCAAGACCAGAATCAGCAGGGTAAAAAAAGCAAAGCACCCGAATATCTGCCACTTTATGCTGACGCGCTTAAACTGCAGCTTCCGTTTCAAACCGGTACCCCACCCCTCTGAGCGTAACGATAAATTTACTGTAATTTCCAAGACTTCTGCGCAGGAGCTTGATATGCGTGTCCAAAGTACGGTCGTCGCCGTAAAAGTCGTAGCCCCATACGTTCGTAATCAGTTTTTCGCGCGTAAGGGCGATGCCCTTATTATTTACCAGATAAAAAAGCAGGTCGTATTCCTTCGGCGAAAGCTCCGCCTTTTCCCCGTCCACAATGACGATGCGCCCGGTAAAATCGATGGTAAGCCCCTCGAAACGCACCACTTCCTTCTGAGCTTCCGTGCCCGACGGGCTGGAGCGTTTGATAATGGCATTGATCCGCATCATCAGCTCTTTGGGCGAAAACGGCTTGACCACATAATCGTCAATTCCAAGCTCAAACCCGTGGATACGGTCGTATTCCTCGCCGCGCGCACTGAGCATTAAAACCGGCGTGGTAGTGTATTTGCGGATTTCCTTGACTGCGGAAAAACCGTCCAACTCCGGCATCATGACGTCCATGATGATAATGTCAAAATCATGCGGCCTGCTCCGGCAGATTGTGATCGCTTCCATCCCGTCGCCCGCTTCGGTTACGGTATGGCCTTCAAACACCGCATATTTTTTAATCAGTTCCCTGATTTTCTGTTCATCGTCAACTACTAAAATGCGATACATACCTCTGCCCCCATATACTATAAATGATAGTGAATCGATTGCCGCATGGATGATTATATTATACCTTATACTAAGCCTTGATTGTGATGACTTTGTGATTTTTTGAGGAATTTCCCTTTCTTTATAAAAACAATTATGATATAATTTATTTATTGAAATAAAATGCATCGTAATGACTAATCCAATTTTGTTTAATAGGAACAGGTGATAAAGATAAATAGCAAAAGAGTCATGTTGCTCCTCTGTACGATTCTGGCAGTTTTTGTTTGCATCGGCTGTACATCAGCCATAAACGCAAAAGATGCAAACCCCGCATCTTTGCTAAGCGGCCAGAAAATCGCAAAAATTGAGGTGCTTTCTGCCGCCGACAACCATCTATTAAAAACGATCGACGACACCTCCATATTGGATGAATTTGCTAAAAAAGCAACATTTTCGGAGGATATGTCCGCTTGCGAAACAAGCAGTGCTGACTGCAAACCAAACTATATTTTCGTAGTTTACAAGAAGTCCGCCGTTGCAGGCAGTACAGATGTCGAGAAAATATACAGCTTAACCACCTATGCGGACACTGATACCGTTCGATTGCAAATATCACCGGATGTTGTTAAAAATATGAAAGTTCCCGCTGATTTATTGTCATTCGATTATAAGCTATCCGACGATGTTATTAAATACTTAAACTCGTTTATAACTGCCTGATCGAATAGGTATTCCGGAACACTTTGATTTTTTCTCAGGCATAGACGAAACAAATAACAGCAAAAATCCGCGGCAGACGAATGAAATCTGCCGCGGATTTTCTATTGAATTTGTAAAAGACAGCTTAGTCAAACACACCGGTAGAGAGGTAACGCTCGCCGGTATCCGGCAAAAGGGCAACGATGAGTTTTCCCTTATTCTCCGGACGTTTTGCAAGCTGGGTTGCGGCGTAAACCGCCGCGCCGGAGGAAATGCCCACCAGCAGTCCTTCCGTGCCTGCAAGGTGCTTTGTGGTCGCAAAAGCGTCCTCATTGGCTACGGTGATTACTTCGTCAAGGATTTTGGTATTCAGGATATCCGGAACAAAACCCGCGCCGATGCCCTGAATCTTATGCGGGCCAGACTTGCCCTCGCTGATAACCGGGGAGCTTGCCGGCTCCACGCCCACGACCTTCACGTCCGGGTTCAGCTTTTTTAAGGCCTCGCCAACACCGGTAATGGTTCCGCCTGTGCCGATGCCTGCTACAAAAATATCGACCTTGCCGTCGGTGTCCTTCCAGATTTCCTGTGCGGTGGTCGCTCGGTGAATGGCGGGATTGGCCGGGTTTACAAACTGGCCGGGGATATAGGAATTCGGAATCTCTTGAGCCAGTTCATTCGCTTTGGCGATGGCGCCCTTCATTCCCTTGGCTCCTTCGGTCAGAACGAGTTCCGCGCCCAGCGCGGCAACCAGCCTGCGGCGCTCAAGGCTCATGGTGTCCGGCATGGTCAGGATAATGCGGTAGCCCCTTGCCGCTGCGACAAACGCGAGACCGACTCCGGTGTTGCCGCTGGTCGGCTCAATGATGGTGGTATCCTTATTGATTAAGCCTCTTTCCTCGCCGTCCTTGATCAGCGCATAACCGACTCTGTCCTTTACAGAAGAAAGCGGATTAAAATATTCCAGTTTACCGGCAACGGTGGCTTCAAGATTCTTTTCCTGCTCATAATTGGAGAGCTCCAAAAGCGGTGTGTTTCCAATGAGGTCTGTAAGATTTTTTGCAATTTTCATAATGATCACTCCTAATATAATAATTCAGATTAATAAATGTAAAGACTAGCTTTAACGGCAACAGCGGCAACAGACTGTTCCCTGACAGTCAATATTCATTTTGTATTGAACGGATTTCATGGCGCCGCCTTCTATTACATATTATTCATATCAATTTAGTATTGTTTACATTAATGTTATTATAGCTCCGCTTTTTGATAAAGTCAATAGGGACATAAAAATTTTTATGGCTCCGCAGAGTTCGTAATCACATCATTAAATAAAAAAAGCCGCCGCAGCGGCGGCAGCTCTTTTATTTGCTTTGGACAATTGCGTCAATCAGCCCGTAAGCCTTTGCCTCCTCGGCGGACATAAAATTGTCCCGGTCCGTATC